>DBFEBE010000062.1:0-11602 GCA_048318985.1 Collinsella sp.
GTGGTCGGCCGTGATGAGCGCAAAGCCGCCCTTGGCCTGGATGGCCGGGATGACCTGCGAGAGCGCGTGGTCGACAGCCTCGACGGCAGCCTCGGCGGCCTCGAAGACGCCGGTGTGACCGACCATGTCGCAGTTGGCGAAGTTGACGATATAGAAGTCGGCGCGGTCCTCGTTGATGGCCTCGACGAGCTTCTCGGTGACCTCGGGCGCGCTCATCTCGGGCTTGAGATCGTAGGTCGCGACCTTCGGGCTGGCGACGAGCACGCGCTCCTCGCCCTCCTTGGGCTCCTCGATGCCGCCGTTCAGGAAGAACGTCACGTGCGCGTACTTCTCGGTCTCGGCGGTATGGAGCTGCTTCAAGCCGTTGGCGGCGATGACGTCGGCGAGCACGTTTTCGGGGAACGTCTTGGGGAACGCGACCTCGACGTCGAAGCTCGGGTCGTATTCGGTCATCGTGACGAAGTGCGACAGCTTGATCTGCTCGCGCTCGAAGCCGTCGAAGTCGACGTCCGTGAACGCGCGGGTCATCTGGCGGGCGCGGTCGGGGCGGAAGTTGAAGAAGATGACGGCGTCGCCCTCGCGAATGCCCTCGTTGTGGCAGGCGAAGGGCTCGACGAACTCATCGCCGCGCGGATCGGTCTCGTAGTAGGCCTTGATGCCGGCGACGGCGTCGGCGTCGGCTTCGGAGGGCTGAACCAGCACGTCGTAGGCGCGCTGGACGCGCTCCCAGCGGTTATCGCGGTCCATCGCGTAATAACGGCCGGACACCGTGGCGATGCGGGCGTCGCAGCCGACCTTCTCGGAGAGGTCGGCGAGGAACGCAGCGAGCTCGGAGACGTAGCCGGCACCGGACTGGGGCGCGACGTCGCGGCCGTCCATGAAGCAATGGACGCGAACGGTCTTGACGCCGCGCTCGGCGGCCATGGAGACGAGCGCCTCGCAGTGGCTCTGCATGGAGTGCACGCCGCCGGGGCTCATCAGGCCCATGAGGTGCAGCGTCTTGCCTGCAGAGGCGACGTCGTCCATCGTCTTGACAAAGACCTCGTTGGTCTTGAGGGAGCCGTCCTTGATGGCGTTGTTGATGCGGGAAAGCTCCTGGAAGACGATGCGACCGGCGCCGATGTTGAGGTGACCGACCTCGGAGTTGCCCATCTGGCCGTCAGGCAGGCCGACATCCTCGCCGGAAGCGCCCAAGGTGGTGTGGGGGTACTTCTCGTAGAGTCCGTCGATGAAGGGCGTGCTCGCGGCGCTGACCGCGTTGTCGGAACCCGCGGGCGCGAGGCCGAAGCCGTCCATGATGACGAGAAGTGCAGGAAGGTGGCGGTTGGCCATGTGTGATTCTCCCTAGTTCAAGAAGAAGGGCCGCAGCGCCAATACGCCACGGCCCCTTGCGGATACGGGTGCTACTCCGCGGCCTTGACGACCATCTCGGAGAAGTCCGCGGCCTTGAGCGAGGCGCCGCCGACGAGGGCGCCGTCGACATCGGGCTTGGCCACGAGCTCGGCGATGTTGCCGGGCTTGGCGGAGCCGCCGTACAGCACGCGGATGCCGGAGGCGAGCTCGGCGCCGAAGAGGTCCACGAGGGCCTCGCGGACGGCGGCGCAGACCTCCTGCGCGTCATCGGCGGTGGCGGTCATGCCGGTGCCGATGGCCCAGATGGGCTCATAGGCGACGACGAGCTGGGCCGGATCGGTGATCTCGAGACCCTGAAGACCGGCCTTCACCTGAGCGACGACGTGCTCGACATAGGTGCCCGCCTCACGGACCTCGAGCGGCTCGCCGCAGCAGAAGACAGGGACGAGACCGGCGGCGACAAGCGCCTTGGCCTTCTTGTTCTGGTCCTCATCGGTCTCGTGGAAGTAGTCGCGGCGCTCGGAGTGGCCGATGATGCAGTAGGTGCAACCGGCGGACTTGAGCATATCGCAGGAGGACTCGCCGGTGTAGGCGCCGGAAGCCTCCCAATAGCAGTTCTGGGCGCCCAGCTTGACAGCGGAGCCGTCGAGTTTGGCCGCGACCGTGGTGAGGTCGATGGTGGGCGGGCAGACGAGGACCTCGACGCCGTTGTCGACGCCCGCGAGGGCCTCGACGAGCTCGCCAGCGAGGACCGCGGCGGCCTCGACGTCGTTGTTCATCTTCCAATTGCCGGCGATGAGGGTGGTGCGGTTACTCGGCATCGTTCAGCGCCTCCACTCCGGGAAGGGGCTTGCCCTCGACGAGCTGCATGGATGCGCCGCCGCCGGTGGAGATGAAGGTCATCTTGTCGGCCAGGCCGAACTTGTTGACCGCGGCAACGGAGTCGCCGCCGCCGATGACGGAGTCGCACTCGGTGTTGGCAGCGATGGCCTCGGCGATGGACTTGGTGCCATGGGCGAAGGTGTCCATCTCGAAGACGCCGCAGGGGCCGTTCCAGAAGACGGTCTTAGCGCCGGCGATGGCGTCGGCGAAGAGCTTCTCGGTCTCGGGGCCGATGTCCAGGCCCTCCCAGCCATCCTCGATCTCGCCGGTGGCGCAGACCTTGGTGTTAGCGTCGTTGGCGAAGTCGTCGGCGACGACGTTGTCGATCGGGAGCAGGAACTGCACGCCGTTCTTCTTGGCCTTCTCGAGCATCTCGAGGGCGCGGTCGCACCAGTCGTCCTCGCACAGCGAGTTGCCGATCTTGCCGCCCTGGGCCTTGGCGAAGGTGTAGGCCATGCCGCCGCCCACGATGACGGTGTCGGCGGAGTCGAGCAGGCGGTCGATCACGCCGATCTTATCGGAGACCTTGGAGCCGCCGAGGATGGCGACGAAGGGGCGCTTGGGCTCGGCGAAGAGGCCGCCCAGCGTGGAGACCTCCTTCTCGAGCAGGAAGCCGGCGACTGCGGGGATGTGGGCAGCCGGGCCCACGACGGAACCCTGGGCGCGGTGCGCGGTGCCGAAGGCGTCGAGGACGAACACGTCGCCATAGGAGGCGAGAATCTGGGCGATCTCGGGATCGTTCTTCTTCTCGCGCTTATCGAAGCGGACGTTCTCGAGGACGAGCACGTGACCCGGCTCGAGGGCCTCGACGGCGGCGGCAGCGGCCTCGCCATAGGTGTCAGCGACGAACGCGACCTCGAGACCGGAGAGCTCGGCGAGCTTCGCGGCGACGGGCTCCAGGGAGAACTGCGGCTCCGCGCCCTCGCCCTTGGGGCGGCCGAGGTGGCTCATGAGGATCACGCGGGCGTTGTGCTCAACGAGGTAGTTGATGGTCGGCAGGGCGGCCTTGATGCGGGTGGTGTCGCCCACCACGCCGTCTGCCACGGGGACGTTGAAGTCGACGCGCACGAGAACGCGCTTGCCGTCGACATCGATGTCGCGGATGGTCTTCTTGGTGAAAGCCATGGTTACAACCTTTCATGGGAAACGCGGGACGGCATGCCCCGCGAGGAAAGACGAGGGCGCGACCCCAGGGCATGAAGCCAAGAGGCCGCGCCCTCGCGAGACGCTATGAAGCGTGAGCCGTCAAGCAGGTGCTCGCTTAGGCGACGAACTTCTCGAAGTACTTGATGGTGCGGACCATCTGAGAAGTGTAGGAGTTCTCGTTGTCGTACCAGGAGACGACCTGGACGAGGGTCTGGCCGTTGCCGAGGTCGGAGCACATGGTCTGGGTGGCATCGAAGATGGAGCCGTGGGTCTCACCGATGATGTCGGTGGAGACGATCTCGTCCTCGTTGTAGCCGAAGGTCTCGGAGATGGTCTCGGCGTAGGCCTTCATGGCAGCGTTGACCTCGTCCTTGGTAACGACCTTGTCGACGACGGCGTAGAGGTTGGTGAGGGAGCCGGTCGGCGTCGGGACGCGCTGGGCGGCACCGATGAGCTTGCCGTTGAGCTCGGGGAGAACCAGGCCGATGGCCTTGGCGGCACCGGTGGAGTTGGGGACGATGTTGACGGCGCAGGCACGGGAGCGGCGCTTGTCGCCCTTGCGCTGCGGGCCGTCGAGAGCCATCTGGTCGCCGGTCCAGGCGTGGATGGTGGTCATGATGCCGGACACGATGGGGGCGAAGTCGTTCAGGCCCTTGGCCATCGGGGCGAGGCAGTTGGTGGTGCAGGAGGCAGCGGAGATGATGTCGTCCTCAGCCGTGAGCTCCTCATGGTTCACGTTGTAGACGATGGTGGGCAGGTCGTTGCCCGCGGGAGCGGAGCTGACGACCTTCTTGGCGCCGGCGTTGATGTGGGCCTGGGCCTTGGCCTTGGAGGTGTAGAAGCCGGTGCACTCGAGCACGACGTCGACGTCGAGGTCGCCCCAAGGCAGGTTGTTGGCGTCGGCCTCCTTGTAGATCTTGATCTCCTTGCCATCGACGATGATGGAGTCCTCGGTGGCCTCGACCTTGTGATCGCGGGAGTAGTTGCCCTGCGTGGAGTCGTACTTCAGCAGGTAAGCAAGCATGTCGGGAGAGGTGAGGTCGTTGATGGCGACGATCTCGGAGCCCTCGTGGCCGAACATCTGACGGAAGGCCAGACGACCGATGCGACCGAAGCCGTTAATAGCAACCTTTACTGCCATTGTGTCTCCTTTCGTTAGGTCCCCGCAGGCGCTTTGCCCGCCGTTGAGACCCACAAACTAACCACGACCTGAATATACCTTTTTTCCGACCCGTTTGTTGCGAGAACGGAGATATTTGATAGATTTCACTGCGTTGATTCGCTTCAAAACAGCAGGTAAGAGACGTTGTGAAGCGCTTCAGCTTTACAATCCACCGCCTTCGAGGAGCTTCTCGATGCGCAGGACGCGATGATAGAGAGCGGATTTGGACAGCGGCGGGTCCGCCATCTGTCCGAGGTCGCGCAGGGACAGGTCGGGATAGCGCTCGCGGAGGTCGCAGAAGTCCGCGAGCGCGTCAGGGAGCCCCTGGCGCAGGCCTTCCCGGTCGAGGCGCTCGATCATCTCCATCTGGCGCTGCGCGCCGGCGGCGGAGCGCCCCTGGTTGGCGAGCTCGGCGTTCACGCGGCGGTTCACATCGTTTTTGACCGACTTCATGGCGCGGGCCTCGTCGATGTCCCGGACGGAGCGCGCGGCCCCCAGCATCTCGAGCAGGCGACGGATGTCGCGCGCGCTCTTGATGTACACCGCGAAGGAGCCGCGGCGGGCGTTGACCCGGGCGGGGATCCCCACCTGGCCGATCAGATCGGCGAGCGCGCGAGCGTACTCCTCCCCCTGCACCGATATCTCAAGATGGAAGTCCCCGCGCGGGTCGGCGACGAACCCGCCCGCGATGAGACTCCCGCGGATATAGGACAGGCGGCAGCAGTCGCGCGCGACCACGTGGTGCGGGACGCCGCGCACCAGGCCGCCCGAACGATCGAGGATGCCGAGCAGGACCAGAGCCTTCTCGAGATCCGGCTGGTCCGGGAGCACGATGAGGTAGTTCCGGACGCGATGCAGGACGCTCTTGCGCACGGTGAACTCCGTCTCGAGCTTGAGTATCTGGTGCGTGAGCCCGATCATCGTGCGCGCAACGGCGCCCGTCTCGGTCGCGACCTGCAGCCGATAGCTGCCGGACCCGGATACGCCCAGCGTGCCGCAGACGCGCGTCAGCGCCGCGAGCGTCGCCAGGTTGCAGTATTCGCAGGCGGGGACGCAGCGCGAGAGCTCGTCGCGAACCTCAGCGGTGAACGACATCTAACCCATCACCTCGCTCAGGGCGCGCGCGAGCAGCGCCGGGTCGTGTGCGGCCGGGGACCCCTGCCCGGTGAAATCGCGGACCACCACGCGAGGGACGCGCGAGCCGATGCGCTCCACGACGGCATCGTCGGCGACGATGGGACCGAACGGCGCGTCTTTCGCCTGCGCGATGTCGCAGGCGCTCACCACGGGGCGCGGAGCGCCGCCGGTCGGCCGGGGCACCCGCTCCCACGCGCGGCGACCGTAGGGGTATACGAGCTCGGGACGGGTCGCACGGTGCACGAGCACCGCGTCGACAGCCCCGTCCAAGCCGTGGGCGAGCAGAGCGTCGACATGGTCGGCGGCGCTCATGCCGCTCGTCTCGCCCAGTGAATCGATCTTGGGGCAGACGAACACGCGAACCGCCGCCGTCGCCCGCAGGGCTTCGCGGATGCCGGCGACGAGGACGTTGGGGATGATGGAGGTGAACAACGACCCGGGGCCGAGGACGACGAGGTCCGCGTCGAGGATCGCGCGAACGGCCTCGTCGTTCGCGGGAGCGTCGGCCGGATCGAGCCAGACGTCCGAATACGCGCTGCCTCCGTAGGAGATCTGCGCCTGGCCGTGGACGACCCCGCCCTCGCGCGTACGGCCGGACAGGCTCACGTACTCGAGCGTCGAGGGGTGGACACGGCCGACGCAGCCCAAGATGCCCTCGCAGGCGCGGATGCCCTCGATGAAGGAGCCCGTCTCCTCGGCGAGGGCGACGAGGATCAGGTTCCCGAGCGCATGGTCGTCGATGTAGGGAAAGCGGTGGGCGACCGCACGGGCGAGCGGCGACGCCGGGTCCTCGGCGAGGGCGGAGATGCACTTGCGAACGTCTCCGGGGGGAATCACGTGCGCGGCCTCGCGCAGCAGGCCGGTGGAGCCGCCGTCGTCTGCCATGGCGACCACGGAATCGATCCGCGCGCCCATGATCCGCAGGGCGCGTATGAGGTTCGGCTGCCCCGTGCCGCCGCCCACCGAGACCGCGCGCAGCGGGCGCGGGCGGGCGACGTCGCGGGTGCGGGCTCGTTCGTCCATGATGCCCGCCTATCCCGCCGTGTTCGCGCGCGGAAGGTCGCGGTGCGCGAGGCTCACGTGGTACTGCTGGCGCTCGAGGTAGCGAGCCGTCGCCTCGGCGATGGCGACGCTGCGGTGCTGGCCGCCTGTGCAGCCGATGGCAATGGACAGCTGGGGCTTGCCCTCGGCGATGTAGCCGGGCATCACGGCGTCCAGAAGCTTGTGCCACGCCTCCATGAACTCGCGGGTCTTGGGGTGCTCGAGCACGAACTCGGACACCTTCCGGTCCAGGCCGGTCATGGTGCGCATCTCGGGATCGTAGAACGGGTTGGGGAGGAAGCGGACGTCGATCATGAGGTCCGCCTCGACCGGCAGGCCGCGCTTGAAGCCGAAGGAGAACACATGCACTTCCATGAGCTGCTGGTCGGTGAGCTCGGAGAAGGCGTGCCTCAGGCGGTTGCGCAGCGCCGCGGTGCGCAGGCGGCTCGTGTCGATGATCATGTCGGCGCGGTCGCGCACATGGGACAGCTGGACCCGCTCGCGCTGGATGGCGTCGGCGGTGGACTCCCCCGGCATGGCGAGCGGGTGGCGGCGGCGGTTCTCGCTGTAGCGACGGATGAGGACCTCGTCGGAGGCGTCGAGGAACACGATCTTGCTCGACATCTCGTGGTCGCCGAGCGTCGAGATGGCATCCTGCAGCTCGTCGAACAACCCCTGGCTGCGCAGGTCGCACGTGACCGCGAGGTGCCTGCCGATACCGGCGTTGATCCCCACGAGCTCGGCGAGCTGCAGGATGAGGCGCGGCGGCAGGTTGTCGATGCAGAAGTACCCCATGTCCTCGAACACATGCATCGCCTGCGTGCGCCCGGAGCCGGACATGCCGGTGATGATGACGACGTCGGGCACGCGGTCCGCGAGCTCAGCCGAGGTGATGGCGTCCGCCTCTCGCATGGCAGCCTCCTAGGTTCGTTCGTTTTCACGCATCACAGTATACCCGCGGGCCGCCCCGCGCCGGCAGGCGAACGCGCGCTCCAGCGCCCTCGAAAAGTTTTTTGAAAAAAGCCTTGCGCCGATCCGGCGATTTACGTATAGTACTTTCTCGCAAGCGGACATGGCTCAGTTGGTAGAGCACAACCTTGCCAAGGTTGGGGTCGCGGGTTCGAGCCCCGTTGTCCGCTCCATCGCCTGCAAGGAGCCGGTTTTACATCGGCTCTTTTCATATAGATGGCGAAGTGGCCAAGTGGTAAGGCAGAGGCCTGCAAAGCCTTTACCCCCGGTTCGAATCCGGGCTTCGCCTCCAGGAACCGTTCAGGGCGCCCTTCCGGGGCGCCCTGTTTCGTTTCGCGAAGCATCCTGTCGTTCTCCACGGTGTCGTTCTTCAGGGGCAACGGCCCGCACGCATCCCCAAGATAGCAACGCGGCCTCCCCGGGCACGCGTCCGCCGCGGCACGGCAGGCCTCCCCATGCGGCCGCCTTGTGCCGTATGTCCGCCGAAACCCGCTCGGCACAAGGCGGGTCCTCCCCGGGCAGCTGCACGACTCCCGCACGCGTCACGGGGAAAGGACCTGGCCCGCACCGCTTGCGCCTTTCGCCCTTTCGTTCGCTATATAACAAAACAGGCCACCGGGACTTCCCGATGGCCTGTGTCGTTCGTGGTGGGCGATACAAGATTTGAACTTGTGACCCCTACCGTGTCAAGGTAGTGCTCTACCCCTGAGCTAACCGCCCGAACTGCTGCGCTCTTCGGCGCGAGGAATAATATATCGAAGGCTGCGCACGCTGTAAAGAACTTTTTTGAAAAAGTTTGAGATTTGTCCTCCTGCTCATCATTTTCGCAGGTCGGCGCATCATTGTTGCTTAAATACTCTCAATATTCCCCCGTTTTGCAGCAGCACGGGAGCGCATGAGCGCACCCGATGGCCCGCCTGGACATGCGCGCCCGGAGCCGGCAGGCCGCGACGCGACCCCTCCCCCGTCTTCTAGAGACCGGCGCGCTCGGTGCGAGCCCGCCCCACGGCACGGCTTCCGCCGTACGCATATCAACTTATGGTAACGGTTCTGTAAGGTGCTACCATATAGTATCGGTGCAACGTGCACCTCCCGACCAAGGGGGCACCGATCGCGCGCAGGCGCGAAGAGCAAAGGATAGGTTCCGTGGACGTCTCGTTTTCGTATTTCGTATCTCAGGTACTCTCAAATCCGATTCTCGCGATGACCGTCGCCCTCACGCTGGGCGTCATCTTCGTCAACGGGTGGACCGATGCGCCGAACGCCATCGCCACGTGCGTGACCACGCGCTGCCTGCCTCCGCGCGCCGCCATCATCATGAGCGCCATCTTCAACTTCCTCGGCGTGTTCATCATGACCCACATCAACGCCAGCGTCGCGTCGACGATCTCGAACATGGTCGATTTCGGCATGGACACCCAGATCGCCCTCATAGCGCTGTGCGCCGCCCTCTTCTCCATCGTGGTCTACTCCGTGGGGGCGAGCGTCTTCGGCATCCCCACGAGCGAGAGCCATAGCCTCATCGCCGGCCTCACCGGCGCTGCGATCGCGCTCGGCGGCGCCGACGGCGTCAACATGAACGAGTGGATCAAGGTGATCTACGGCCTGTTCCTCTCCCTCATCCTCGGCTTCGGCATGGGCTGGCTCGTCTGCAAGATCGTCACGCTCCTGTTCTCCGGGGCCGACCGTCGCCATACCAACACCTTCTTCCGCTGGGCCCAGATCGCCGGCGCCGCCGGCATGAGCTTCATGCACGGCGCTCAGGACGGACAGAAGTTCATCGGCGTCCTCTTCCTCGGCGTCGCGTTCTGCAACGGCCAGCCCTCGGTTGAGAACATGCTCATCCCCGTTTGGCTCATGCTGCTCTGCTCCGTCGTCATGGGCGTGGGCACGAGCGTCGGCGGCGAGAAGATCATCAAGTCAGTCGGCATGGACATGGTGAGGCTCGAGAAGTACCAGGGTTTCTCCGCCGACCTCTCCAGCTCCCTCTGCCTGCTGCTCGCCACCCTCACCGGCATCCCCGTCTCCACCACGCACGTGAAGACCAGCGCCATCATGGGCGTCGGCGCCGTGAAGCGCCTCTCGGCCATCAACTTCGGCGTCGTGAAGAACATGCTGCTCACCTGGGTCTTCACCTTCCCCGGATGCGGCCTCATCAGCTTCCTCATGGCGAAGCTCTTCCTGCTATTCATCTAGCGCGCCCGCGCTGAGCACCCGATCGGCACACACGACCACGAAGGAGCCATCATGGCAAAGAAAAACGACGCGTTCTATTACGACAACTTCGCCTCGTCCGCAGAGCTCGCGTGCAAGGCGGCTCAGAAGCTCGACGACACCATGAGGAACTTCGACCCGGGGACCATCGAGCGCGCCGTCGAGGAGATGCACGAGATCGAGCAAGCTGCCGACGAGAACGTCCACGAGACCAACGACGCCCTCATCACCGCGTTCATCACCCCCATCGAGCGTGAGGACATCGCCACCCTCGCCAACGCGATCGACGTCGTGATCGACCGCATCGAGGGCGTCCTGCACCGCATCTACTTCACCAACGTCCAGGAGATGCGCCCCGACGCGCTCGAGATGTCCGCCAAGCTGGTCCGCGCCACCGAGCAGATGCACGACCTCGTCCTCGAGCTGCCCCAGTTCAAGCGCTCCAAGAGCCTTCGCGAGCACGTGATCACCGTCAACACGATCGAGAGCGAGTGCGACGACATCTTCATCCGCGCCATGCGGAACATCCACACCGCGGACCTCGACCCGCTCGCCATCATCTCCTGGCGCGACATCTACTCCTTCCTTGAGTACGGCGCCGACTCCTGCGAGTTCGTCGCGGACACCGTCGAGAACATCGTGATGAAGAACAGTTAGCGCAAGGGCCCCGCGTGCGTCCGCATCGGGTATGGTGTAAGGGCACGGGCGTCGCGCTCGTGCCCTTTTTCTTGGAAGACCGGACCGAAGGGATGCCGCCATGACCTATTCCGACCTGACGCGTGCGCGCTACTCGTGCCGCCACTACACCGATGAGCCCGTTTGCGCATCGGACCTAAACGCCATCGTCGAAGCCGGCCGCATCGCGCCGTCTGCCCACAACAACCATCCCTCCCGGATCGTCATATGCGATACCCCAGAGCTGCGCGCGAAGGCCGCGCGCGCCGCGCATCGGTTCGAGAAGGACGGCAGCGTGTTCGGGGCGCCGCTCGTCATCCTCGTCTGCGCCGTCGCAGAGGACGCCTGGGTCCGACGCGATGACGGCATGAGCGCGGCGCTGATCGACACCTCCATCGTGTGCGACCAGATGATGATGCAGGCCACGGACCTCGGCCTGGGCACATGCTGGGTGTGCCTCTTCGACCCGCAGGTCGCTTGCGACGAGTTCGGCCTCCCCGCAGGAACCGAACCCGTTTCCATGCTGACGGTCGGCCACCCCGCCGACGTCATCGCGTCTCCCGAGAAGCGTGCCGAGCGCCTCATCCCGCTCGAGGACTTCGTCATCCCTGCACAAGCCTAGCGCCGGCATACGCGCCTTCGCCCGCGATCCGGTGCAAGCCCCCTACCCCTTAGGCAAACGGCGCGAACAGCCCTACGGCGCACGACGGAACGGCCGCCGGTCCCACACGGGAGCCGGCGGCCGTTTTTTGTCCATCCGGGAGATTCGAGCGAGATGCAGCGTGCCAATAGGGACGTACCCTAATGGCATGGCATGCCGTTAGGGTACGTCCCTATTGGCACAGGCCTGTCCCTTTTGGCACGCGCGGCGGGTCGCGATAGAAAAGCCCGCCGCCCCGATGCGGGGACGGCGGGCTTGCCATGCGATAAGCGGACGCGAACTAGTCGAGATCGTCCATACCGAAGTTATCGAGCGGGGCGAACGGATCGGCGACGGCCGCGGGCTCGGACACGACCGGCATA
>DBFEBE010000063.1:0-88387 GCA_048318985.1 Collinsella sp.
GACCACGGCGATGGCGGCCGCCGTGACCACGGCGATGACGATGCCGGCGATCTTGCCCTTGCGCATGCCCTGCTTCTCCGGCTCGTAGCGGCCGGGGCGCGCGCGGGCGCAGAGCACCGGCAGCTACGAGCCGGAGAAGCAGGGCATGAGCAAGGGCAAGATCGCCGGCATCGTCATCGCCGTGGTCGCGGCGGTCGCCATCGCCGTGTTCGCCGTCAGCGGCCTGCTCTCCCCCGCGAAGCAGATCGCGGTGCCCAACCTCCTCGGCCTTGAGCAGGAGGCGGCCGTCGATAGCCTCAAGAACGAGAAGCTCCAGGTGGGCAACGTCGACGCCGCGTACAGCGACACCTATCCCGAGGGCCAGGTCTGCGAGACCTTCCCGAGCGCCGGCAAGAAGGTCGATGAGGACTCCAAGGTCGACATCACCATTTCCAAGGGCCCCAAGCCCGCCGACAAGACCCAGGTGCCCGACCTCTCCATCGCCAAGGACGAGGCCGACGCCCGCAAGATGATCACCGAGGCCGGCCTCAAGACCGGCAACGTCCAGCAGCGCGCCGACGACGCCGAGGCGGGCACCATCATCGAGCAGAGCCCCGCCGCAGGCGAAGAGGTCGATGAGGGATCCACCGTCGACTTCGTGATTTCCACCGGCCCCGACAGCGTGTCCGTGCCCGACCTCACCGGTCTCACGGAGAGCGGGGCGCGAGATGCCCTCGAGAGCGCGGGCTTCGGCATGAGCGTCGAGAACGAGTACAGCTCCGATGTGGAGAAGGGCTACGTCATCAGCTGGAACCCCAGCGGCAAGCAGGCCGACGGCACCACGATCACCGTCGTCATCTCCAAGGGCGCGAACCCCGATAGCGACAAGGTCGACGTCGACGCGCTCGGTCTCACCGGCATGATCGCCGAGAACGCGCAGGACGCCATCTCCAACGCGGACCTGCGCTACAACCCCGTCCCCACGGCGAGCGATACCGTGGAGGAGGGCCGCGTGATCAAGTACAGCCCGAGCGGCAAGCAGCCCAAGGGCACGACGATCTGGATCTACATCTCCACCGGCCCCGCAAGCAGCGGGGACAGCTCCTCCGAGTAGCGGCGAGACGCCTGAACGACCCCTGCGCAAAGTGCGCAGACACAAGCAACCGGGTGCCGACGACCTGTCGGCACCCGGTTTTCGTTTACCTCATCGTATGTGCCCGCGCCATCCCCCCATGAGGGACGCGGGCGCGCTGGGAACCGCGCAGGCGCCGAGATGCAGAAGCCAGGGGAGCATAAACCCGGCTGGCGGAAAAGCCCGATCCATGTCGGCCGTGCCAAAAGGGACAGGCCCTCGCCAAGAGGGACGTACCCTAATGGCACGGCTAAACGTTCGGCGTGCCGTTAGGGTACGTCCCTTTTGGCACGACCGGCGGCTACGCGAGGCCCAGCGCCATGCCGGCGAGGCGCACAGCGAACGCAACGACCCACGCGACCACGCACTGGAGCGCGAAGACGGCCGCGGCCCACTTGGGCCCCAGCTCGCCCTTGACCGCGCCGATGGCGGCCACGCAGGGCGGATACAATAGCGTGAACACCAGGAACACGTAGGCGGTGAGCGGGGTGAACAGCCCGCTCAAAGCGGACGCGGACTCGGTGCCCAGCAGCACGGCGAAGGTGGAGATCACGCTCTCCTTCGCGAGCAGGCCGGTGACGAGCGCCGTGGAGGCGCGCCAGTCGCCGAAGCCGAGGGGCGCCAGCAGCGGCGCGATGAGGCCGCCGAGCCCCGCGAGCATGCTCTGGGACTGGTCGCTCACCACGTTGAGACGGATATCGAAGGTCTGCAGGAACCAGATGACCACGCTCGCGGCGAAGATGATCGTGAAGGCGCGCGTGATGAAGTCCTTGGCCTTGTCCCACGCGAGCATGACGGTGGTCTTGGCGGACGGCAGGCGGTAGTTGGGAAGCTCCATGATGAACGGCACCGGCTCGCCCCGGAACGCCGTGCGCTTGAAGATCAGCGCGACGACGGCGCCCACCGCGATGCCGATCAGGTACAGCGAGACCATGGCCAGCACGCTGCCGCGCGCGAAGAACGCCGCGGTGAGCAGGCCGTAGACGGGAAGCTTCGCGGAACAGCTCATGAAGGGCGTGAGCATCACCGTCATCTTGCGATCGTGCTCGGAGGGCAGGGTACGCGTCGCCATGATCGCCGGCACGCTGCAGCCGAACCCGACGAGCATCGGCACGAAGCTGCGCCCCGACAAGCCGAAGCGGCGCAGCACCTTGTCCATCACGAAGGCGACGCGCGCCATGTATCCGGAATCCTCGAGCATCGAGAGCAGCAGGAAGAGCACCACGATGAGAGGCAGGAACGAGAGCATGCTGCCCACGCCCGCGAAGACGCCGTCGATCACGAGCGACTGCACCACCGGGTTCACGCCCGCGGCCGCGAGCGCAGCGGCGACGGCGTCCGTGACCCACGCGACACCCTCCTCCATAAGGCCCTGCAGCCAAGCGCCGAGCCATCCGAAGGTGATCCAGAACACAAGCCCCATGATGAGCAGGAACGCGGGGAACGCCGTGAAGCGCCCCGTGAGGATGCGGTCGATGGCGACCGAGCGCTTGTGCTCGCGGCTCTCATGGGGCTTGACCACGCAGGCTCGGCACACGGCCCCGATGAACGCGAAGCGCATGTCGGCGAGGGCGGAGAAGCGGTCGGAGCCGGACTCCTCCTCCATCTGCGAGATGATGTGCTCGAGCGCGTCGAGCTCGTTGGCGTCGAGCCCGAGAGCGCCGCGCACGAGCTCGTCGCCCTCCACCAGCTTGGTGGCGGCGAAACGCGGCGGGACCCCGGCGTGCTTGGCATGATCCTCGACGAGGTGCATGACGGCATGGATGCAGCGGTGCAGCGCGCCCTTGTCGGGGCCGTCGGGCGCGCAGAAATCCTGCCTGCCCGGCAGCTCGCGATGGCGCGCGACGTGCAGCACGTGCTCGATCAGCTCGGACGTCCCCTCGTTCTTGGCGGCGGAGATGGGCACCACGGGGATGCCGAGCATCCGCTCGAGCCGGTTGACGTCGACCGAGCCGCCGTTGGCCGCGACCTCGTCCATCATGTTGAGCGCGAGGACCATGGGCCGGTCGAGCTCCATAAGCTGGAGCGTAAGGTAGAGGTTGCGCTCGATGTTGGTGGCGTCGACGATGTCGACGATCGCGTCGGGGCGCTCATCGAGGATGAACCGGCGGCTCACGACCTCCTCGCTCGTGTAGGGAGACAGCGAGTAGATGCCGGGCAGATCGGTGATCGTGACGTTGGGATACCCCTTGATACGGCCGTCCTTGCGGTCGACCGTGACGCCGGGGAAGTTTCCCACGTGCTGGTTGGACCCCGTCAGCTGGTTGAAGAGGGTGGTCTTGCCGCAGTTCTGGTTGCCCACAAGGGCAAGCGAAAGCGGAGCCCCCGCCTCCACGCCTGCACGCCCCAGACGGGGACGGCGCGCGCACTCGCCGAATGCCGGGTGGTCGGTCGGCGCGCCGCCGGGGTTCTCGCGCGGGACGTTGTGGGCATCGTGCACGTCGACGAGCTCGATGCGCGCGGCGTCCGCGCGACGGAGCGTGAGCTCGTAGTCGCGCAGGCGGATCTCCACGGGGTCACCCATCGGAGCGTACTTCATCATGGTGACCTCGGTGCCCGGCGTGAGCCCCATGTCCAAGATGTGCTGGCGCAGCGCGGCGTCGTCCGAATCGACGGACGCGACGACGGCGTCCTTCCCTATCTCGAGCTCATCGAGTCTCATACAGGCGGGTCCTCCCCATACGTATTGCGGTACCTGTATATATTAGGCATGGCTAACCATCATGTCACGCAGGGTGAACTTTTTCACGCGCGGGCAGCGGCCCAATCTAGCAACGACGTTCGGCCGCGCTGCAAAATGACGGGTTTCTCGGCCCTGCGTAGCACAAGGGGTATCCCGGACAAATCTCCCGAAAGCTTACCTGGGAATTTGCCCGTCCTGCCAGGCGTTTAAATGCACCCATACGCATGGCAAAACAGAAATCCGCGATCTTGCAGCAAATCGACCCGACGGACCGCCCATCTCGCCCGCGCCGGGGCGGCGCCGCGGCAGCCGGAACCGCACCATGCGGGCAGGGCAGGGCGAGGACGACACGGCCAAGCGGGGCGGAACGTCGGAAAGCGAAACCGCGCGCAGCTGGACGCGCCCTAGGCGCCCGCGCGCTGAATGTCGTAGGGTGTCGTCTGGTAGACGTAGTAGTTCAGCCAGTTGGTGTAGAGCAGCTGCGCCTGCGACCTCCACGTGCAACGGGGCTCGCGCGTCGGGTCGTCGTCGGGGAAGTAGTTAGCGGGGACCTGCGGGTCGATGCCGCGGGCGAGGTCGCGCGCGTACTCCTGGGCAAGGGTGTCGCGATCGTACTCGGGGTGCCCGAACACGAAGAAACGGCGGCTGTCCCGCGACTTGACGATGTAGAGGCCGACCTCGTCAGAGAGCGCGATGATCTCCAGCTCGGGCTCGGCCTCGACATCGGCGACGCGCACGTCGGTGTTGCGCGAGTGGACCGCCCAGACGCGGTCGTCGAACCCGCGGACCAGCGGGCTCGAGGGCTTGACGATTCGGTGCTCGAACACGCCGGACGCCTTCTGCGGCAGGTCGTGCTTTTCGATGCCGTAGTGGTGGTAGAGGCCCGCCTGGGCGCCCCAGCAGATATGCAGCGTCGAGTGCACGTGCGTCGTCGACCAATCCATGATGCGGCACAGCTCATCCCAGTAGTCGACCTCCTCGAACGGCATCTGCTCGACCGGCGCGCCGGTGATGATGAGGCCGTCGTAGTGCTCGTCGGCGACGTCGTCGAACGTGCGGTAGAAGGCCTCGAGGTGCTCGGGCGCCACGTGCGTCGCCTCGTGGCTCCTGGTGCGGAGCAGCTCCACCTCGATCTGCAGCGGCGTGTTGGAGAGCTTGCGCATGAGTTGCGTCTCGGTGGCGATCTTGGTGGGCATGAGGTTCAAGATGAGCACGCGCAGCGGGCGGATGTCCTGATGGAGGGCCCGGTACTCCGTCATGACGAAGATGTTCTCGCGCTTCAGGGTCTCGGTCGCGGGAAGCGCGTCGGGAATACGGATGGGCATGCGCGTTCTCCTCCTTGGTGCGGGGCCATCCTGCCGCGCCGACGACTCGGCAGGTCAGGCATCTCTCACATGAGCCCTTATTGTATCGCTCCGCGACAGCGCGATGACCAGCGCGACGGCAAGTCCGGTCCATATGAACGGAGCACTGGCGAGATGCGCAGTGGCGCGGCGCCCCCCCCCGCTACTCCCGCAGATCCTCGAACGCCGCGATGGCGGAGAGGAACGCATCCCCGAACTCGTCGGCCTTCTTCTCGCCGATCCCCGGGACCTCGAGCATCTCGTCGCGCGTCTGCGGCCGCCGCCGGCACATGCCGCGCAGCGCCTTGTCGGTGCAGACCATGTAGGCGGGCAGCTCGCGCTCGGCGGAGATCTCGCGGCGCACCTCGCGCAGGCGCTCGAACAGTTCCGCATCGTCGCCAACGCGCCCGGCGGCCCCGCCCGCCTCCGCGCGCAGCATGTCCACCGCGCGGCGGGCCCGCTCGGCAGAACGGCTCTTACGCGCGCGGCGCTTCACCGTGAAAGAGAACGGCGCCGACGCATCCTCCGCCAGCGCCTCGACCGCGCGCTCGCCTAGGCCGAGCACCGGGTACTGCCCCTGGCTCTGCGCCAGGTACCCGCGACCCACGAGCTGGCCGAGCACGTCCTTGATCGCACCGACCGGCATCTCGGACAGCGAGCCGTACCCCGGGGCCCCGTCCAGGCGGCAGGAGCGGACCTTCTCCGTGTTGGCCCCGTGCAGGGCGTCGGCCACGAGTGCCTTGCCGAAGCGGCCGCCGCACGCCTGCACGAAACGCACCGCCGCGCGGGCGGCCTCCGTGACGTCTTCCACCTCGTAGCTGCCCGTGCAGTTGGAGCATGAGCCGCAGCCCTCCGCCCCGAAGCCCGAACCGGGGCGCTCGACGCCCAGGGCCCCGTTGTCGCCGAAGTAGCGCAGGATGTAGGCGCGCAGGCACCCGGTCGTCTGGCAGTAGCCCTCCATGGCGGCCAGCAGGCGGTAACGGTTCTGCCGCGAGCGCTCCGCGGCGGCCTCGTCCGCGTGCTCCTCCCCCTGGTCGCGCTCGATGAAGTAGCGCCGCAGGCGGAAATCGTTGCCGTTCCACAGCAGATGGCAGCTCGCCGGGTCGCCGTCGCGACCGGCGCGGCCCGCCTCCTGGTAGTAGGCCTCGATGCTCTCCGGCACGTTGTTATGTATGACGTAGCGCACGTTGGGCTTGTCGATGCCCATGCCGAACGCATTAGTCGCCACGATGAGCGGAGCGCGGTCCTCGATGAAGGCGGCCTGCGCATCGGTGCGCTCGGCGGCGGACATGCCGGCGTGGTAGCGCGCCACCGCGATCCCCCGCGGCTCCAGCGCGTCGGCGAGCGTGAGCGCCAGCTCGTCGGTCGCCTTGCGCGTGGCGCAGTACACGATGCCGCTCTCGTCGGCATGGGCGAGCGCGTAGTCGCAGATCCAGCGCGCCTTGGCCTTGTCCCCCATCTCCTCGACCCCGAAGAAGAGGTTCGCCCTATCGAAGCCCGTGACCTGCGACTCGGGCGCCCGCAGGCCCAGCATCGAGACGATGTCCGCGCGCACCCGCTCGGTCGCCGTGGCGGTGAAGGCCGCGACGACGGGGCGCTGCGGCAGCGCCTCGATGAAGCTCGCGATCTCCAGGTAGGAGGGGCGGAAATCCTGGCCCCACTGCGAGACGCAGTGCGCCTCGTCCACCGCCACGAGCGGGACGCCGATGCCGCCCGGGGCCGCGGCCTGCTGGGCAAACGCGAGTAAGCGCGGGTCGGCCAGGCGCTCCGGGGCGACGTACATGATCTGGTACCAGCCCTCCGACGCCCGCTTGAGCACCGTGTTCTGCTGCGCCGGGCTGAGGGTGGAGTTGAGGAAGCTGGGGCGGGCGCCCGCCTCCTTGAGGGCGCGGACCTGGTCGCCCATGAGCGAGACGAGCGGGCTCACCACGAAGGTGATGCCGGGCAGCACAAGGGCGGGGACCTGGTAGCAGATGGATTTTCCCGCTCCCGTCGGCATGACGCCCATCGCGTCGCGCCCCTCGAGCACGGCACGGACGAGCTGTTCCTGCCCGGGCCGGAACGCATCGTATCCAAAATATCTCTTGAGCGCTGCGCGCGCCTCGTCCATCGCCATCCGGTCACCTTTCCCGTATCTTCCGTACCGGCCATCATACCCCGCCGAGCGGACTCCCGGCGCGGGCGGCCGCTGCGATCCGGGCCGCGCGCCGGCCGCTCACCCGGGCCCGCCTGCCGACCGCGCGGGCTGCCGGCGCACCCTGCGGGCGAGCACCCACCCAGGCCTGCCGCCGACCGCACGCCGGCAACCGCACGCCGGCGCTTTTCCGGCGCCCACGGAATCAACCTACCGTTTACCTAGAGATACAATCCGAATTGCGTTGCGAACCTACACTTTGTCGTGGATGCGCGGACGGTGGGGCACAGCCCGCGCGGCATCTCCCGACCGCTTCCGCGGCGCATCTCGAGCAGCCGGCGCCGCCGCGCCCCGTCCGACCGCACCCCTTCCCATGGGCCCGCATGCTGTATCCGTGCTCGGCATGCGGGCCCGCCTCATATGGCGCGCCAAACGGTGCCGACGTGATAGAATCTGCCTCCGCACCATCCGACCTGCCGCAAAGGAACGCCCATGGCAAGCGCCATCGACACCCTGACCGACCGCGCGCTCGAGCTTGCGCGCCTCGCCGTCGTCCGCCGCATCATCACCGCGCTCGCCGTCGCGCTGTCCGCCCTCCTGCAGACCTTTCTCATCCAGGCGTTCGTCGAGCCGGCCAACCTGCTCCCGAGCGGCTTCACGGGCATCGCCGTCCTCGTGAACCAGATCACCTCGCTCGGCGGGGTGCACATCTCCACGTCCGTCGGCATGCTGCTGCTCAACATCCCGGTCGCGGCGCTCTGCTGGGGCTCCATCAGTAAGCGGTTCGTCATCTTCTCCATGGCGCAGGTCGCGCTGTCGTCGCTCCTGCTCAACGTGCTCGACTTCGGCCCGCTCCTCGGTGACAAGATGATGCTCGTCATCTTCGGCGGCTTCATATCGGGCCTCTCCATCGCCATCGCGCTCAAGGCCGGCGCCTCCACCGGCGGAACCGACTTCATCGCGCTGCTCGTGTCGAACCGCACCGGCAAAACCATCTGGGGATTCATCTTCGCGGGCAACTGCCTGCTGCTCGTGATCTTCGGCATGCTGTTCGGTTGGGACAACGCGGCCTACTCCATCGTGTTCCAGTTCATCGCCACCAAGTCCATCGACAGCTTCTACCATCGCTACGACCGCGTCACGCTCCAGGTCACGACCAAGCTTGCAGACGAGGTGATGGACGCCTACATCGAGCGGTTCCAGCACGGCATAAGCTGCGCCGAGATCATCGGCGGTTACAGCCGCGAGAAGATGTACCTGCTGCACACCGTCGTGTCGACCTACGAGTCCGCCGACATCATCGCGCTCATCTGCGAGGTCGACCCCGGCGCCGTCATCAACGTCTTCCGCACCGACAACTTCGTGGGCGGCTGGTGGCACGGCCACGTCGACGAACCCGTGCCCACCGCGGTGCCCGACCCCGACAAGCCCGCCCGCCATACCCGGCGCGTCCAGAAGGCCAGCGAGCTGCGCGAAGACGACGGGCGCTAACCGCCAGGCGGGCGGCTGCCAGGATCGACGCCGCGATTGTTACGCATCGGATTCCCGACCCACGCGCATGTGGCAGATTCCTAAAATGGGAGCACTTTATCGCGCGGAAGAAAGGGGCCTCCATGAGCCAGGCACGCAGGGTCGGGATCGTCGGATTGGGACACGTCGGCGCCCATGTCGCCAACAGCCTGCTGCTGCAAGGGCTGGCCGACGAGCTCTACCTCGCCGACATCGACGCCCAGAAGGTCGCCTCCGAAGCTCAGGACCTCCTTGATTCGCTCGCCTTCTGCCCGTACAATGCGCGCATCGTGAATTGCGGAGACGCCTACGAGAAGCTCGCATGCTGCGATATCATCGTCAACTCCGCCGGCAAGGTCGCGCTCGCGGCGGGCAACCGCGACGGCGAGCTCTTCTACACGACCGACGCCTGCCGCACCTTCGCGGAGCGCATCGAGAACGCCGGCTTCAAGGGAATCTGGGTCTCCATCGCCAACCCGTGCGACGTCGTGTGCACCGAGATCTGGCATCTTACCGGTCACGACCCCAAGCGCGTCATCGGCTCGGGTACCGGCCTGGACTCCGCGCGCCTGCGGGCCCAGATCTCGCTCGCGTGCGGCGGGCTCGACCCCAAGTCCATCAACGCCTACATGATCGGCGAGCACGGCGCCTCGCAGCTCGCGGCCTGGAAGGCGGCGAGCGTCTCCGGCAAGCCGCTCTCCGAGCTCGCGCAGGAGGCCCCCGAGCGCTTCGCGTTCGACCTTAACGAGATCGAGGACAAGGGACGCCAGGGCGGCTACGTCACCTATGCGGGCAAGCGGTGCACCGAGTACGCGGTCGCGAACGCCGCCGTCCGGGTGGTCGCCGCCGTGTTCCACGATGAGCATGCGGTCATGGCCGCCTCCACCCTCATGGAGGGCCAGTACGGCGAGGAGGGGATCTTCACCTCGCTCCCGTGCATCATAGGTCGCAACGGCGTCGAGCAGGTGATCGAGCTCGATCTCTCCGAGCAAGAGCTGGAGCGCTTCCATGCCAGCTGCGCTCACATCCGCGAGAACATCGGCCGCCTCACCTGGTGGTAGCCGCGGCGTCCCGACCGCACCGCGCACCCGCGCACCCGCGCCGCCCCGGCTTCCTGGCATGGGAGGTCGGGGCGGTTTCCTTGCTCACAGCATGCTGCCAGGCGCCGAGTCGCCGCCCTCAACCGGCCTGCGCACCGGAAGAAGAGGGTTTGTTATTTTGATTTTTAGATTGACCCCTCATCATTTTGGACAAATCTGCCAGATAATGACGATGCTAAGGGGTTGTTTTTTATGACTGCAAGGGATTTCGCGCCGCCTGCGGCCCTATGAGCCCGCATTTGGGGCTTTTTCTCTCATGTCGACCCGCCTTGCGCAGCTTCGCCGCCTGCTCCATCGTCATTATCTGGCAGATTTGTCCAAAAATGCAGGGGGTTATGTATTATTATCATTTTATAGACCCACTTTGACGTGAGTTGACGAACGACGGACCATGCTCACGCGCCACCGCATCGAACGAAAGGGACGCCGTTCGCGCGGACCCATTCACCGCGCGAGCGACGCCCCTCTCCGCTGCGCGCCTTGCCGACCGCATGCCGCTTGCCGACCGGCCGCCTGCACCCATGCCGCGCGGTCGGCGAACGAGGGCGCCAACTTTCCCGGCGCGCCGCCCGTCAGTCGTCGTCGCCCGTGGCGCCCAGCTGGCAGATGACGGCGAGCGCCGCCTGGACCGCGCCGACGCCGCCGGCGCCCACGTTGATGCCGCGCCCGACGCCGCTGCCGGTCCCCGCTCCCGCACGGCACGGCACCGAGAGCTTCCGGCTCTTGGGAAAGACCGTCGCGCCCAGGCGGCTCTTGAGGTCGAACGCGACCTTCTTGGGCACGTCGACCCCCATGAACACCAGGCGTCCCCCCGTGAGCGACACGCTCTCCAGGCCCATGCGCTCGCCCCGGATGCGGATACGCGCCCGGTCGAACAGGTTGAGTGCCGCCTCCGGCAGCATGCCGTGCGCCTCCTCGCACTCCTCCTGAGCGCGGTCGACCGCTTCGAGGTCCTCGGCCGCCGCGGCGCGCCGGTACACGAGCACGCGCTGGTCCACGGCGGGAACGTACTCCTCGTCCAGATAGAAGTCGGCCGGCAGGTTGATCGCGATCCCCGCCTGCTCGACCGCGCCGTCGTCGTCCCCGCGCGCCTCAGCAACCGCCTGCCCGAGCATCTGCGTGAACAGGTCGAAACCCACGCTCGACAGGTTGCCGTGCTGCTCGGCGCCCACAAGCGAGCCCGCGCCGCGGATCTCCAGGTCGCGCATAGCGATGCGCATGCCGCTGCCCAGGTCCTGGAACTCGGAGAGCGCCATAAGGCGCGCCGTCGCCTCCTCGGTGAGCGGCAGCTCCCCGGGGAACATGAAGTACGCGTACGCCTGCGTGGAGGAGCGCCCCACGCGCCCCTTGAGCTGATAGAGCTGCGCCAGGCCCAGGCGCTGCGAGTCCTCGATGATGAGCGTGTTGGCGCTCGCGTTGTCAATGCCGCTCTCCACGATCGTCGTCGCGATGAGCACGTCGATCTTCTTGGGGGCGAACTGCAGCATGACGTCCTCCACCTCGCGCGGGCTCATCTTGCCGTGCGCCACGCCGACGCGCGCCTCGGGCGCCGCCTCGAGCACGCGCTCCATCGCGTCGTCGATGGTCTTCACGCGGTTGGACACGTAGTAGACCTGCCCGCCGCGCTCCATCTCCAGGCGGATCGCCGCGCTCACCACGTCGGGGTCGTACTCCCCCACGTGCACCGCGACGGGGCGGCGCCCGGTGGGCGGCGTCGTGATGAGGCTCATGTCGCGCACACCGCTCATGGCCATCTGCATGGTGCGCGGTATGGGCGTCGCGGAGAGCGTCAGCACGTCGATCTGCTCGCGCAGGTTCTTGAGCTGCTCCTTGTGCTGCACGCCGAAGCGCTGCTCCTCGTCGATGATCACGAGACCGAGCTCGTGCGGGTTGACGTCGGAGGACAGCAGGCGGTGCGTACCCACCAGGACGTCCACGCGTCCCTCCGCGAACGCCGCAAGCGCACGCCGCTGCTGGGCGGGCGTGCGGAAGCGCGAGAGCACGTCGACCTCGACGCCGAAGGGGGCGAAGCGCTCGAAGAAGGTCTCGAAATGCTGCTGGGCGAGGATGGTCGTGGGGCAGAGCACCATCACCTGGCGCCCGGAGTCGACACACTTGAACGCCGCGCGCAGCGCGACCTCCGTCTTGCCGAAGCCCACGTCGCCGCACAGCAGGCGATCCATGGGCTTGGGCGCCTCCATGTCCGCCTTGATGTCGGCGATGGCGTCGAGCTGGTCGCGCGTCTCGTCGTACGGGAAGCTCTCCTCCATCTCGACCTGCTGGGGCGTGTCCGGCGGGCACGCCACGCCGGTGATGGAGCTGCGGCGCGTATACAGGTCGACCAGGTCGAAGGCCAGCTTCTTGGCGCTCTTGCGCGCCTTGTTGGTGGCCCGCGTCCAGTCCGCGGTGTTGAGGCGGGTGAGGCGCGGATTGTCGCCGTCCGGGCCGATGTAGCGCGTGATGCGATCGACCTGCTCGAGCGGCACGAACAGCTTGTCCCCGCCGGCGTACTCGAGCAGGAAGTAGTCGCGCTCGCGGCCGTCGACCTCCTGGCGGACGGTCTCGGCGAACAGGGCGATGCCGTGGGTGGCGTGCACCACGTAGTCGCCCGGCTTGAAGGGGAAGGTCACCTCGGTCACGTCGACGCGGCGGCGTGTGCGGCGGCCGCGCTTGGCGTCCATGCGGGCGTTGAGGTCGGCGATGGAGAGCACCGCGAGATGGGCCTCGGGCACGACGACGCCTGCGGGCAGCGCGGCGTCGGTGAAGGTCACCCGACCGCGCGTGATGGTGGGCGCCGGCTCCGCCGCATCGCCGTTCCGCGCGGAGGCGCGCGCGGCCTCGTCCTCGATGCTCCGAGCGTTCAGGCGGTCCGCCTGCCTGATCTGCAGCCTCGAGACGACGCGGCCGCCCCCGAGGGCGCCGGCGTTCTCCGGGGCCGACGCGAGCGACTCCTCGAACGGGATCGACTCGTCGGTCAGCGAGAGCTCGAGCGACTCGCGCGCGCCGCGATCCGGCGCGGCGAACACGCAGGCGAACCGGTTGCTCACGATCTCCTTGAGGCGGCCGATGAACCGCGTGTCCGATCCGGCGATCGCGGGCTGCTCGATCTTGAGCTCCGCGGTCACCGCGCCGCCCGCCCGGATGAGGCTCACGTAGTTCAAGCGCTGCTGCGCGCCGAAATCGAGTTCCTGCGGGCGGACGTAGAGGCCGTCCAGCCGCGCGATCTTGGCATCCTCCGCGCGGCGCTCCAGGTCCTCGTAGGCGCGCATGCAGTCGTCGAACAGCGACCGCGGCTCGGCGAGCACCACGAGCGCCGACGGGTGCACGTGCGCCAGCGGGCTCACCGTCTGCTCGTACATCACCGGCATGAAGCGGTCGAGCTCGGGCACGGCGATGCGCGCGTCCACCATCTCGAGCAGCCGGGCGAGCTCGGTGTCGGCCTGGGACGCCTGGTACAGCGCGACGTGCATGCGGTGCACCGCGTCATCGGTGAGGGCGAGCTCGCGGCACGGGAAGATCTCGACGGACTCCTCGTCGGCGATCGTCTGGCCCGTCGAGGGCACCATGCGCCGGATGCGGTCGATCTCGTCGTCGAAGAACTCGATGCGCACCGGGGAGCCCCCTTGTCCGGGGTAGACGTCGATGGTGTCGCCCTGCACGCGGAAGAGCCCCGGTGCGTCGGCCGCGGGCGCGTTGGCGTACCCCATGCCCACCAGCTGCTCGGGGACGCGCTCGAACGGCACCTCCTCCCCCACCGTGAAGACGGTCGAGGCCCAGTAGCGGCTCTGGACCGGCGGGACGCAGCGCAGCAGGGCGCGGGCGCTCGCCACCATGATGCAGGCATCGCCCGCTGCGATGCGGCCGAGCGCCGAGCAGCGCGCCGCTATGACGGCGCCGTCGGGTTCGGCGTCCTTCCACGGCAGGTCGCTGCGCTCGGGGAACCGCGCCACGTGCTCCGGGCCCACGTAGGCCACGAGCGCCCGCACGGCGCGCTCGGCGGCGTCCTCGCCCGACACGATGTAGACCGTGGGGCGCGGACGGCGGGCGAACTGTGCCGCGGCCGCGAGGATGCGGCCGGACTGGGAGACCGCGAGCGTCGCGTCCTTGCCCGCGTCCAGCGCGGCCTCGATGACCTGCGGCCCCTCGGCAGTGTAGAGCTGTGCGGCTATGCGGTTGATGAGCATCTGCGGACGACCTCGTCTTCCTCGAACGCGCAAAACCCGCCCGGGCGCGCCGGGCGGGTGATTCGCATGGATTATCTATCCGAGATTGTAGCGTAGCGAACCGCCGGCCACGGGCGGGCAGCCCACGCCGGGGCGAAAGCGCGCACCCTCAGCCGCGACCCGTGGCCGCAAGATGATAGCGGCGCTCGAATCGCACGGCGAACAGCGCGAGCAGAACGACCGCGACCACGTTGAACGGGACGCCCGCCAACCCCAGCCAGTTGTAGGGAGCCCCCGTGTTGAGCACGGCCTGGCCCACCTGCGCGCCGATGGCGTTGCCGCCGTTGAAGGCGATCTGCACGCACGCGCCGCCCAGCAGCTCGCCGCCGCCCTGCCCCACCTCGACCATCAGGATCTGCTGGGGGCTCGACACGAAGAACAGCCCCACGGAGCACAGGAACATGAACAGGCAGCAGGCGACGGGCCCGTAGCCGAACAGGAACAGGAGCAGCAGCCCCAGCCCGGTCATCGACTGGCCCAGCGCGGCGGCGACGCCCGGCGTCAACCGATCTCCGACGCGACCCCCCAGCGTGCTGCCCACCACCATGCCGGCGCCCGCGAGCACGAGCAGGCCGGGGACCGCCGCCTCGGCGAACCCGCCCATGGACACCGCCCAGGGCGACACGTAGCTCCACCAGCAGAACACGCCGGTGTTGCCCAGGAGCACCGCGCCCAGGATGAGCCACGGGCCGGGGGCCTTGAGAAACGCGAACTGGCCCGCAAGGCCGGCATCGGGAATAGGGTCGAGCCGCGGGACCCAGCGCACGATGAGCGCAAGCGCCGCAGCCGCCCAAGCGGCCGCGAAGACGAACGCCGCGTGCCAGGAGAACGCCCCGGCGAGCAGGGTGCCCGCAGGCACGCCGACCGTGTTGGCGAGCGTCTGACCGAGCACCATCGTGGAGACGGCCGCGCCCTCGCGACCGGGGTCGGCGAGCATCTTGGCGGCGAGCGTCGCCGTGCCGAAGTACGCGCCGTGCGGCAGGCCCGAGACGAACCGGGCGACGAGCAGCATCGTCGGGTCGCCCGAGATCGCAGCGAGCGCGTTGCCCACCAGGCAGATCGCCATGAACAGGACGAGCAGGTTGCGCGGCGGAACGCGACGGCCCACCACGAGCATGGTGGCGCCCGCGCACACGCCCACGGCGTACGCGGTGATGAAATTACCCGCCCAGGCAACGCTCACGTCGACGCCCTCGGCGACGACCGGAAGAATCCCCATCATCACGAACTCGGCGAACCCGAGCACGAACGAACCCATGGCCAACGCGATCAGACTCTTCTTCATATGCTCCCCTCGACTTCCGCGAGCGCGCCGCACGGGCGCGCAAACGGCTGTCGATGGTAGCATCCGCCGGGTCGGATCGCGGGGCGGCGGGCTCAAGTTTTATCCCATCTTTACGCGACGGCCGCGCGCGGCGCTGCCAGGCGCGTCGATGCGGCGAGGGCGGCGGGAGGACGGCGCGGCGCAAGCTGCCCGGCGAGAACGTGCGCACCGGCCCGCCCGGAAGGGCGCGGGGCGGTGCGCGCGCCGGTCCTTACGCCCCGACCCCCGCGCTCGGGCAGATGTCCGACAGGGGGCAGTCGCCGCACAGCGGCTTGCGCGCGTCGCAGATCTCGCGGCCCAGCATGATCCACTGGTGGTTCACGTCGTTCCAGTACTCGCGCGGCAAGATCTTGAGCAGGTCCTGCTCGGTCTTGAGCGGCTCCTTCTCGTGCGTCTTGGGCGAGAGCCTGAGCCGGTGCGCGATGCGGTTCACATGCGTGTCCACCGCGATGCCGTCGACGATCCCGTACCCGACGTTGAGCACGATGTTCGCCGTCTTGCGCCCCACGCCGGGGAGCTTGACGAGTTCCTTCATGTCGGCGGGCACGACGCCGCCGTAGTCGGCGACGATCATCTGGGCGCATGCGATGCAGTGCTTCGCCTTGGTCTTGTAGAACCCGAGCGACTTGATGACGTCGGACAGCTCCTCATAGGTCGCGCCTGCCATCGCCTCCGACGTCGGCCACCGGTCGAAAAGCTCCGGCGTCACCTTGTTCACCTGGGCATCCGTCGTCTGCGCCGAAAGCAGGACCGCGATGACCAGCCTGAACGGGTTCGCATGGTCCAAGAAGCACTCGACCGGGCCGTAGCGCTCGTTCAGCCGGCGGCACACCTCGATCGCGCGCTCCCGCTTCGCTGCATTCGTCTCGCGCGGCATATCAGGCCTCCTCGTCCTCGTGTTCGTCCGCCTCCGTGACCGCGGGCGCATCCAGCCCGAGCGTCGCCGCCGCCTCGACGTCATCATCCATCGCCGTCACGCTCCTGAGCTTGCGCTCGATCACGTTCGTGCGCGTGTTGATGATGCCGTCGACGGTCCGGCCGGCCGTCTCGATCTGCTTGAGCGCGCGACGCAGCTCGCCTTGGTACTTCGGGAACTCCGCCTTGACGGCCGCGAGCACCTTCTGGATCTCGTCGGCCTGACGCTGGAAGGCGAACGTCTGGTAGCTCATCTGCAGGCTGTTCAGCATCGCCGCCATCGTGGAGGGACCCGCCACGTTCACCTGGTAGTCGCGCTGGAGCGACGCGATAAGGCCCGGCCGGTCCACCACCTCGGCGTAGAGGCCCTCGAACGGCAGGAACATGATCGCGAAGCCCGTCGTCTCGGGGACGCAGATGTACTTCATCGATATGTCGCGGGCCTCGGCGCGGATGACCTGCTCGAGGGCGCGGCGCGCAGCGGCGACGGCGTCGGCGTCGGCGGCCTCCACCGCATCGCGCAGGTGCTCATAGGTGTCCCCGGGGAACTTCGCGTCGATCGGCAGCAGCACCGGGTCGCCCTCGGAGACCGGCAGCTTCACGGCGAACTCGACGCGCTCCGTGGAGCCCGGCTTCGTCGCGACGTTCTCCAGGTACTGGTCGGGGGCGAGGATGTCGGCGAGGATCGCGCCGAGCTGCACCTCCCCCAGTATGCCACGCGTCTTGACGTTGCCGAGCACCCGCTTGAGGTCGCCGACGCCCGCCGCGACGCTCCGCATGTCCCCCAGCCCGCGGTACACGGCCTCGAGCTGGTCGCTCACCTGCTTGAACGACGCGCCCAGGCGGTCGTTCAGGGTCTGGGCGAGCTTCTCGTCGACCGTCGCGCGCATGCGCTCGAGCTGCCGCTCGTTGTCCGCGCGGACCGCCTCGAGCTGGCGGTCCACCGCAGCGCGGACCTCCCCGAGCCGCGCGTCGGCCGCCTCCCGGCTCTTGTCCAGGCGCTCAGCGGTCTCGCGCCGGAACGCATCGCTTTGCGCTCCCAGCCTATGGAGCTCGCGCACCATCGCGTCGTGACGCTCCTGATCCACCGCGTCGGCCGCCGCGGCGCGGCGGTTCGCCTCCGCGACCGCCCCGGCCACCCGCTCGCTCCCGCGACTCACGGCATCGAGCGCCGCGAGCGCGCGGCCGAGCTCGTCCTCGACGCGCGCGAGCGACGCCGCCCGCTCCGCCGCCGAGGCCCGCGCGCGCAGGGCCAGGACGGCGGACACCGCCGCCGCGAGGCACGCCGCAACCGTCACGGCAAGGATCACTGTGAGTTCGCTGCCCATATGAGCCCCATCCTCGTCTCGCACCCGCGGCATCCCGTCGGGCGCATCATCTCATGCGGCCATTATATTCGAGCTCCCGCAGAAACCCTCCCCGCCTCGCAGCGTGCCCCGCGGCGGCGCGCGGGACCGCGCCGCCGCGCCGCAGACCCGCGCCCCGTGCCGCAGGCCGCGATCGCGCCCCGCAACGCCCGCACCGGCCGGCTGCACCGGCAGCGCGCCTGCGCCATGGTCCGACGCGAACCGGCCACGACGCCGGGATGACGCCCGCGCCGGCGGCCTACCCGCGCACGAGCATGCCCGGGAGCGCCAGGGCGCGTCGCGCGAGCGCGGCGAGCATCTGGCCGACCTCCTCGGGCGTCGCCCCCTGAAGGATGCAGGTCAGCGTGTAGGCGAAGACGAACGATGCCAGGAGCAGCAGCGGGACCAGCAGGGCCGCGGCGATCGCGCGCAGCGCGCCGGCGCGCTTCTTCCTCCTCGCCCGCGCCCGGTCGAAATCGAGTTCTTTGCGGTAGGTCTCCTGCGCGAGCGAATAGCCCGTCCGGCGCACCGGGGAGATTCGCCCCGTGTCGCCCGACGAGGGCTCCTCCAGATCGGATGCGGATTCGGACGCCCGCGGAGCTGCCGCCGCCGCGCCTTGGCGGCGGGGAGCGCCAGGCGGCGCGAAAATCTCCCCCGCCTGGGCCGGGGAGTGCTCGATAAACAGGTTCATGCGCTACCTCCTCACGAGAGGTGAGCGCGAAAGAGGGTACCGCCTATCTTCATCCCGGGCGGCGGGCGCGTCAACCGGTGCGCGCCGCGCGCACGGAAGCCCTCGGCGTGCGGGCGTCAGCCCCAGGGGTCGCGCTCGAAGAGCGGCTCGGGGTCGGGGCGGCGGTCCGAATACGGGTCGTAGCCGTCGTCGTCCTCGTTCTCCGCGCGAATGCAGGGGTCCTCGTAGTCCGAGCCCGCTATGTTTTCATACTGAGTATCCATGCCGCCCATGATAGCGCATCGGCAGACGGCGCGATGCCGCAAGGGCCCCCTTCTCGGCGGGCAAGCATACGCATATGAGCACACTTAAGAAATCTTATATAAAGAGACTTAGATTTCTGTATAGAACGGTGCGCGCGCGGCAACAATACGTCTCGATAGAACCATGTGCCGCCCCGCAGGGCGGCCGATCGCGACCCGAGGGCCAGACCTCGATGCGGGACCGTCCCCAGCCGGGGACCCGGGACCGGGATGATGAGAGACCTCAATTCGGTGCCTGTCCCCAAATTGAGGCACGCTCATCGGGCGGGGACCCACACGGTCGCCAGGAAGGAGATTCCATGAGAATCGACAAGCTTGCCATGACCTCGCGGGAGGCGCTGCAGAACGCCATCGGCATCGCCTCGGATGCGCAGGCCGGCGCGGTTGAGCCCATCCACCTGCTCGCGGCGCTGCTCACCGGCGGCGAGCGCAACATCTCCGTGATCATCGAGCGCATCGGAGCCGACCCCGCGCTCCTCACCGCCGCAGCCGAGGACGCCATCGCGCGCTCGCCCAAGGTCGAGGGCGCCGAGGCAAGCCTCTCGCACGGTCTCGTCCGCGTGCTCGACAACGCGGAGAAGAAGGCCTCCAAGATGGGCGACAGCTTCGTCGTCACCGAGCACCTGCTCATGGCGCTCGCCGAGGACAAGGGCGACGCCGGCCGCATCCTGGCCGACGCCGGGGTGACCCGCGCGCGTATCGAGGAGGTCTACACGGAGCTGCGTGGCGACGACCGCGTCACCTCCGCCGACGCAAAGACCGAGTTCGAGGCGCTCGAGCAGTACGGCCGCAACATCTGCGACCTCGCCCGCGCGGGCAAGCTCGATCCGGTCATCGGCCGCACCGAGGAGATCCGCCGCACCATCCAGGTCCTTTCCCGCCGCACCAAGAACAACCCCGTGCTCATCGGCGAGCCGGGCGTGGGCAAGACGGCCATCGTGGAGGGCATCGCCCAGCGCATCGTCGCCGGCGACGTGCCCAGCACGCTGCGCGACCGCGACCTCATCGAGCTCGACATGAGCGCGCTCGTCGCGGGCGCCAAGTTCCGCGGCGAGTTCGAGGACCGCCTGAAGGCCGTGCTCAAGGAGGTCGAGAAGGCGAACGGCCGCGTCATCCTGTTCATCGACGAGCTCCACACCATCGTGGGCGCGGGTGCCAGCGAGGGCTCCATGGACGCCGGCAACATCCTGAAGCCGGCGCTGGCCCGCGGCGACCTGCACGCCATCGGCGCCACCACGCTCGACGAGTACCGCAAGTACATCGAGAAGGACGCCGCGCTCGCCCGCCGCTTCCAGCAGGTCTTCGTGGGAGAGCCGACCGTCGAGGACACCGTGTCGATCCTGCGCGGCCTGAAGGAGAAGTACGAGATCTTCCACGGCGTGCGCATCACCGACGGCGCGCTGGTCGCTGCCGCGGACCTCTCGAGCCGCTACATCGCCGACCGCTTCCTGCCCGACAAGGCCATCGACCTGGTCGACGAGGCGGCGAGCCGCCTGCGCATGGAGCTCGACTCCATGCCGGTCGAGATCGACGCCATCACGCGCCAGCTCACGCAGATGCAGATCGAGGAGCAGGCGCTCATGAAGGAGACGGACGCCGCCTCCGCCGAGCGCCTCGAGGCGCTGCGCCAGGACATCGCCGAGACGCAGGAGCGCCTCAACGTCGCGAAGGCCGGCTGGCTCAACCAGAAGAACGCCATCGACCGCGTCCAGGAGCTCAAGGGCAAGCTCGACGAGGCCCGCAGCGAGGAGGAGCGCGCGACGCGCGACGGCGATCTCGCCCGCGCCTCCGAGCTGCGCTTCTCCGTGATCCCCGGCCTCGAGGCCGAGGTCCGCGCCGGCGAGGAGCAGCTCTCCCAGCAGAAGGAGGGCGAGGGCGCGCTCAAGGAAGAGGTCACCTCCGACGAGATCGCCGAGGTCGTGAGCTCGTGGACCGGCGTGCCCGTGGCCAAGATGATGCAGGGTGAGCTCGAGAAGCTCCAGGGCCTCGAGGACGAACTGCACCGCCGCGTCATCGGCCAGGACGAGGCCGTGCGCGCCGTCGCCGCCGCCGTGCGCCGCAGCCGCGCGGGCCTCGCCGACCCCGACCGCCCCATCGGCAGCTTCTTCTTCCTCGGGCCCACCGGCGTGGGCAAGACCGAGCTCGCCAAGGCGCTCGCCGCGTGCCTGTTCGACGACGAGCGCTCGCTCGTGCGCATCGACATGTCCGAGTACATGGAGAAGTTCAGCGTCCAGCGCCTCATCGGAGCCCCTCCGGGATACGTGGGCTACGACGAGGGCGGCCAGCTCACCGAGGCCGTGCGCCGCAGGCCCTACAGCGTGATCCTGCTCGACGAGATGGAGAAGGCGCACCCGGACGTCTTCAACGTGCTGCTCCAGGTGCTCGATGACGGCCGCCTCACCGACGGCCAGGGCCGCCAGGTGAGCTTCAAGAACACGATCGTCATCATGACGAGCAACGTTGGCTCCGACGCGATCGCCGAGCTCTCCGGCACCGACGAGCAGGAGATGCGCCGTCGCGTCGACGAGGCCATGAGCCGCACGTTCAGGCCCGAGTTCCTGAACCGCATCGACGACATCGTGGTGTTCCACCCGCTCGGCATGGCCCAGATCGAGAGGATCGTGGACATCCAGCTGGCCGACGTCCGCGAGCGCCTCGCCCACGAGCGCATGACGCTTTCCATCACGCCGGCGGCCAAGCAGATGCTCGCCGTGGGCGGCCTGGACCCGGTGTTCGGCGCCCGTCCGCTCAAGCGCCTCATCCAGCGCGAGGTGGTCGACGCGATCGCGCGCGCGATCATCGACGGCCGCGTGCGCGAGGGCGACGGCATCGCGCTCGGTGTCGACGCGGACGGCTCCTTCACCGTCGACGTGGACTCCGCGTCGGACGGCGCCGTCTACGAGGTGCCCGAGGCGTAAGGCCTCGAGCACGGGCTCTCGTCGCGCCCTGCGAGCACGGTCCGTTCGATCGCGTCCCGTAGCCATCCCCCAGGCCAAAACGGCCGGCAGCCCGTACGGGCCGCCGGCCGTTTGCCGTATCCGCCCCCGCGCCTCCCTGTTTCCGCCCATGCGCCTCCCTTGGTGTCGCCGACCGACGCCGGCGCTCGCAGAAAGCACCTTTCCGCAGATTCCGCCGCCACGGCGACCATATGAGCCGCATCCGCCCTCGCCGCGCGATCCCAGCCCATCGGGTTCGCGCCGCTGGGCTGGGATCGCGCAGCATTTCGGCCGCCGCCCCCATGCGCCGTGCGTCGCGGCACGCTACATGCGGCCGAGCACCGCGTGGGCAACGAACAGCGCGACGCCCACGACGAACAGGGGGACATGCCACCGGACGGCACCCGGCGCCTTTGCGCGCACAGACGGAAGAGCGCTCGCGCCGCACGCCGCGAACGCGGCGAGCGAGGCCCATCCGCATGCATACGCCAGCGGATGGGCGCCCGAGGCATACGCGCTTGCCGCGACACCGTGCACACCGCCCGCAACGAGCAGAGCGGCCCCGAGCGCGCGATGCCTCTTCATGGAACGGGCGCGCTCCCGAAGCCGCAGTGCGCCCGCGCACAGCGCGACCAGACACGCAAGCCCTATGAGTGCAGAAACGATTTCGACCACCAGAATCGGTTTCATACCGGTCCCTTCTTCTTAGATGCACAGGGCGCCCCAGCGGCGGGCTCGCGCCACGCGGTCGGTCCGCCGTCGCACTCGCGCCACGCGGTCGGTCCGCCACCCGCGCCCCTCCTTGCCAACCGCCATAAGTTAACCTAGGTTATCTTTATTTGCAAGGGATTTCGCTCGCCCGTCCCCCGTTCGTCGATTGCCTCCCCCATCCACAAGACGATGATGTTTCAGCTGTTGAACGTGCCTAACCGTTTCCAAACCGCGAAACCGCTCGCCGTGCGCCGCGCCTCATGTGACGGCGCGAACCGCGGTCCTGTGCTAGCGTCGGCGCATGGAAGCACTTGTTCTGTCACATCTCACCGCCCTTCGCGCGCTCCGGCGCGCACGACGGGTCAACGCCGCCCATTTGCCGAGCCACCTCGGACGCTCCGAACAGAGGCGCGTGCTTCTCGATGCGCTCCCCAGCCGAGCCTCCCTGGATCTTGACGAACTTGCACGCATCGGCGCGCTCGACGACGGGCCGTGCTCCCCAATCGACTGCCTGATCGGCGCCTCGATCCATCGCCGCCGCTTGCCGGGAATTCGCTGCCATGCGCTTTCCCGACCCTTGCCCTCCGGTGCGCTCGTGGACCTGGGTCACGACCTCTACACCACCGGCCCCGCCTTCACCGCCCTGCTTTGCTCGGCGGGCCGCAACGCGGGCGAGGTCCTCCCGCTGCTCATGGAGCTACTGGGAACGTACTCACTGCCCGAAGCGGCGACGCACCCCATCGCCCACGGCGGCATCTGGCCCGACCCGGGTGAATCAAGCCTCGTCGACGCAGGCCACTCCCGAGATATCGGCCCCGAACAAGGCGGCGATAGCCCCGTGGACCTTTCTGTCGACCAGGCGCACTACCGATGCGAACCCGCGGTCACGCTGCGCGAACTCGGCAATGTCGCCACATGGGGCAAAAGCTCTGAGTATAGGGGGTTTTCCCAGGCTGTGCGTCTCGCTGCCCCGGGCGCAGCATCGCCTTGCGAGTCGATCATGTACGGCATGTTTGGCGCTCCCATGGGATACGGAGGATTCGGGGTCTGCTGCCTGCCCGGCGGTATCCTCCTCAACGAGACCATCCGATACGATGAACGAGCCCGAGACGCCTCCGGCGGCATCCCCTACGCCATCGCCGACGCGTTCATACCGGGCGCACGCCTGGTTCTCGAATACAACGGCGCCTACCACGAACAGGAATCGTCGCAGCTGCACGACAACCGACGCAACAACGGCCTCAAGGCAATGGGTATCGACGTGATCGTGCTCGATCGCGCGCAGATGCGCAACCTGAGCGCGCTCGAGGCCGTCGCAGCGGCCATCTACAAGCGCGCCGGGATGAGATTCCGCTACCGCATCAATGGCTACAGGTCGCGCCAGCTCGATTTTCTCAACAGCATGCGCCGCGCGAGCGGACTCCGCGCAATCTAGCCGCTTATCGCGCATAAAAGGGGGTTGTCTTATTTACTTTTTTCATTAACCCCCTGCTTTTTTGGACAAATCTGCCAGATAATGACGATTGCAGGGTGTTGGTATTCATAGGGATCGATAGGATATGGTCTCTTGGCACCCAAAAAAGAGCCAAACCCGCTCATTTTTAGTTTTCTGACCCCCTTTTTAAGGGTCAGCCTGCGCTTCGATCGTCATTATCTGGCAGATTTGTCCAAATAATTAGGGGGTTTCTATTTATTCCCATTGTATAGACCCCCTTTGGCGGACCGGCGCTCGTTCAGCCCCATCGAAAACCCCGCAAAAACCGACATGTCCCCACCGCGCTCGCGCGGCCGTTCGTTTGACAGGCGCAGGCGCGCCCATCACTATGGGTGGAAACCATCTGAAAGGAACACCATGGCAGCAGCCCAACCTAAGAAGATCCGCATGGTCGCCGGACTCGGCAACCCGGGCGACGAGTACGCCGACACCCGCCACAACGCAGGCTTCAAGGCGATCGACGAACTCGCTCGCCAGGCCAACGTGACGTACTGGAAAAACCAGCTCGGCGCCGAAGTCGCCTCCATCCAGGTCCACGACCCTGATGCGGAGGGCGGCCGCCGCGAGGTCCTGCTCGTCAAGCCGCAGTCGTACATGAATACGAGTGGAGGCCCCATCTCCAAGCTGTGCGCGCAGCACAAGATCTCCGCCGACGAGCTGCTCGTCATCCACGACGAGCTCGACATCCCCGAGGGCGACGTGCGCGTGAAGGTCGGCGGCGGGCATGCCGGCCACAACGGCCTGCGCTCCATCATCGACAAGATGGGGAGCCGTGATTTCTCCCGCATCCGCGTCGGGATCGGCAACCCTCCGGGCCGCATGGCCGTCGCCGATTTCGTGCTCAAGCAGTTCCGACCCAAGGAGCTCGAGGCGTTCCAGGATACCTGCAACCGCGCGGCCGACGCCGCCGGGCTCGCCCTCACGCAGGGCGTCGTCTACGCGCGCGACCACGTCAACGGCGGCGCGGCGGACAACGGCAAGCACTGAGCGCGCCCGGCTCCGCCAGCGCGCCCGCGGCGCCACCGCATGCCGGCGCCCATCAACCCGCCATCTTCGAGGCGGCCGCATCCAACCAGGTCGGCCGCCTCGTCATATACGCAGATAAAAACGCTTTACCCTCCACCCGCCGCCAACGATGACCGCACGCCGGGGACGTCCCCTCCCTCCACCGGAATCTCCCTGCGCGCAAGCAGTTTGCGAAACCTCAGGGGTATACTGAACGCGGTATGCGCAAACGCCGGGCATGCGCCCGCGCGCACACCGGACATGGTCGCAACCGAGACGCCGTCCCACGCCATAGGGCCCGGCGCCTCAAAAGGTAGAGAGGGGTTGTATGTACCAGATCCTGAAGAAGACGCAGTTCTCGGAGAAGGTCTTCGAGTTCCGCGTCCACGCTCCGAGGATGGCCAAGAAGGCTCATGCCGGCCAGTTCCTCATGGTGCGCGTCGACGAGACGGGTGAGCGCGTGCCGTTCACCTTCGCGAACTGGAACGCCGAGGAGGGTTGGATCGAGTTCATCTTCATGGTGATCGGCAAGACCACCCAGTGCCTGTCCCAGCTCGAAGAGGGCGACTACATCAAGGACGTCACCGGCCCGCTCGGCATGCCGACCGAGGTCGACGGCGACTCCGTGGCCGTCATCGGCGGCGGCGTCGGCCTGGCCATCGCCTACCCCGTCGCCCGCATGCTCTGCGAGCAGGGCAAGAACGTCTACGTCATCATGGGCGCCCGCACCAAGGACCTGCTCATCCTGCACGAGCAGTTCGACGCGCTGCCGCTCGCCGGCCTGTACGTCACCACCGACGACGGCTCCATGGGCGAGCAGGGCGTCGTCACGCTGCCGCTCGCGCGCCTGTGCGAGACCAACGCGATCGACCACGCCTTCTGCGTGGGCCCCGTCCCGATGATGAAGTTCTCCGCGCGCACCTGCCGCGAGCACAAGATCCCGATCATCGCCAGCCTCAACCCCATCATGGTCGACGGCACCGGCATGTGCGGCTGCTGCCGCGTCGAGGTCGGCGGCGAGACCAAGTTCGCCTGCGTCGACGGCCCGGACTTCGATGCCAGCGCCGTGGACTGGGACGACCTTGCCGCCCGCCAGGCCACCTATCGCGGTGAAGAGGCCGCATCCGTCGCTCGTCACAAGGAGGCCTGCGCATGCCAGAAGTAAAGAAGTATCGCCCGAACATCGGCGCCCCGCGCACCGCTCCCAACGAGGAGCCCGCCGCCGAGCGCGCGTGCGATTTCCGCCCGGTCGATACCGGCTTCACCAAAGAGAACGCCATCGCCGAGGCCAACCGCTGCCTCGACTGCAAGAAGCCCCTCTGCATGGAGGGCTGCCCCGTCGGCGTGAACATCCCCGGCTTCATCCGTCGCATCCGCGAGGAGGACTGGGCCGGCGCGCTCGAGACCATCAAGGGCGATAACCTGCTGCCGTCCGTCTGTGGCCGCGTGTGCCCGCAGGAGAACCAGTGCGAGGGCAAGTGCATCCTCGGCCGCAAGGGCGAGGCCGTCGCTATCGGCCAGCTCGAGCGCATGGTGGGCGACATGGCCTCCAAGGTCGGCCGCGCACCCGTGTGCAAGCCCAAGAACGGCAAGAAGGTCGCTATCGTGGGTTCCGGTCCGTCCGGCATCGCCTGCGCCGGCGAGCTCGCCCGCGAGGGCTTCGACGTCACCGTCTTCGAGGCCTTCTTCACCGGCGGCGGCGTGCTGACCTACGGCATCCCCGAGTTCCGTCTGCCCAAGGCGATCGTGAAGCGCGAGATCGACGGCCTGGAGCAGCTGGGCGTCCACTTCGAGTACAACTCCGTGGCCGGCCGCCTGTTCGACGCCGAGGAGCTCTTCAACGAGGAGGGCTTCGACGCCCTGTACCTCGCCGTGGGCGCGGGCCTGCCCCGCTTCCTGCACGTCCCGGGCGAGAACCTGCCCGGCGTGTACTGCGCGAACGAGTACCTCACGCGCACCAACCTCATGCACGCGTACGACTTCCCCGTCTACGACACCCCGATCCGCCACGGCAAGAACGTCGTCGTCTTCGGCGGCGGCAACGTCGCCATGGACGCCGCGCGCACCGCGCTGCGCCTGGGCGCCGAGAGCGTCACCCTGGCCTACCGCCGCACCGAGGCCGAGATGCCCGCGCGCCTGGCCGAGGTGCATCACGCCAAGGAGGAGGGCGTCAAGATCCTCGAGCTGTCCAACCCGCTTGAGTTCATCGCCGACGAGCAGGGCTTCGTGTCCTCCGTCAAGCTCGAGCGCATGGAGCTCGGCGAGCCGGACGCCTCCGGCCGTCGCCGCCCCGTGCCCGTCCAGGACTCCGCGTTCGAGATCCCCTGCGACGTCGCCATCACGGCCATCGGCACGCGCGCGAACCCGTTCGCGAGCCTGGTCGCCGACCTCAACCTCAACCGCTGGGGCCTCATCGAGGCCGACGAGGACGGCCGCACCTCCAACCCGAAGGTGTGGGCCGGTGGCGACATCGTGACCGGTGCCGCCACCGTCATCCTCGCCATGGGCGCCGGCAAGAAGGCCGCCGCTTCCATGAAGAAGGAGCTGCTGGGCGAGTAATCCCCGCTCCGGCACAGCGTTGACGCCTAGCGCCCGTCGGCTCGGTTGAGTCGGCGGGCGCTTTTTGCTGCAGCCGTTCGCGCTGCGGCGCGCACCTCGCGCGACGTGCCAAAAGGGACAGGCCCTCGCCAAGAGGGACGTACCCTAATGGCACGCCGAACGTTTAGCCGTGCCATTAGGGTACGTCCCTTTTGGCACGGCCGATGGCGCGGCCGGCCTTGGGTTACCGGCGCTTCCTGAGCACGATGGCGCCTGCGATCAGCAGAGCGCCCAGAATGCCGAGCACGATCGGGCCGTAGACGTTCAGCGGGTCGTCGCCCGTCTGCGCAAGGAGGTCGTCGGACCCCGCCGATACGCTCTCGCCGTCCTCCTGGGCAGTGAAGATCCACCTGATCTGGTGAGACCGGCCTTGCGCCTCGTTGCCGAGGCTCGTGGGCGCCGTCATCGTAATGCGCAGGCCCCGAGCGCTATCGGCGGTATAGGCACCGAGGGCAAGAGGCGCCCCCTCCGCCGAGGCGAGCTCGGCGAGCGTTCCCTGCGCGACGAGCGCACCCGCATCGTCGCGCACCTCAATCTCCGCATCACCCAAAGCATCCAGCGTCGCGCCGGGCGCATCGGGGCGCATGCTCAGCGTCACGCCACGCTCGACATGGCGAACAACCAGCTGAAACTCCTGCGTGAGCACGTCACCGGGCATAACATCGGCAACCGTGGCGATAACATCCTGCTCTTGCAGGTTCTCGCCGTGCCACGCCTTCGCCGCACCGTCGTAGACCACCAGCGGCTCAACGGCAGCGGGAACCGCGCAGGCGGCGGACGGCAAGCCGAAAGCGAGCACGAAGGCGCAGGCAGCGACCATCGTTGCGAAAAGCCTCTTCACCATAGCGCCCTCCTACTTCCTCACAAGCGCACCGTCGGCGCCGACCTTCAGGCCACTCGATGCCGACCACACCGCGTCGAATCCCTCGCCGGCAGACAAATTGGCCTGCAGGGCCTGCGTCGCGATATCGACCACGAGGTGCTTATCCCCGATAGCGCCTGACTGCGTCGCCTTATCGATTAGGTTTTCCGTCTGCTCGTTCGCCCCAACGGGATCGGACCAGTAATAGTACCCGTCGTCACCCAGAATCCAGCGCGGGTTGGCACCCTCGGAAACGGCCTCGCCCCACTTCATCGTGTAATCGCTACCTTCTTTAGGAGCCTCCCAAAGCTGGCTGCCATCAAGGTCCTCCCAATACACCGAAACGGTAGCCCTCATATAGGCCGGCGCCGTACCTTCATTTTTCACGAAAACATCCTGCTTGGCAGTCGAAGAGGCATCAAACGTCTCCTCGATGCTCGGCTTTATCTCGCCACGCGTGAACGTGTTGAGCACGTTGTCCTGCACTCCAAACCACGCCACCGCACCGCCGGCACCGCACATGGCGAGCACGGCGACGGCGACGATCGCGGCGCGCTTGAGAGGGCGCTGGCCACCGCGACGCACCGGCGCGCTCCCCTGCGTCGACTCCCCGGCGCACCCGCACGCATCGGCGTTGCCGGCAGGGCGGAAATGGGCACCCCGGGAACCCTGAGGCACACCCGCCCCAAGACGGTCCCTATCGCGCTTGCCGATCGCCATCAGCGCCCACCTCCGTTCTCATTCGGATTCCTGCCTTCGCCGAACACGTTCTTTGCACGGTCCTCACCGTCGAGGTACTCGTCGTTCGTCAAAGTATTGGTCACTCTTGCCGTACCCTGGCTGCGAACGAGCACCACGTTGTCGGGCCGGCCCTCGACGGTCATCCCACCCTCGAGGAACTGGTACGTCGGCGCGTAACGCCAGCCCCAGCCGGTCTCCACGACCTTGTAGTAGCCCCACGGCACGGCAATCGTCTCCATAGCGGTCGCGGCACCCTTGCCGTTGTCCACCGCGGTCATGGTGACCGTCGCGCTCTTGGCGCCCTGCGCGACCTCGCCCCGCTCGTCGCACTCGGTCACCGTGAAGGTGAAGGTGGAGCCCGCCGCCATGAGCGGCGCGGTCTTCTCGATCGTGAGGGAGCCTGTGATGTCGAACGTAAACACGGCGTTGCCCGCGCCCTGGTCGCCAGCGCCGGTTACCCTGCGGTCGAGTCGCGTCGCCGTGGAGAAGTCGAAGTTGTCGTACAGGGCGACGAGCTTGCGGTTAACGGGCTTGCCGGCCGACTGCGCATCGGCGGATCCCGCATAGTGAACCTCATCCATATGGATGGTGAGCTGGTTGCCCAGATAGAGCGTGCGCGGACCGAAGGCGATCTTCACCGCGGGCTTCGCGTCGGCTGCATCGGGATCCGCCACATCGCTTGCGAGCGCCTCGGGGTCGATCTGCCACACCAAGTTGGAGGCGGCGTACGGATTGCCCTTCTGGTCGAGCGCGTTCAGGCGATGTGTCACCGGGTACAGGTGCATCTCGGTCGCATTCGCACCCGTCATGCTCTGCACGATGGATGTCTTACAGAACGCATCCCACGCAACCGTGGTGCCATCCTGCTTCTTCCACTCCCACTCCTTGAAGAGCTCCTTCACCTTGCCCTCGGCGTCTTTCTTGGACAGGAATCCCTCCATGGCAGCCGTCTCCTCGCCGCCGACGACCACGGCGTCGACCGGATCGCCCAGCACGGGATTCCCGTCGGGACCGATGATCGGCTTGCCGCCCTCGTCAAGCTTGGGGGGACGGACCTGCTGCACGAAGGCGGTGGTATCGCCCTCGTCGAGCTCCACGGTGGACGAGGACCCGTCCGGGAAGTGGTAGACCACCTTGTATACCTGTGTCTTCTGGTAGACCGCGGTGTAGAGGTTACCGGCGAACATCTCGTCGCCCGTCACGCGGTTGCCGGGCACAGGCGTGCCGGCAACCTCGACGTTGCCGTCGGTGCCGACCTCAAGCTTCTTGAAGTCCTTGTACCAGCCGATGAACTTATAGCCGTCCACCGCATCGGCCTCGAGAGCTACATAAGTCTGTGAGCCCTGAGGGGCGCTTACGGTTTTCACCATCGCACGACGGTGGTCCACGCCGACGCCGTCCGTATTGTCGATGTTCGAATTCACGCGCACGTTGGCCTGATCGCCTTCGGTGCCGATGATGCGGTATATCGGCCACAACTCCATCGGGCGCTGGACGAGCGTATATTCGTCAACCATCTTGGCCGCATCCGCCTGATCGAACATCAAGTATTCAGCTCTATCAGCGGGCTGCTGCTCAGTCCAACCCACAAGCGCTGCATTCGACACGTCGAAAGAGGCAGCGGGCGCCTTACCCAGCGCGTCTCCCGCATGCTTTTTCACCACATCCGTTACGCCGTCGTTCGTGTGATACGTCACATCCAGCTCAGCATCGCGGTTCGCCTCGTAGTTCGCCACAATCACGTAATGCGAGCCAGCCTCGATGGTATAGACGAGCTTCGGGTTATCGTTGTCCACAGACGTGCCGCCGCTCAACACCGGCTTTCCCGCCTCGTCCGTTGCGCGGACGGTATCGATGACGGTGCCTTCGGGGCTCTCAACCGTCCACGAGGTGAGGGTGTACGCCGCAGCCGTGTCGGCATCGACGTCGGCATCAAGCGTAAGCGTCATGGAGCCATCGTCGTTGCGAGCTTCCGCCGTCGTCGGGTTCGCCGGGTCGTTCAGATTCGCGTTGCCGCGCGTGATGTTGGTAGTGGTTTCGTAGCTATAGTCCGCATACACGGGATAGAGCTCCATGGGGCGCTCGCACAGCGTCTTGTCCGTCACCAGGTACGGCGTGATGGCATCAAGGCTCACCTTCGCCATACGCGTGGTCTCGTCGTACACCGTGTCGTACTCGGCCTGCGTCATGGTGCCATGCGCGATTTCGCTCTTGTCGATCCAACCCAGGAACAGGGAGCCAGGGCGCTTGGCCCGCATCTTCTCGTTCGTGGGGGACGCCTCGCTCGTAACCTGAAGCGGCCTGGGGGCATCTTTCGGCTTATCGACGCATTCCTTAGCGCTCATCAACTCGGAACCGTCCTCAAATCCCCTGCGCACGGGATAGCGGTACGTATACGTCTTATCGGCATCCAGAAGCACGGGCTGGAATCTGTTCTGATAGGTCCATGCAGTAGCATCGAAGTCCTCGTATTTTTCGTATCCGCGCGTTACGGTCTTCAAGGGCCGGGCATTACTCGCATCTGCATCCATGAAGTCGACCTCGGCGACCAAGCGCGCCTCCAGCCAGTATTCGGCGGTGCTCTGAAGCGTCTCTATCTCCCATTCATGCTTATGGGGAGCATCGAACCTTTGATCAACGATCGTGTAATCCCATCCATGGTTGCGAATCCAGGTTCCACCGACAAGCTGGAACCCTTTCTTGGTAGTCGCCGTCACGGTAAAGCTCAAGGAGCTTGCAAGGTGGTCACTGTCCAGGTCAGCGGAGTTCGGGAAGTCCGTGTACAGGTCCACTCCGTAATTACCATCAAAATGGCTCGTTCGCACATTGTGGCCGTTTACATACATATGAGAGACGATGCCCTGCCTCAGGCTATCCTTTGCATCGTCATTCTTTTCGCACCCGTCAAGCTTGTCGAGCGTCCAATGATCATGCCGCCAATCGTAGAAATATGGGCCCGCGATATCTTCGAACGCACCACAATATGGCTCCCACATCGATGCAAAGAGCACGGGGGAATCCCATTCCGTAACATCCTCGGAGCTGGGCGTCTTCACCATATAGTCAACTCGATACTCAAAACGGGCAATATAGCAGTGCTTTTGAGTCAGGTCGACGCTGTCGGGAATGGTGTATACGGGATTGGCGCTCACCTTGAGCCCTTGGGCGTAGAGGTTCGCTTCGGTCTCTTTGGTTGGATTGTTTAGGGTCTCATCATACTGCGTCGCGGTGTAACGCAATACTTTACGCTGCTCAGCAACGACGGGCTCACCGTTCTCGTCCTGCTCGACCTCGTACCAGCCCAGGAAGCGGTAGCCATCAGGCAGGGAGCCGTCGGGGTTCAGGCCCTTGACGCTCAGCACGTACTTGCCGCCCCTCTCGGACACTTCCGCCTCGGCAACGCCCTCGCGCACGTTCGGGCCGTGCTCGCTCGAAACGAGCTCGTGGCCCTCGACGATGAGGTTGATGTTCGCACCGATCGATGCGTAGACGGGATACAGGTCCATAGGACGCTCGATGGGCTCGCCGCCCTCGAAGAACTCCCCTGCGACCTTCATGGAATTGAGCTCGTTCACTTTTACGTTGGGCCAACCGTCGAAGTTGGGGTCATCGGCGTTGGGGCGCGTGGTCCAACCCAGGAACTTCGCCGCACCGGCCACCGGAGCGTTTTCGCCGCCCTCGCGATCGGCCTTCGGCTCGCCCACGCCGGGCAGCGCGTCCTGGTGGTTGTACCAATCGTCATCCGTTTGCGGCTGCGCTTCCGTTGCAGAGCTGTCCTTGTCGATCACGTCGCCCTTCACATCGTGGAACAGCACCTGGGCCTGGTAGTAGGCAACAAACAGGTCGTTATCCGAGAACTGGGCGCCCTCGTCGGCGCCCGTTCCAGAATTGGTCGCCACGTGCTCAAGCTCGGCACTCACCTGCTCGCCGTTCGGCTCGGGCGGAACCATGGGGTCGAAGAACGCGTGCTTGCCCTGCTGGATATGGTTGGGCGTCACGCCCTTGTTGCGGAACCACCCCTGGAAGCGGAAGCCCCCGTTGGCATCGGAAGACACCATGGCCAGCGCCGTGTTCGCAGCGCGGTCGTTGTTCACCGTTGCCGTGAACGTAAGCTTCGTCTCGTTGGCACTCACCGGCTGCACTGCGAAGTTGTAGGGGTCGGCCGTCTTCTGCTCTTTGCCGAGCGTGGATTTCGAGATGGTCACGTCACCCGCGCCCGGGAAATCGAGCGTGGCCTTCACGGAGTCGCCGTGGACGGGGATGCCCAGGTAGTCGTCCATGATCCACTTGTTCACATGACCGGGGATCTGGTTGTCGATCGTGGAGAGGCGCACCTCATCTCCCTCGAAATCGTAGCCCTCCCCTTCCCAGAACAGGCGGTCGGCGTACTTCGCGTCGTCCACGATGGGGCCGTAGCTGAAGCCCTGGGCAGACGGGCCGTGCTCGCCGCCGCTGTAGTTGAGGCCCAGCCAGTCGCCCCAGGCGCGTACGTAACCGTTGGGATGCGGCTTGATGGCAGAGTCCTTGCCCACGATATCGTTACGCTTGAAGTACGAGTTGTAGAGACCCGTATCCTCGTTCCAGTCGCGCTCCACCAGGCCGGACAGGTACACATTGCTCTGGATGATGGGGATGACGGCGACGGCGTTCCACTGGTAGCTCTCCATGTTGCCGGCGTAGTGGCAGCGGATGACCTGGCTCGCGTTGGCACCCTCGCTCTTGCTCTTCGCATGCGCGATGATGCCACCCACGTAGCCGATGTTGCCCGAGCCCACGCCCACGTAGTTTGCGACCCAGGTATGCACCCAAGCAGTGGAGAAGCAGTCCACCACATCGACGTCGTTGGTATAGCCCACGATGCCGCCGGCAAACACGCCCTGGCCCGCCACGGCACCGACCGCCACCTCGTAGCGGTTGTAGACCTCGGTTTGATATTTGTAATGGCCGCTGTCGTCGCGAGCGTACACGCTGGTATCCGGCTTCACTGCCCGGTCGACGTAGTACTGATTATTGGGGAGCACGCGGCAGTACTCGATCTGGGAATCCTCCGCCGAGCCCACGAGCGCGCCCAGGTACAGGCCCTCGCCGCCCAGGCCCGAGACGGCGACGACGGAGTTGTTCACCGCACGGCCTCCCTGGACGGTGCAGTCGTACATGTACGACTTGTCGAGCATCTCGCCCGCGATGATGCCGCCCATGACGCCCGCGTTGGTGATGAGCGACACCGCGTTGTTGGCCGGCGTGACCGAGATGGTGCAGTCCTCCATGCGCACCGATTCGATGCGCGTGTTTCTGGCCTGGCCCACCAGCACGCCGCCGCGGAAATCCGCGCCGACGTAGCAATCGGAAAAGTGCACGTCATGCAGGTAGGCGCCCTCGGTGAAGCTGAACAGGCCGGTGTTCGCCTTGGGTTTCCACAGGTCGCGATGGTAGTCGAGGTGCCTGATGTAGTGGCCGCGGCCGTCGAACTCGCCCTTGAAGGGATGGTCCTTATCGCCGAAGGTGAGCGACCCCAGCTCGGTGATGATCTGGTCGATCTTTTCGCCGCCGTTGGGGATGGAATTGAAATCGATGTCGGCTTCGAGCGCGATCGTCTTGTCCTCGAAGCTCATGTAGCTTCCGTCCACCATGCCGCGCGACCGCTTGATGAGCTCGATCATCTCATCGACGTTGTGCACCAGGATGGGATCGGCACCGAGGTCGAGGGCCAGCGCCCTCCGAGGCACTGCGAGCGAGCAGGCCGCCAGGACGAGCGCGCCCAGCACGGCAGCCAGGACGACGCCTCTTGGACGCCGGGGCGCAGGAGCACCCTCGCCTGCCGCCGCACGCAGCCCGCGGCCGCCATGCGCCGCCGTCCTCATTTCAACGCGGGCATCGCAAACGATGCCGTCCAGCCGCCTCTTCACGCTGTTCATCATGCCGGCCACCCCTCAGCCTCAAGCACGTCGTCGCTCTTCTGGTTCTCGCTCTGCACGCCATAGCCGTCGGCCACCAGACGGTAGGTGCACCCCTCCCCATGGCGGGCGATGGCGGCGGCGGTGTCCACGTCCACACCGGTGACGGCAGGCTCCGAAACCTCGCCGGACTCGAGCGGAGCGGTGAGGTACAGGTAGCCGTCGGACGGGTTACGCTGGATCCACGCGTCGTTGCCGACGTCGTAGGAAACGAGGTCGTCGGCCGGGTGCGGCGTGCCGGCGGCATCGATGCACTCGAAGCGCAGCTTGGTGCGGATGAACAGAGCGTGGTTGCCCGTATTCTTCACGCGGACGATGCGCTCCATGTGGACCGACCCGGTGCCCAGCTCGCCGCCTTCGGGCGCAGGGACCTCCGCACCGGTCTCGTCTAAGGTGGTGATGGAGGTCTCGATCCCGACCGCGCCGAATTGCAGACGATTGAGAAACGGCTTCTCACGCGTGATGACAGAGAGGGTCTGTGCAGCGGCGAACACGCAGATCACGGCGACCAGGAGTACCCAGAGCCGCTTGCGCGTTTTCGTTGAGTCGGCTGTAGCTTGCGTATTGTCCGCAGGCATGAGCAGACCCCCTTTCTCATAACGCGGGGTGCCGGGGGCGGGAGAGGCCCCGCCCCCGGCGATACGATCTTGCGGTGCCGACATGCGGCGCCCGCAGCAGGAATCTTTGGCTAGTTGCTCTTGGCCCAAGCCTTAGCCTTGGTAACGATATCGGCCTTAACACCGTCGTCGTTCATGTTCTCGTCCTTATGAGACTTGGCGGCGAGATAGGTCTTAATCTCGATGGTCTTACCAGCACCCAGCCCGAAATCCTTGTTGGTGTAGATCTTGTCGAACGCCTCGCCCGTGTACTTGTCCCTATCGGAGCCGTTCACAAGCATTGCCATGTCGGCCTCAGAGGAGCCGACGCCGTCATCACCGATATACACAAACAGGCCGCTCGTGTAGCAGCGGTTCTGCTTATCCTGTGCAATGGTGACATCGAAATCGCCGCTGTACTCCACAGCCTCGCCGTTCACGGGAGCCCAGTTATCACCAAGGACAAAATATGCGTTGGTGCCCAAGCTATTCTCAACCTCGAGGAAGACGTAGGCGTCCTTGGAATCCTTGCCGATGCCGACATTAGGGTTCTTGGCCACGATGGAGTCTGCTGTGATACCGGAGTTCTCATTCCACTCAGTCTCGATGATCCACTGATCATCCTTGTTGTTATCGGTGCCCGTGTTCGGGTCCTGGCCTTGCTCGGGGTCCGTCGGATCAGGCTTCTTCTCGGGCTCGGTCACGCCACCGCCCTGGATAAACGTGTTGGTCTTGGTATCCGTGGCGCTGAACCACGCGAAGACGCCGCCCACCGCGAGGATGCAGCAGAGCGCGAGCGCGACCACCAGGCCCGTCCTCTTCCTGCCTGTCTGTTTCGAATCCATGGTGTACATCCTTTCTGCTTTCGGATCCTTCCCGTGTGCCAAGGCGCATCGCGCCCCGTGTCACCTCATGTGTTTGGGGGCGTGGGCCGCCTCCCGCTTGTCGTGCCTGCCGGCGCCCACCAGCTCGATCACGATGCTCACGCCGATCACGACGGCCACGCCGGCGATCACCATGAAGACCCCCGGCGGCTGCGTGACGAACACGTTGACGTAGCCCAGAAACGGCACGCACGCCACGACCGAACCCACCAGGCTCGACCATGGGACCGGAGCCGCATCGGGCGAGATATTTCCTTCTGAATCAACGTTGGCGATGCCGTGCGTCTTGAATTCACGTGCGGCGGCATCGATCTCGTAAACCTCGTGGGTCACCAGCGTGCCCGACTCAAGCTTGAACGTGATGGTGTCGCCGACCGCGACCTCAGACGGGTCGACCGCGCGCACATATACGAGAGATCCCACAGGGAGCTCCGGCTCCATCGAGCCGGACAGGACGGAATAGGGGGTCAGTCCGACCAGGCGGACCCCCGCGAAAGCAACAACAAGCGCAGCAGCAGCGACAGTCAACGCGACCAGAATCGCGTTCCATATTCGCCCGAACAACCCTATCATCCCCATCGAGTGGCCGAAGGCATGCGAATCTCGTCGCTCGGAGTCGTGCATCGTCGCAACGAGACTTCGCTTCCCATCTGGGCCACGTGCTTTATCCCAAATAGAAACCCACTCTTCCCGATAGCGGGCTCGCGGGGACCATAGCACCGAGACCCCCCCCCCTGCAACTTTTCCTCAGCCTCTGGGCGTTTTTCCTCGTTCGACGGTGAGAATTTGAGAACGCTTCACGGGAACTTCGCATAGGAGCCACAATCTGCCCATGCTCGAATGACCACCCAATTTTAATGGTTTACCTGCTGATTTATAGGGGGTCTACAACGGTGCGGCGGTCCGATGCACTTTGCACGGCGGCCCGCGGTCCTACATGCCGAGGTGCGACGTCCGCATGCTTGCCCCACTTTTTGACATGGAGGGATTTCATTTTTTTCGAACGCGATTTCTGCCGCGGAGCCTACGGAAGCCGACAGAGACGCATCCATTCCCATCGGCAACAGAACCACGCGGCCCCTCCCCCACCACCGCCGTGCGCCAAAAGGGACAGGCCCTCGCCAAGAGGGACGTACCCTAACGGCACGCCGAACGTTTAGCCGTGCCATTAGGGTACGTCCCTTTTGGCACGCCTCTTGGCGCGGCCGATGGCGCGGAGCCGAGGCACATGGCGGGGCCGACCCACCTGCTGCCGTCCGCATAAACCCATCTCCCCCGCACGAAAGCTCTGGTAGAATAGCCCGACACTTTAAACGCACCACATCGCGAAGGACCGCCGATGACCGTCTCTTCCCGCCCCGACGCCACGTCCGATCCGCGCATCGCCCCCGCCGCATCCGATCCCGCATCGCCGAAGCGCCTGCTCGGCGCCGCCGCGCTCGCCGTCGGCCTCGCTACCGCCACTTCCAGCATCGCCGTCCCCGCGCTGCTCTGCGCACCCACGTCGGCCTACGCCGACACGGTCTCGCCCGTGCGCCCGCTCGCCGAGCTCGATGAGCAGATCAGGCAGCTCGGGGATCCCTCCGAGCTCGCCCGGAAGGCATCGAGCGGCAACCTCACCGACGCGGAGGAACGGCTCGTGCTCCTGCGTGAGCTCACCGCCCGCGCCGGTGCCGAGAAGCTCGAGGCGTTCCGCGGCGAATCCGAGTGCAACCGAGAGTTCCTCGACTGGTTCATGGGCGACCTCACGGCACTGCGGTACTACATCACCGGTGGCGAGGTGTGGACCAACAACAGGTCGGGCAAGGCGACCGAGGCGGACTACATCACATCCCTCGGAGTGCTGGCTCGCCTGCGCGCGGCGCACCTGGCGGACCTCGCGGACGGCGCGGACGCCGACGTCCACCTCCGCATGATGGTCGCCTGCTCGCTCGACGTATCGGGCCGCGCACGCCTCTGGACGGGCGACCCGGGCTTCGTCTCCGACCACCTGGTGCGCTACGAGACGATCAAGACGTTCCGCACGCACCATGAAACGTATCGCTTCCAGAAGGACCTCTTCGACGAGCTCCCGGTCGAGAGCATGCGCTGGGTCTTCGAGAACCAGATCACCGATGCCGAGCTGCCCTGGCTGGCCAACTACTCGCTGTCGCGCTATCCGCAGCTCGAGCAGGAGGACAGCCGCCTGAACGCGTACTCCTACATCTGGTACACGGGCGACTACAACTCGAATAACGGCTACAGCTACGCCGGGTTCTACGACGACGCCCAGTTCAACGGGCCGGTCACCGAGCTCAAGCCTACCGCCGGCAGCGGCAAGCCCGCGACCACGTGGCAGGGCGGCTGGAAAGAGAAGTACCGGCTCGCCTACGACGACCCCAACTTCCCCAACGCCGACGAGGGGGACCCGTTCCACATCGGCTGCGGCGACATCTCGCAGGCCCCGGGCGCGACAACCGACAAGACCAAGTACCACCGCCTGTGGATGGTCTTCGAGAAGGGCGGCGTGTGCGGAGCCCTCGCCAAGACGTTCTCCAACCTCAACGGCATGGTAGGCGTCCCCTCGGTCGTGGTGGGCCAGCCCGGCCACGCCGCGACGCTCACCTACGAGCTGCGCGAGGACGCGAACGGCACGATGGTCCCCACGTACCGCATCCAGAACGACGTGTCGGGCTGGGGCAAGACCAAGAGCCCTTCGGCCGCCCACTGGCTGTGCGGCTGGGGCCGCGGCATGGCGCATGACTCCGCAGGCGCCTACGCGCTGTACGCCCAGGAGGCGCTCAGCGATTGTGACGGCTATGTGCGCAGCTACGAGACGCGCCTGGTCGCGGCGAGCTTCGAGGGTGACGCCGCCGTCCGCGAAGAGCTCGTCGGCGCCGCCCTGGCCGCCCAGCCGCTCAACTTCGATGCCTACAAGGCCAAGATCGACCTCATGAGCGCCCGGGGCGCCTCGGCATCCGAATGGGAAGGGCTTGCGAAAGACATCGCGCAGGCGCTCCGCCACTATCCGCTGCCCATGCACGACCTCATCAAATACATGGAGAAGACGGGCGGCAAAGAGCACCTGGTCGCGCTCGAGGCCGTTCGCCTGGACGCGCTGCAGAAGGCGACCAAGGTCACCAAGGAGCAGACCGTCAACTGGGACGCATGCGTGCGCGTCGCCAAGAACCTCATGGGCGAGAAGGACGGCACCGTGGCGACGTTCTCCTTCGACGGCGAGCAAGCCGGCAAGATTCGCCTGGGCGAGCATCTCCAGGGCGGGGGCGTAGCCTGGAAGTACAGCCTGGACGGCGGCTCCACGTGGGTCGAGCTCACCGACGGCCAGACCGAGGCCGTGCTTTCCGACGACCAGATCGCCTCGATTTCGGCGGAGACGGACATCCTCATCCAGCTCATCGGCGCCAGCACCGCGAACTGCATCGACATCGTCCAAGGCAAGGCCGAAGCGCTTTCCTGCGAGGCGAACGACCGCGCGAATCGCATCTACTTCTTCGACGGCAAGGTGCCCGCCGGGCTGGAGATGCGCGCCGACGGCGGGGCATGGAAACCGCTCGACGCGACGCGCGCGTACCGGGAGACCATACGGTGGAGATACGGACCCCCGCCACGGGCCTCACGACCGCGTCCGATCCCCTGACGTTCACGTTCACCGCCTCCGAGCGCGATGCGAGCCTGGTGCCCTACGAGGAGATGAGCGTCAACTCCTACTCCTCCTCGCGCGACGGCAAGGCCATGGCGGATCGAGTCATCGACGGGTACTACGGCAAGGGCAACATGTACTGGGTCACGAACCGGGAGAGCGCGCCCGATGCCTGGATCGTGCTCGACCTGGGCCGCGAGCGCCTGGTGAGCTCGATCGACTATTGGCGCCCGAAGAACCTTATGGCCGCGAACGGCATCCCCCGCTGGGAGAAGATGACCTACACCATCTCCGCCGCGCCCGACACGGGCCTTGCGGCGGGCGAGGCCGTCGACGCCTCCGCGTTCTCGGTCGTGGGCAGCTACGGAAAGAACGCGCAGAAGGTTCCCGCATGGACCGACGAGGAGCTCACCGCGACCTTCTCGTTTGACACGCCGGTGCGCGCGCGGTACCTCAAGTTCCACCTCACCGACATCTACCACTGCGCGGTGCTGTTCGACGTCTACGAGGCCCACGAGCCGGGGCTCGAGTCGCAGCCGATCGCATTCGACAGCCTGAAATCGGGGTACGCCGACGACGAGCGCCCGACGCTGCCGCTCGACCTGTCCAATACCAGCAAGGCGACAGCCGTGATCGAGGACGTGACGATCGAAGGGGACGGCTTCGTGATCGAGGGCGAGGGCTCCCGCGAGATCGCCGCAGGTTCCCGTGACGCATCGTGGACGGTGCGCCCCGCCGCCGGGCTCGCGGCCGGTTCGTACAGCGCCGACGCGACGGTGACCTATCGCGGCGCCGAGGGCCAGCAGAGCCGCACGCTCAGGATCCCCTTGAGCATCGACGTCGCGCCCCGCAGCGCCTCGGTCGCCATCACGGCCGAGAAGATCGACGATGCGTCCGTGAGGCTGTCTGCGCAGGTGAATGGAGCTGAAGGGCTCGAGGGCGCGGTCGAGTACGCCCTGTGCGAAGAGCAGGTTGCCCCCGGGGCGTTCACCGCGGCGACGGCTTCCGAGAGCGGCGAGCAGGTACAGGGCAACCCCCTGAACGCATGGACGACCGACCCGGTATTCACGAACCTGACCCCGGGCCGGACCTACTACGCCTTCGCCCGGGTCACGGGCCTGCCGGGCCTGGATCCCGTGGTGTGCGAGGAGCCCCTCGCGGTCGAGATCGCGGCCGATGGCCAGGAGGGCGGCGACGAGCAGGGTCAGGGCGGCAACGGCTCGGGTGACCAGGGCGGAGACAACCAGGGCCAGGGTGGAGATCAAGGCCAGGGCGGGAACGGCCAGGATGGCGATGGCAACCAGGGCGACGGCCAAGGCCAAGGCGGCGGCCAGGATCAGGACGGTAACGGCTCGAGTGACCAGAACCAAGGCGGCGACCAGGGCGGCAACGGCTCCGGCAATGACGGTTCAGGAGACCAGGGCAACGGCCAGGATCAGAACAACAACGGGTCGGGAGACGACGGTGACCAGGGCGGCAACCAGAGTGGCGACGACCAGAATGACCAGGGCGACAACCGCGCCCCAGACGACAACCACCCCGACGACTCCTCAGAGGGCCTGCCCACAACGGGCGACGCTTCCGCCGCCGGGCCGCTGAGCGCCATCGTGCTGGGCGCGGGCTCCCTGCTCGCCGGCGCGATTCGCCGCCTGCGTCGACCGTAATCACGTCGATGTCGGCTCGAGACTCGGAGGCCTGCACGCATCGAATGGCTTGGACCGGAGTGGGAAAGCCATCGAAAGCCGCCTGCCCCCGGCCGGCAACGGTCGGCGATAGAGATGCGGCCAAGGCGAACAGCCCCTGCTTTAACGTCAAGTTTTGCCCGTTTTTTGACATTAGAACCGGATCGGCCCCGCTAACGTCAGGAAGTTGACGTTAGCGGGGCCGCCGCTGCGTGCCAAAGGGGACAGGCCCTCGCCAAGAGGGACGTACCCTAATGGCACAGCTGAACGTTCGGCATGCCATTAGGGTACGTCCCTTTTGGCACGCGCCTGGGCGCGTGGCGTCTACAGGTCGTCCACCAGGGCCGTCGCCTTCGCATAGGCCGTCGAGCGCGCCTCGAAGAAATCGGTCTTCACCATGTTGGGATCCGCATGCTGCAGGACCCACGCCATATCGTCCGGCACGCGCGGCGCCGACTCGTCACCCAGCCCGAGCGCATGCCAGCGCAGCTCGCCCAGGTACGCGATATAGCGCTCGAGCATGGACGCACTCAGGCCCTCGATCTCGTCCCCGATCACGTAGCTCCCCCACGCGATCTCCTGGCGCACTCCCTCGTCGAGCATCGCGCGCAGCTCGGCGACCTCCCGCTCCCCGAAGAGCTCAGGGTTCTCCTCGCGCAGCTCGCGCATGATGTTCGTGAACAGCCACAGGTGCGTGTTCTCGTCGCGGTTGATATAGCGGATCTCCTGCGCGCTGCCCGGCATCTTGCCCATGCGCGCGAGGTTGTAGAAGAAAAGAAAGCCGGAGTAGAAGTACACACCCTCCAGGATGACGTTGGCCATGAGCACCTTCACCAGCGCCGACGCGCTGCGGTCGCGCTGGAACTCGTTGTAGCGCTCGCCGATGAACGTGTTGCGCGCAAGCAGGCGCTCATCGGTCTTCCACTGGTACAGGATGTCGTTGCGCTGCTCGGGGCTGCAGATGGAATCAAGCATGTAGCTGTAGCTCTGGCTGTGCACGCACTCCTGGAACGCCTGGATGGTGAGGCAGAGGTTGACCTCGTTGGCGGTGATGTACTCGGCGACGTTCGGCAGGTTCGCGGACTGCAGCGAGTCCAAAAACACGAGGAACGACAGGATCTTGTCGTACGCGGTGCGCTCGGCGGAAGTCAGGCGGGCGTAGTCCTTGAGATCCTGGGTGAGGTTGATCTCCTCGGGGATCCAAAAGTTGTTCATCGCCTGGCGATACCACTCAGAAGCCCAGCCGTACCGCATGTTGTTGAAGTCGTTGAGGTTGGTGGTGTTGCCGCCGATCATGCGGCGGGCGCGCACGTCGGTGTCGCCCTCGGGGTTGAAGAGCGGTCGCGCCGCGAGCGGGGCGCAGGGGTCGAGCGTCATGGAAGGTCCTTTCTAGGAGAGAAGGCGAGGGAGGCGCGCACGCACGGAGCGCGGCACGCGACGGGTTGGATCCAAGCCGCGCGCCGATCCCAGATGCCCGGACGCGCGGCAAGCGAGGAGCGTCACCTGACATGCGCGACCGACGCATGCCGTACGGGCAGGCGCCTGGGACGCGCCGTCAGGCGGAGCAGCTTTCGCAGGAGGCGGCCGCCATCTCCAGCGATTTGCTGCGCACGTAGTACACCGTCTTCACCCCGCTTCGCCACGCCTGGAGATATAGCGCGAGCACGCCGCGCAGCGTGTACTCGTCCGTGATGTACAGGTTCACCGACTGCGCCTGGTCGATATGGCGCTGCCGCACGCCCGCGGCGCGCACGGACCACATCTGGTCGATCAGATGCGCCGGCTTGTAATACCAATAGGTGCGCATCGAGAGGTCGGGCGCCACGCGCGGCAGCACCGAGCCCTTCTTCTCCTCGAGGAAGAACTTGCGCAAGACGGGGTCCAACCCGGCCGTGGTCCCCGCGATGATGGACGTGGAGCTCGTCGGCGCGACCGCCATGAGGTAGGCGTTGCGCATCCCGTGCTCGCCGACGCGCGCCGCCAGCTCGCGCCACGCATCGGACGCGTAGTCGCGCTTCTCGAAGTACGCGCCCGTCTGCCAGTCGCTGCCGCAGAACAGCTCGTAGGGCCCGCGCTCGGCCGCCAGCGCGCACGACGCCTCGATCGCATGGCGGTTGATGCGCTCGAACAGCTCGTCGACGAAGGCGAGATGCTCCTCGGTCTCCCAGCCGATACCGCGCTTCGCGAGCATGTGGTGGTAGCCCGATGCACCGAGACCCACCGAGCGGTACCTCCTGTTGGTGATCTTGGCGTACGGCAGCGCGTAGAAGTTGAGGTCGATCACGTTGTCGAGCGCGCGCACCGCCGTCTCCACCGTGCGCGCGAGATGCGCGTCGTCCTCGACGGGCAGGTGGCCGAGCGAAAGGCTCGCCAGGTTGCAGACGACGAAATCTCCGGGACGCGTCTCCGTCACCACCACGGTATCGCCCTCGCGCGTCTCGACCTCGCGCGAAACGGTCTCGATCTCGCTCGTGTTCTGGGCGATCTCGCAGCACAGGTTGGAGCAGTAGATCATGCCGGCATGCGGATTGGGGTTGGCGCGGTTCACCGTGTCGCGCATGAACGCGAAGGGGGTTCCCGTCTCGACCGCGCTCCTGAGCACGAGCCGCACGATGTCCTTCACCGTCACGGTGCGCTTCTCGATCCGCGGGTCGTCCACGCACGCGAGATAGCGGCGCTCCCACTCCTCGCCCCAGAAATCCTCCAGGCGATACCCCCGGTGCTGCTCGATGTCATGCGGGCACATGAGGTGCCAGGGCGCATCGAGGTCCTCTTCCGCCAGGCGCCAGAACAGGTCGGGATAGCAGACCGCGGGAAAGACATCATGCGCCTTCATGCGGTCGTCGCCGTTGTTGGTCCTCAGCTGCAGGAACTCGGGCAAGTCGCGATGCCATGCATCGAGATAGACCGCCACGGCGCCCTGCCGCATACCGAGCTGGTCGACGGCGACGGCAGTGTCGTTGATGACGCGGATCCACCGGATGACGCCGCCGGCGACCCCCTCGAATCCGCGGATGCTTCCGCCTGCGGCGCGGACGTGCCCCAGGTACATGCCCATGCCGCCGCCAAACTTGCTCACCTGGGCGAAGTTGTCCACGCTGCGGTAGATGCCCTCCAGGCTGTCGGGCACGGTGTCGATGAAGCAGCTCGACAGCTGATGATGCGGCTTGCGGGCGTTGCTCATGGTAGGCGTCGCCATCGTGACCTCGAGCCTGCTCAGCATGTCGTAGAACCGGCGGACCCATTCGAGGCGGACCTCAGCGGGTTCCTTCAACGCAAGGTGCAGCGCGATGCCGAGGAACATCTCCTGCGGGCTCTCGAGGGGCCGATGCGCGCGGTCGCGGATGATATAGCGGCGAAGCAGCAGGTCGAGGCCGGAATAGGTGAACAGTGCATCGCGCGACGGGTCGATGAAGGCTGCCGCCTCGGCAAGCTCCGCATCCGAGTACCCCTCGACGATATAGGAGCCGCACAGCCCCTCCCCCACCAGGTAGTGAATCTTGTCCACGAAGCCCTCCAGGCCTCGTTCCCCCTGTTCGCGCTCAAGCTCGGCAGCGAAGTCCGCCGCGAGCAGGCGCGCCGCCACGAACTCCCAGCGCGGCGCCTCCGGAGAGGTGAGCTCGATCGCCGCACGCGTATAAGAGGCGCGCAGCTCAGCGGGCGACATATCGGGGAGCACGAAGGCGGCGGCGCGCTCGTCGAGAAGAGCCAGGTCACAATCGAGCAGGTCGGGATCGCGCTCGACCGCGGTAAGCACGTCGGCCACGGCGTCGGGGCGCACGAAGGCGCGCGGTCGCTGTTCGGATGAGGGTGTCTCCATCGTATCGTTCCGTTCAGTTCGGTGAGGCGCCGCAAGGCGCCGCTTAGGTCAAGTTTCCCTAATGCTACTTCATTGCACGCTTTAATTGATAGAGACTCTGTGCCATATAGATGAATAGCCCAATACCCAAACCGGTTTCAGGTCGGCCGAACCGATGTGCGCGTCAACAGGGACCGGCTTATGCTCTACCCCGCGAAGTGAGTGAATTTTTCGGTAAATGCCAAGTACACTTTATTTTAGTGCAGCATTCACCTGGGGAATTAGGATCGCAACTCCCCGGGTTCAGCCGGTATATAACGCAGCTCCTAAAAAAACCACTCACTTCGAGGGGGAGCCGTTTATACAAACCCCCTTTTGCGCAAACGCACGTGGTCGCCGCGGCAGCTTGCGCCGAATATCCCAGATACATAGCGCGAGGGGCCCGCCGAAGCGGGCCCCTCGATGAGAAACGGCCTGTGTTGCGCAACTTCTAGCTGCAGAACTTCACCATGGTCTCGACCATGGACTCAGGGGTGTCCTGAGCCAGGATCTCGGCGCAGGAAGCCTCGTCCATGAAAATGCCCATCAGCGCCTGAAGAATGAAGACCTGGCCCTCGGCGTGAGCGAGCAGGCCCAGGTTCACGATGAGCTCAGCGGGGACGGGATCGCCCATGCCACCCATCGGCTCGAAGACCACCGGGTTCTTCGGCTTGATGACGGCGATGTAGGGCTTGGCGAGGTGCTCGGGGTCGACATGCGGAATCGCGACGTTGATGGCCTGGCAACCGAGGCCGGTCGGATAGTTGGCCTCGCGCTCCATGATGGCGTCGAACCACGTGTCCTTGATGTAGCCGCGCGAGCTGAGCTCGGCGCCGAGCTTCTTGAAGAAGTCCTCACGGTCGGTCGCCTCGAAGTCGAAGAAGACGAGCTCGGGCTTGAACAGGCTGGTATCCACAGCAGACATAACGGTCCTTTCGGTTGAATCCTGCCCCGCGCTTGCGGGCGGGGCCACCGCGCCGGGTTCCCGACGGGCGAACATACAAAGGACCGCGGGGGCGCGCATCGGCCCCCGCGGCCTTCAGGGGGTGGCTAGGCGAGCGGCTCGGCGCCGTTGGCGAAGACGCGAATGACCTGGGTGAAGTCCTCGAGCAGGCGCTTGTACGCGGCGGCGGTCATATCGTGCCAGTACACGACAGCGGCAGGGTCGTCGGCGCGGCGCGCCTGGACGAGGTCGCAGACCGTCTCGCCGGCGTACTTCACGCCGTAGGTGTAGTAGTTGATCTTGCGGATGCCCGCATCGATGGCCGTGCGGTAGTCCTCGTCGGACACGCCGGAGCCGCCGTGCATGACCAGCGGGACCTCGACGCGGTCGCGGATCTGGTCGAGCACCTCGAAGGAGAGCTGGGGCTCACCGCGGTACAGGCCGTGCACGGTACCGAAGGAGCACGCGAGGATGTCGAGGCCGGTGGAGGCGACGAAATCGAGCGCCTGGTCCGGGTCGGTGTAGGTCGCACCGGAACCGCCCTCGGTCGCGGCGGCGCCGTCCGAGAGCAGGTCTCCCTCGCGGGCGCCGAGGCTGCCGAGCTCGCACTCGAGGCCGCAGTCGAAGCTCGCGCACATGGCGGCGGCGCGGGCGGAGTTGGCGACGTTCTGCTCGTAGGGAAGCGCGGAGCCGTCGAACATCGCGCCGTTGAAGCCCATCTCGAGCGCGCGGCGCATGTAGGACAGGTGCTCGCAGTGGTCGAGGTGCACGCAGACCTGCGCGGTGGAGCGCTCGGCGAGCGCGACCATCGCGGGACCCATGACGTCGAGCGGCGTGATGTCGTCGTGGCACTCGGCGTGCTGGATGATCACAGGGTAGCCCGTGGCCTCGGCGGCGTCTATCGCGGCACGGACGGCCTCGAGGCTCGGCGTGTTGAACGCCGCGATGGCCATGTTGTTCTGCTCGGCGATGGCGCAGATGTCACGAAGATTGACAAGCATGGTAGTTCCTTTCAACGAATCCGGGGTCATGCTGCGAACCCGGAGTCTGCTTTCGTGTCGAAAACGAATCCGCTGTGGTCGCATCGACGATGCGACCTACTTCTTCTTACGGTTATGTCGGCGGGACACAGGCGCGCGCTCCCCTGTCGTTCCCTCGAGGGCGCCCGCCGCCTTACGGGCTTCGGCGGCACGGGCGCGCACGCGCAGATTATCGGGATCGAGGCGCGCCTCGGTCTCCAGGAAGAATCGATAAAGCCCCTCCGCTTTCTCACCGGCTGCGTCGTACATATCACCGCAGCCCACGAAATAACGACCGCGCAGCAAACCCCCTCCATTGACGCGAATGTAGGCGTTGCGCGTCATGCCGTTCTCGCGGACCTGAAGGCGGCCGATCTCGTCGATACGATACGTGTCCGTGCGGCCGAACGAAGTCAGGGAAAGCTCGGTGTCGTCCAGCGCAACGATCTGGGGATACGTCTTCGCGGCGAGCGTGTTGAACAGCGTGTAGATGCTCACCACCAGGAAGATGACAGCGACGGGCACGAGGAAGTTCGCGACTAGCATCAAGATGGATACCGGCATCGCGATAGCCGACAGCACGGCAGGGATCCTCACATCGAACAGGTAGCGATGGGGATCGTAGGTGTACACGGACCCGGTTGCGTTCTCTTCCACGTCTCGCCTTTCAAGTCTAGGTTGCGTCCGTTTTCGATAAAAGGACCGCGCCCGCGTCCAGGTGGAACATGCGAGCGCGGTCTCTAATCTCACCTCATCAGGGGTGGCACTCTCAAGTCGAGATCTTAGGCCTCGGCGTGGAGCTCCTTGGCCTCCTTGACGATGCGAGCGCGGTTCCACAGGGCGAAGGCGATGGCGGCGACGCCGGTCACGCCCACGCACAGCCAACCGTTGATGTTGCTCAGGAACACGAAGACGAACGTGAGCGGGTTGGCGCCGTCACAGAGCGAGGAGATCTGAGCGCTGGCGTTACCCGTGGCAGCGGCGATATCGAAGCCGGACTGCAGGGCGGCAGCGGTCTGGAACGGAGCCATATAGGTGGAGATGAGCAGGCCGACGGCGAGCACGATGATGCCGACGATGAGGCCGCGGAAGCCGTTCTGGTTCACGATCGGGGTGATGAGAACGAGCATGTAGGTGGCGGTGGAGAGGTCGCCGAACGGGATGACCTGGTTGCCGAGCGGCTGCAGGGCGACAGCGAGCAGCAGCATGACGGGGATCAGGATCAGCGCAAGGGACAGGGTCACGGGGTGACCGACGCCCACGGCGGAGTCGAGACCGATATAGATCTTGCCGCGGTTCGGCATGCGCTTCTGGATGAAGGAGGAAGCGGCATCGGAGATGGGGAGCAGACCCTCCATCAGCAGGGAAGCCATGCGGGGGATCAGGACGAGAACGGCACCGAGGGAGACGCCCAGGACCAGGATCTGCGTGATGGAACCGGCCACGTCGGCGGCGTCGAAGTAAGCGATGGCGCCGATGACGATGCCGATGACGGTGCCGACGAACAAGGGCTCGCCAAACACGCCGAACTTCTTCTGCATGGACTCGACGTCGAGGTTGATGTCACGAACGCCGGGGATCTTCTCGATAACCCAGTTGACGGCCATGGCGATCGGGGCAAACGCGGCGGTGAAGCCGTGGGGCAGCGAGACGCCGGGCATGCCGAGCGACTTCTCGACCTGCGGAGCGGTGATGTCGCCAAGGATCAGGACGATCACCTCGTTGATGATCGCGGCGGCGAAGCCGAGCATGATGTCGCCCGTGATGATGGCGACGATGGAGCCGGTGAAGGCGAAGTGCCAGTAGTTCCAGATGTCGACGTCAACGGTCTGGGTCGTGTTGGTGGCGAGCATCAGAAGGTTGACGAGCAGGCCGAGCGGAATGATGAACAGACCGACGGTGGAACCCATGGCGATCGCGGAGGACGCAGGCCAACCCACATCGATGATCGAGAGGGCGAGGCCGAAGCGGTCGACCATCGTCTGGACCGCAGGCCCGAGGTTCGCACCCAGCAGGTTGTTGATGATCAGGTTCAGGCCGATGAAGCCGACGCCGACCGTCAAACCGGCCTTGAGGCTCTTGGAGAACCCGGCACCGAGCGCGGTGCCGATGATCGTGATGATGATGGGCATCATGACGGAGACGCCAAGGCCCTGGATGAACGTAAAGAAATCGAGAATGACATCCATGATACTTTCCCCCCCTTTGGAAAGAATGGACGAACGGGCGTATTACTGCGCCATGATGTCCAGAATCTTCTTCTGGGCGTCGGCGATGCCCATTCCGGTCAGGAACGGAATGCCGCTGATGTACTCGCACGTAATGCCGGCGGGGGCAACCGTGGTAGCGATCAGAAGCGCGGCATCCTGGCACTGCGTAGCAGCTTCGGCGATGGCGCACTGCACGATGTGATACTGGCCCTTGTAGCCGTTCTCATCCAACAGGTTGGCGACCTTCTGCGCAACCGCGGTGGACGTAGCGACACCGGATCCGCAAGCCAAAACGATCTTCTTCATGGATAACTCCTTTCTTGGGAACGATACTGACAGACCATACCCGTAGACACAGGGTGCTATTCACCCCGCAACAGGACAACAACGTGCCCGGTACCCGGATTCGGGCCGGGTGGGAAATAGCAGGCTACTCGCCCATCACCACGACCTTCACCTTGCGCGTACGCTCGCGGGTGCGGTCGAAGTCGACGAAGTAGATGCTCGCCAGACCATTCATCTCGAGCTTGCCGTCGGCGACCTCGAAGGTCTGGTTGCTGCCGATCAGCGTCGAACGCAGGTGCGCGTCGCCGTTCCACAGCATGGTGCGGTCGCCGCCCGGAAGCCATGCGTCCAGGTTGGGCCAGGACTCGACTTCCTCGAAGTGGCGCAGGCCGGGATAGCGGTAGGTGTTCCAGTCATGCTGCTCGGGGAACACGCGCTCGAGGCCGGCATTCAGGTCGGCCTGGAGATAGGTGTCGCCCGCAGGCGTGTAGTCGTGGTCGAACTCCTCCGAGAACACCGCGCAGGTGGTGTGGCAGGAGATGACGGTGACGACGCCCTCCTTGATTCCGGAGTTCTCGACGGCGGCTGCGACCGAAGCGGTGACGTCGACGTACGTCGGCTTGCCGGCGAGCGTCTCCATCTTCACGGTTTCCTTGTAGACGGCCATGCGTTACGCCTCCTTGCAGAAATCGGTGCGGGCGCGGTCGAGCGCCTCGAACATCTCGTCGAGCGTCGCAAACGGATCCTCGGCGGCGACGATGCCGGAGGTGCCGCCCGTCGCGTCGGCTCCGTACTTGATGGCGTCGTACACGTTCTGGCCGGTGGAGATACCCGCCGCCTGCAGCACCTTAGTCTGCGGGGAGACGGCCTTCACGGCCTCGGTCGAGGCGCGCATGTAATCCTCGCCGGCGACCTGACCGGTGCCGATGAGGCTCGTGAGCTCGCACACCATGACGTCGGGATGCAGGCCGGCGATCCACTCGCCCTCCTCCACGGAGTCGGCGCACACGACGGTGAGGATGCCCACCTCGTTGGCGCGTGCGATGGTAGAGGCCAGCTCGTGAACGGTGCAGGGGTTCTCCGCATGGTTGAGGAACGTCGCCTTGACGCCCGCGGCGGCAAGCGCCTCGGGGAGCACGTGGCCCATGCCGCGACCGGGCTTGAGGCTCTCCATGTGCTGAGCGCACGGAATCAGGTGCGGGCAGGTCTCGATGATGTGCGGAAGGTCGATAAGCTGAGCGGTGAACAGCACGTCGAAATCGTACTTGGCCGCAAGCTCATCGGTCTTCTTCGCGAGCGCGTAAATCTCCTCGCCGTACAGGTACGACTTGGGGTTCACCACGAAGAACGGCGTCCTGAGCTGAGTTTTCTCCATAGCATCAAGCCCTCTCTACTCTCGGCCAGCGCTGTCCCGCCTCAAGCTGGACAACTAGTGGACTAGTTGTACACCTCACTGTGTACATATAGTTGTATACACCACCATGAACAGCTTTGTGTGCCTCATATGGAGTCCCGCTCTTTGAATGGTCGTATTTTTCTCCTGAACGGTTTAACCTACGAGCATTATCTGCAGGTAGCAACATCCCTCGTCGCCTAATCCGCCTGTTCTGCCGTGCCCACGATGGATTGCCCCGGCTTGAACCAGGTGTAGGTCCACTCGATGCACACGCCGTCTTCCAAGCAGATGTTCTGCTCGAGGAGCAGCAGCGCAGCCGACTCGCTGCAACCGAGCAGCTCGCCGTACTCGATGCCCGCCGTGCGCGCGCTGTAGCGCATGTGGGAAATCTTGATCTTGCGCCCGGAGCACTGTTGGACGGCGTTGAACAGCGATTCCTTCGTATAGTCGATATCCAGCAGGCCAGGGCACTCCCGAAGGTTGAGCCAACTCTCCTGGCACATGATGGGCTCCCCGTCCACGGTGCGCACGCGACGCATGAACATGGCCTCAACGCCCTCTTCGATTCCGAGCTCCGTGGCGACCTCGACGCTCGCCGGCGAGACGCTCTGCTCGAGCACCTGCGTCTCGAACTCCTTTCCCTGCTCGCGCAGCGAGTCGGCAAAAGAGAGCGGGCGCACGCCCGCCGGATGCGAGATGCCAGGTTCCGCGACATACGTGCCGCTGCCGCGAACCTGCACCAGCAACCCCTCGTCGACCAGGGACTTCAACGCCTTGCGCACCGTTCCGCGCGCGACGCCGAACACCTCCATCATCTCGTGTTCGGATGGGATCTTGCTCCCGGCGGTCCATCGCTTCGAGAAGATCCGATCGCGCATGATCTCGGCGAGCTGAAGGTAGATCGGGTCGTTCGAAGTCAACGCGGGAACGCCGTCCGGACTCTTCATGCCCCCACGGCCCTTATATGCCCCCAGCGGCTCACGCACCACGCTATCTCGGATGATAGTATCCGCAGCCATCTCGATCGCCTCCCGGTTGTCTACTTCTTGTTCACCATAGCGCATCATATTGCGTGATATGACGTGAAGTTGCAGGACGGATAAAATCGCGCGCACGCCGATTTGTACACCCGGCCATGCCCGTTTTGTGCTTTCCGGCACACCCCCCCACGCTTCCGCACCAAACGGTGTGCCCGGACGCCGGACGGCCATGCAGTCGAACAGACGTCGACCCCATACGCCAAGACAGCACGCCGAAAGACGGCGGATTCCTTTAGCATGCCGGAACAACGGCCCGACCCCTACGCATCCCAGCACCCCGTGCGCGCCGGAACGACAAGAGCCCCATGATGTGCAACCGCCCTAGCCGGGCAACAAGAGCGAACCCGGCCGAACCCCCGGACTAGCAGCGACGCCCCCAGCAAGGATATTCAGATAGAAAAAGGGCACCCGAAGGTGCCCTTTGCAATTCAACTGGTGCGGCGTACAGGATTCGAACCTGTGACGTTCTGATTCGTAGTCAGACCCTCTATCCAGCTGAGGTAACGCCGCAACGCAGGGAATATAATGCCATCGCACCCGCACTCCGTCAAGCTAAATTACAAGATTTTTTTGAAATATTTTTCGCCGCACCTCCTATCGGCAGACTTGGCGCTCGCGCACCTCATACGGCACGCCCTCCTCACGACAGAACTCGCGGATGCGAAGGGCGCTGTCGTAGCCGGCAAAACGAATCTGAAGAGCCGCCGGTATCTGATCGCTTCCCTCCATCCCCAGACGCCTTAGGAGAACGGGGGCCTGCGCTTCCGCGATGCGCACCTCCACGTCGTGCGCCTCCTCTTCGAAACACCATGCGGTCAAGGGGCCCGTGGTCCTCTGTGCGATCACGACCTCCCCCTCCGGGGTAACGCCGCATACTATGCGGACCCGCTCCTCATCCCGCTCGCTCTCGAACAGCAGGGCATCGGCCACAAACTCTGCATCCATCGCAACTCCCATCTCCCGTTCTCCTTGGGTCCAGTATACCCGAAATACAAACGTATGTTCGTGAGAACTTATGTTCGTTTTTTTAGAAATGAACCCGTCCTTCCAGTCCCCGATTCTCGTGCTAGGCTGAGGAGCAGAGGATTGGGGGACACATGGTTCACGCCGTTTTCGACCTGCACTGCGACACTGCGGACCGCCTTGCATGGCAAACGCTCCCGGAAGCGTTCAAACTCAGTTGCGGCATGCCGTTTTACGGTCCGGGAGACGAGCTGCAACCGTCTGCCTGCCGGGAACTCGGGTCCAACCGCTGCCAGGTGTCTTTAGACCGCATCGGGGTGGCCCCGTGGGCGCAATGCTTCGCCTGCTTCATCCCCGATGAGCTCTCCTGCACCGAGTCCCTCGCGTTCTACCGGCACGTCGAGGAGTATCTCGACCGGCAGGTCTCTAAAAACACGGGGCGCATCGCGTTCGCGCGCACGGGCGGCGAGGTCGAGAAGCTGCTCGACAGCGGAAAGGTCGCAGCCCTGCGCACCGTGGAGAACGCTCGGTTCTTCGCGCTGGACCCTTCCTATGTCGATACAGCCGCGCAATCTGGCGTCATCATGGCGTCCCTCAGCTGGAACGCGGCGGGACCACTTGCCAGCGGGCACGACACCGCCGAGGGCTTGAGCTCCGCGGGAAGAGCGGCGCTTGCGCGCATGGTGCGGGCGGGGATGACCATCGACGTCTCCCACCTCAACGACAGGTGCTTCTCGGAGGTCGCCGCGGCGACGGACACCCCGCTCGTCGCAAGCCATTCCAACAGCCGCTCCGTCTGCGGCCATCCGCGCAATCTCACCGACGCGCAGTTCCGCGAGATCGTCGACCGCGGCGGGCTCGTCGGGCTCAACTTTGCGACCATATTCATCTCAGATGATGCGCGTCCGACATTCGACGATCTCTCTCGCCACATCGATCGGTTCCTCGAGCGCGGCGGTGAGGACGCGTTGGCACTCGGCAGCGACTTCGACGGATGCGACACGCCCGAGTTCATCCGGAGCGCCTCCGACATGCCATCGTTCCAGGAGCTTCTGAACTCCCGCTTCGGCATGGAGATCACCGCCAAGCTGTGCGGCGAGAACGCCCTGCGGTTCTTCTCGAACCACTAGGCCGTCGGACCCGCGCGGCCCCAGCACCCGCGACGTCGGAGTTGCCGGCGAAAAGAATCGCGGAGCCCAAGGATTTAAAGGAAGGGGGCGCCCACCCGAACAACCGGATGGACGCCCCTCGAAACACGCGTCGACGCGCGATCGCTACGCCAGCGGCTCGATGCGCTCGATGCCACCCATGTAGGGACGCAGGACCTCGGGCACCGTGATGGAGCCGTCGGCGTTCTGGTAGTTCTCCATGATGGCGGCCATGGTGCGGCCGGTGGGCAGGCCGGAACCGTTCAGCGTGTGCACGAAGCGCGTGCCCTTGAAGTTCTCGAGATCGCGGTACTTGATGTTCGCGCGACGGGCCTGGAAGTCGCCGCAGTTGGAGCAGGAGGAGATCTCCTTGTACGCGTTGTAGCTGGGCAGCCAGACCTCGATGTCATAGGTCTGGCGGGCGGAGAAGCCCAGGTCGCCGGTGCAGAGGCTGATCACGCGGTACGGCAGGCCAAGCTGCTGCAGGATGAACTCGGCCTCGGCCACCATGCTCTCGAGCTCGGCGTCGGACTCCTCGGGACGGACGAACTTGACCATCTCGACCTTGGTGAACTGGTGCTGGCGGATGATGCCGCGCGTGTCGCGACCAGCCGAACCGGCCTCCTCGCGGAAGCACGGGGTGCCCGCGGTGTAGCGCAGCGGCAGCTGGGAGGCGTCGAGCGTCTCGCCGGCGTGCAGGTTGGTGAGCGCGACCTCGGCGGTGGGGATCAGGAACTGGTCCTCGCCGGTGTGGTAGGCGTCGTCCTCGAACTTGGGCAGCTGGCCGGTGCCGTACATGATCTCGCGGTTGACGATCACCGGCGGGATGAACTCGGTGAAGCCACGGGAGATATGGGTGTTGAGGAAGAAGTTCTGCAGCGCGCGGTCGAGCGTGGCGCCGGCGCCGGAGAGCACCGTGAAGCGGGCACCGGAGAGCTTGGCGCCGCGGTCGAAATCGAGGATGCCGGCCTCGGTGCCCAGGTCCCAGTGGGCCTTGGGCTCGAAGCCCTCGGCGGCGAAGTCGCGGGGCTCGCCCACGCGACGGCGCTCGGGGTTCTCATTCTCGTCCACGCCCACGGGAGTGGCGTCGCACGGGATGTTGGGCAGACGGCTCATGAAGTCGGCAAGCTCGGCCTCAAGCTCGGAACGGCGGACGGCAAGGCCCTCGATCTTCTCGTTGACCAGGCGCACGGCCTCCTTGGCTGCCTCGGCCTCGTCCTTCTTGCCCTCCTTCATGAGGGAGCCGATCTTCTTGGACTCGGCGTTACGGGTCGCCTGAAGCTCCTCGACCTCGGCGATCACGGCGCGGCGGTCGTCGTCGAGTGCGAAGAACTTCTCGCGGTCCCAAGAGGTCTGACGGTTAGACATGGCCGCATCCACGGCGTCGGGATTCTCGCGAACGAATTTGATATCGAGCATAATGCCTCCGGTATTCGCCTGAACACCCCGGGCACGGCCCAAGGCGATGTTCGTTCAGGTTGGCGTAATGAGCATGCATTGGCCAGTATATACTTGTGTGAGTTTTTCCACAGTCGAGAAGGCGAGAAGGCAGGATATGGACGCGATTTTTTCCTTTTTGTTCGGAACCCGCGAGGGCGTGGCGACGCTGTTCGTCGCGGGCCTCGTCATCTTCGCGATCGTCGCGTTCGTTCTCGAGAAGCGCACGCACAAGATCTACGTCGACCGCGGCCCCAAGACGGACGATGACGACAGCTGGTTCTAAGGCAAAGCGCTGCCGGGAACCTCACGGACTCACAACGACGCCTCCGACCTCGGCTCGATCGAGCACGAGACCGGAGGCGTTTTTCGTGCAGCGCGACCGAAACCCCGTGCCAGAAGGGACGTACCCTAATGGCACGCCGTGCCGTTAGGGTACGTCCCTTCTGGCACGGCACGCTGCTCTAACCCTCGATCGCGTCGATGGCGCGGATGAAGGCCGACCGCATGCCCGCGGCCTCGAGCTCCGCGACGCCGCGGATGGTGGTCCCACCCGGGGAGCACACGGCGTCCTTCATCGCACCGGGATGCGCACCGGTCGCGAGCTGCAGCTTGGCGGTGCCCGCCACCATCTGGCTCACCATCTGGTACGCGGTGGCGCGCGGGATGCCGTGCTTGACCGCCGCATCGCCCAGCGCCTCGATCACCATCGCGATGAACGCCGGCGAGCACCCGCCCACCGTACCCGCGACGGACAGCAGGCGACTCTCGACCTCGATCGGGGAACCGAGCAACCTAAGCAGCGAAAAGACCAAATCGCGCTGTTCGGAATCGAGCGTCGAGGTCTTCTCGCAGGCGATGACGCCCTCGTTGATCGCGACGGGCGTGTTGGGAACCGTGGAGAGATGGTTCGTTCCCGGGATGACGCGCTCGTACGCCTCGCAATTCCAGCCCGCGGCCACGGACAGGATCGCCTTGCCGGCGAGCTGCTCCCGCACGGGCGCGAGCACGTCCTCGATCATGTAGGGCTTTACCGCGACGACCACCACGTCCGATGCGGCAACCACCTCGGCGGCATCGGGCAGCGCAACCATGCCGCGCGATTCGCAGCGGGGAACAAGGGCCTCGAAGCGCCCGGCGCACGCGCGCAGGCTCCCCGCGGCAACCGCGCCGCTCGCGATCCAGCCGTCCGCCATGGCGCTCGCCATGTTTCCAAACCCGATGAAGCCGATGTTGACGTTTCGCGTATCCATATGCGTCTCCCCTTCGACGGCGGTTGTCTCGATGGAGAGATTCTACCGCCACGCGCGCTCGGTTTAGGGCTGCTCCCAAGACGAAAAGAACGTCTCACCCCGAAGTGAGTGGATTTTGAAGGACCCGGTCGATACGCTTTCGTTTGCCAAAGCGCTCAACTGGGATGATGTCGGTTGAAACCGACCGCTGAAGCACGGCTTCAACCGAGGCTCGTTAAAATCCACTCACTTCGGGGGTGAGAGCAAAGACCAACCCCCCCCCTTATAGCGTCGACCTCGTTCGGATTCGACGCCGCCGGGAGCCCGCTTTCGCTCGGGTCGCGCACGGCGAAGACCCGCGCTGCACCCAACCCGGCCCCGTATCGCACCCGCGCCGGTGCCGCGCGGCCCCATTACGTTCCCGCGGCGCCGCTCCGAACCTGGCGCCGCAATGCCGCCCGGCGGCCACACGGGCCGCATTGCGCCGCGCCGCGCGGGGAAGGCGACGCTATTTCGCCCGTTGCGCCAAAAGGGACGTCCCCTTTCGGCGCCGGACCCGCGGAACCATACGCTACGCGAACACCGCGAGCAGCGCCGCCGACACGACGAGCACCGCAAGCGAAGCGAGCGCCGCGCGGTCCTCGCGCAGCGGCGTCACGCCGGCGAGCGTGCCGTCCGCGTTGACCACCGTGTCCAGCGCAACGTCGGTACCGATACGCTCGGATCCGGTCGCCCCGATAACAACATCTTCCATGGGTCTCTCCCCTTGCCATCCGATCAAACCTTAAAACTCCCGCACCGTCAGCCTGGACATGCCCGCAGCGCCCGTTTCGGGCTGCGTCCGCGGCGCCCGTGCGAACCACGCACCCGCGGCATGCGCCTACCGCGCGACCGCATCCGACGCTTCATCCTGCGCCGCGTGAGCACGCACGTATCGATACGCGACGCCACCCCCGGCGATCAGCAGCGCCGCGATTGCCAGCGCACCGACCAAGAGCCCGTAATCCCCCGACGCGAACGAGGACGCCGCTATCGTCGAGGTGACGATCGAGGGGATGCGGCCGAACGTGGCGATCGCGAGGGCAATGCCGAAACGCATGTCCGTCAACCCCGCGAAGTAGGTGAGAAAATCCTTGGGCGTCCCGGGGATGAGGAACACCACGAGCATGATGAGCTCGAGTCGGCGCGTGCGGTGCAGCCAACCGAACCGCTCGAAATACCCCTGGTCGAAGAACAGATCGACGACACGGCGGCCCCAGCGCCGGACCGCAAGATAGATGATCGAGGTGCCGACCGCGCTGGCGGCAAGGCACGCCGCGGTCCCCTCGAAGAACCCGAGCGCATAGCCGCTTGCAAGCTCGACCGGCTCACCCGGAAGAAACGCCAGCACGATCTGGAGCACGTTGACGCCCACGATCGCCAGGCGCGCGAGAACCGCATGCTCCGCGACGAACGCGCGCACCGCAGCGGGATCGGACAGCCAGGCATATACGGCCGGCAGCCAGTTGACGCAAGCCACAGCCAGCGCGACCACGACGGCAGCGAGCGCCGCGAAGGCGATGAGCCGCGCGCGGCGGCGCGGCGCGGACCCCTGAACCAGGCGGGCGCGATGCCCGCCCCGAGCGCGGTCGCTGCGAAGCCGGGCCGTCGCGGTTTCGAGAACGGGACGGCGCGCAGGCGCGGATTCGGACACGACAGGCGTCTCCGCCTCCGGGACCGGAACCATCTGCTTGAACCCCATGATGCACCTCCTGGATTTCGGAACATCATGAGGTTCTCAGATGAATGTCAACTCCCCGTCAACAGTCGGCAAGAAATGAAACCTCAACCTTGCGGGCGCGCATCCGCATCGGGCGAGGGCCCGGCCCCGCCGACGACACCGCAGGCGAACCGAGCCACGACCCGCGCTCCGCCCGCATCGGCGACCCCCAGCTCGAGGGCGCCGCCGTGCAGCGCCGTCAGCGTGTGCGCGATGTTGAGGCCCACGCCGAAGTGCTCGACAGACTTGGACTCGCTGTAGAAGGGCTCGCATGCGCGACGCAGCGCCTCGGCGCTGAACCCGGGGCCATCATCCTCCACGATGCAGACGAGCAGAGCCTCCTCCTCCATCAAGCCGCCATCTTCGCCGGACGCCGAGGTCGTCCGCCGTGGCCGCCGCTCGAGCCGCACGTCGAGGCGCACCGTGGAGGCCGCATGCCCGCACGCGTTGCTCAGCAGGTTGTCGAGCACCTCCTCCACCAGGGGCAGGTCGACGGAGACCTCAGGAGATCCCGGCAAGTCCGCGTCGACGGATTCAGAGCCGAGCATCTCCAGCCGCAATCCGCCGCCGCGCGCCGCGACGACCTCGCCGGCATGTGCGCGCACGCGGCGCACGAGCTCGCGGGCGGCAACGCCCTCGCGCACAAGCGCGCGGTCCTCGAGTTTCGTGAGCCCGCTCATGGTGTCGGCATATCGACTCAGACGGTCGACCTGCTCGGACAGCGCATCGAGCTGCGCCTCGCCCACGGTCGCCCCGCGCGCCAAGCGCATCCTGCCCAAATCGACCGTACCGCGCAGGACCGTCACCGGCGTGCGCAGATCGTGCGCGAAGGCGGCGTTGAGCCGACGGCGCTCCTCCGCCGTGCGCCACAGCTCGCGCTGGGCGGAAAGCAGCGAAGCGCGCATGTCCTCGAGAGTCGCACCGAGCGCGCCGAGCTCCTTGCCCTGGACCGGCCCGATGGAAAAATCCAGGTCCTGTTCCGCGATGCGCTGCGCCGCAGCCCCGAGGCCCTCCAGCGGCGCGGCGATGTGCACGCGGTAGAACCGGCGGAACATCACCCAAGCGAGCCCTCCGTACACCACGAACGGCGAGATTCCCGTGAGCACGACCCGAATGCGGTAGATCGGGTCGTCGGAGGGAATCGAATCCGCGTAGTAGGCGACGTTGGACACGTTCTCCGCACCGAACACCTCGGCCAGGTCGACCCCTGTCGCCCGCTCGAACGCCCCGACCGCATCCGCACGGCCCGCACGCATGGCGGCATCGTAGAACGCGATGTTCTTGGCAGTGATGCGCTCGTCGGAATCGAGGACCTCGGTCATCGCATAGCTCTCGTTGTAGTTGAGGCCCCAGTCGAACAGCTCCACCTGGCCGCGCCGCAGCGCGTCGGCCGTCGCGTACACCTCGCGGTAGTCTTCGTCCTCCGCAGGACGGGAGGCCGGCACCGCATCGGCATCGAAGCTTGCGAACACCGCGTAGGCGCTCTCGCCCGGAACCATGATCTCGGTCGCGGGCAAAAGCTCGCCGGTCGTCGGGTTGTAGATATAGGGGCCGGAATCCGGCACGCCGCGCACCGTGGAGCCGTCGGCGAGGGCGACCTCGATCGTGTAGCGCCGGTACATGTCCTCGCGGTCGAACACGTTGATTGCAGTGAACGTGAGCGCCGTCGCGACGACGAGATACACCGCCAGGTACACCCCGAAGGTGACGCCCAGGGGCCGCGTACGCCACCAACGGGCGGCGCGGGCGCGCCAGCCTGGAGGAACCGGCCGCTGGGCAGGGCCGGCGCCCCGGCCGCCGCAGCACACGTCGCCGATGGCGCTTCGCCCGGCTGGGTCGGCCGCCGCGTGCGCACCGGGCTCGACGGCCGTGCGCCCGGGCTCGCCGCGCAGCCGGTCGCGCCACCGCACCCCGCGCATCATCGCGCCGCCCACTTGTAGCCCACGCCCCAGACCGTCTCGATGCAGTCCTCGGCCGCCCGGGCGTCGACGAGCTTCTTGCGGATGCGGCGGATGTGCTCGCGCACGATCGACGGGTCGCCCTCGGCATCCCATCCCCATACGCGCTCGTAGATCACGTCGCGGTCGAACACGCGCCCCGGGCTCTTGCTCAGCAGCGCGACGATGTCGAACTCGGTCCGCGTGAGAGAGACGGGGCGCGACGCACCCTCGCGGCGCACCTCGACCGCGCGCTCCCCGTAATCGACCGTGAGACAGCCGAAGTACCGCACGCGCCCCAGCTCGGCGACGCGCTTGCGCTGCTCGCGGGCGAGGTGGGCGCGAACGCGCTGCCCAAGCACCGGCAGCGAGAAGGGCTTGAGCACGTAGTCGTCCGCCCCCGCTGCGAACCCGTCGATCTGGTCGATGTCCTCCACGCGCGCCGTGAGGAAGATGATGGGGCACGCAAGGTGCTCGCGCAGGCGGCGGCACACCTCGAAGCCGTCCATCCCGGGCATGTTCACATCGAGCAGCACCAGGTCGATAGGGTCGTCCTCATCGGCGTCCCCGGCGATTCCGAGGGCGCGGTCCCCGCACGTCGCCACCGAGGTGCGCATGCCCTCCATCCGGAAGAACTCGTCGAGCATGCCCGCGATGGCCTCCTCGTCGTCCACGATGAGGATGCGCGCATCGTTCGCCGGGTCTGATGAGCCCGCGGTCGCAGCGACGTCCCGCTCGCCGGTGCCCCCGACACGACGGGGCGCGTCGTCCGCGCCCGGTCGCTTCCCCGCGGCCCCACGCCGCACCGCATTCTCCGTCATGGCAGGCCCCTCCTCGCCGAACAGCGCGTCGCCTCCGGCGCGCAGACCTTTTCAGCGAACCATTGTGCAACCGCTTTGTCTACGAACTGCCGACGATGCGACTATTATGGGCGGAAGCCGCAAACCGGCGCGCGAACGACGCGAGCGCGCCTTCGCTGGTAAACTGATAGCTCAACACGTTTGCCTACCGGGCCGTCGTCCGGATGCCGAAATAGAAAGGGTTCGCATGGAACCGATCGTTGAGGGAATGCGGGGCGCCGCAGTCGAGGACGTGCAGACGCGCCTTGTGCAGCTCGGCCACGAAATCGATACCGATGAGCTCGAGCAGCAGTCCTTCGGCCCCTCCACCGCCGCCGCTGTAGAGGCCTTCCGCCGCGACGCCGCGCTCGACGCCGGACGCACCGTCGACCTCCCCTGCTGGTCCGCCCTGGTCGACGCGTCATATAAACTGGGCGATCGCACGCTGTACCTGCGCCTCCCCAACTTCCACGGCGCCGACGTGCGCGCCCTGCAGAAGGCCCTGAACGTCCTCGGCTTCGCCTGCGGCGCCGACGACGGCTACTTCGGCCCCCATACCGAGGCGGCCCTGCAGCAGTTCCAGGAGAACGTGGGCCTGTTTGCGGACGGCATGGCGTTCCAAGACACGTTCAACTACATCAAGCGCCTGCACCACGTGTGGGAGGGCAAGCCCTCCGTGGCGGAAGCGGAGTCGCGCATCGGGTTCGCCCGCGCCGCCAACGTACTCGAGCGGTACCGCATCGCGCTCACCGGCGAGGACCCCATCGCCCGCAACGTCGCGTCGCGCATGTGGAACATCGCCTCCGCCACCACGGAGACGAGCGGCATGGTGCTCTGCGACGACGAGGCGCCCGAGGATGTCGACCTCGTCCTCGAGATCGCGTGCCACGAGCTCCCCGACGGCGCCGCCCCGCTCCCTACGATAACCCTCGCCGAGTGCAACAACCTCGCCCAGCGCATCTCTACCGCGCTCGCCGCGAACAAGGCGCGCCGCGCGCGCCTGCGCATCGAGCTCACCGGTTTCACCGGGTACGACGGCATGTTCACCTCGAGCGATGCCCAGACGCTCGCGATCCGCCTGCTTGACGGCGTTTGCGCGGCCCTAACCGATTAGGTACACTTGTTGCGCCGGTGCCTCCCCGCGGTGCCGCGCGTCGTTTTGGGGCATCGTCCAGCGGCAGGACCCCGGTTTTTGGTGCCGGTTACGGGGGTTCGAATCCCTCTGCCCCAGCCATTGAAAGTACAGCCCGGCTATCTCGCGGTAGCCGGGCATTTTCGTGTCCATCACAGGGATTCGAACCCGCGAGGGCGCGAAGCTGCGGAAACGGCGGAGCCGTTTGCCAGCGGAGCGCGCAAGGGGCCGGCAGGCCCCGCAGCGAGACGCGCACCTCAAATTAGGGACAGGCACCAATTCGAGGTGGGAAAAGCCGGGACCTGCGGACCGACCGCCTCGCCACCTCTCAGAAAGGTGCCTGTCCCCTTTTTGAGAACGAGCGCGGTCTGGGAGAGCAAACAAAACAAGGCCGGGCACCGCACCTGCGGCACCCGGCCCTCCGAGTCTCAAAGTATGTTGCAGCTCGACTGGTTTCCAGCTGAACCCTACGCGTTGACGGCGTCGGACCCCACGGCCGCCTCGGCAGCCTGAGCGCGAACGTTGGCGCGGCCCATCTCGCTCCACTCGGGCTCCTCATCGGGCAGGGAGCCGGACTTCTTGCCCACGAGCTCCTTCAGGCAGTTGACCGCGACGATCAGGCCCAGGGCAACGAGCAGCACCGCGAAGACGAGCTGCAGACCGGCGGTCGCCATGGCGGCCATGCCGCCCGCCTGCAGGGCGGTGACGCAGCCCATGATGCTCATGCCGAGCGAAGTGAAGGTGCAGACCAGCAGGAACGCGACGGGAACGTACAGCATCCAGCCGGAACGGCCCGTGCACTTGCAGAAGACGGCGAGGGTGATCATCGTCATGCCGCCGAGCAGCTGGTTGGAAGCGCCGAAGAGCGGCCAGATGTTGAGATAGCCGCCGAAGGTGAGGGCGAGGCCGGGCAGCAGGGTCACCACGGTGGCGAACCAGGGATTGCCCAGGACCTTCATGGCGCCGGACTTGGCGGTCTCGACCGCGAGCGCATCGTTGCTCTCGGCGAAGAACTCAGAGAAGGACGTGCGGCCGATGCGGGCGACGGCGTCGAGCGAGGTGAGCGCCAGGGCGGACACGTTCATGGTCATGAAGACGGTGGCGACGGTGCCGTCGATGCCGAAGGCCTGCATGCCGCGGGCGATGCCGGTCGCGAAGATCGCGAAGGGCGTGGAGGCGACGCCGGCGTTGAGGGCGCCGGTGCCGGCGGTGTTCATGTCGGAGAACATGATGCCGGCGACGATGATGGCGAGGATGCCCACGAAGGACTCGACGATCATGGCGCCGTAGCCGACCTTGACGGCATCGGCCTCGTTCTCGACCTGCTTGGAAGAGGTGCCAGAGGACACGAGGCTATGGAAGCCGGAGAGCGCGCCGCAGGCGACGGAGACGAACAGGACGGGGAACATCATGCCGGAGGCGGTGGTGAACCCGGTGAACATCGGGGCGGTGATGGTGGCCTGGCCCTTGACGCCGAGGACCACGATGCCGAGCACGGCGCAGACGATCATGACGATCATCATGATGGAGGTGAGGTAGTCGCGCGGCTGCTTGAGCGTCTGGATGGGCATGGCACCGGCGAAGACCAGGTAGACCATCACGACGGTGATCCAGCCGTTGAGGTCGAGGTAGACGGGGAACTGCATGCCGACGGCGAACATGGCGACCATGAGCACGACGCCGGTGACGAACTCCTTGGCGCCCGTGAGGTTGAACTTGCGCACGGCCCAGCCGAACGCCATGGCGACGAAGGTGAACAGGATCGAGATCGTGCCCGCGCAGCCGGCGGCGTAGGACTTGGTGAAGTCGACGGCGCCCGCGGCGTCCGGCGTAAACTTGAACGTGCCGGCGACCATGGAGGTGAAGGCGGCGATAACGATGAGGCAGAACAGCCAGCAGAAGAGCAGGAACAGGCGGCGGCCGGTCTTGCCGATGTACTTCTCGATGAGCTGGGCAAGCGACTTGCCGTTGTTCTTCATCGAGGCGTACAGGGCGCCGAAGTCATGGACGGCACCGAAGAAGATGCCGCCGACCAGCACCCAGAGCACGACAGGCAGCCAGCCGAACGCCATGGCCACGATCGTGCCCGTGACGGGGCCCGCGCCGCAGATCGAGGAGAACTGGTGCGAGAACGCCGTGAAGGCGGACGCCGGGGAGAAGTTCTTCCCGTCCTCCATGCGGCGCGCCGGGGTGATGGCCTCGCGGTCGACGCCCCACTTGTTGGCGAGCCAGCGGCCGTAGCCGAGGTATCCGACAGCCAGCGCCGCCGCTGCCACCACCATCAATACGATTCCGTTCATATGTGCTTCCCTTCCCAAGAACGCCTATCGAATCAAAAGAAAACGAGGGCCGTCGATGTGCGTCGACGGCCCTCGTCCTTATCAGCCGCCCGTTATTACACGGGCTGGCTTCGAGCATGCCAACCCGTGTCAAATAATCACGCTGATAATGGATAGCTGCTGCATGCTCATGGTCCGATAACCTTCTCTTCCATTGGCGGCGCGGTCCGTATCGCGTCGCCCCCTGTATGGTGGTAAGCATATTCGCGCTTTAGCTAAACAGAGTCAATGCTCGCGTTTTTAGATTTCTTCTTTGTTACATGATGCGGACGAAGCCGTTTGGAGACATATCGTTGCGATACGTTCACGCGCCCCGTCCGTCCGCGGCACGCATCGGGCATAGCCGGGAACGCGCATCGGGCCTCCCGACCGGAGGGGGTCGGGAGGCCCGATAGCCATAGCGCTCGATCGCGCAAGTCGTTTTTCGGGCAGCGCAAACGCCCGGCACGCGGATGCCGGGCGCCTCGCGCGTGCCGTGCGAAAGGCCTAGAAGTCGCCCATCAGCGCGGCGGTCACCTCGTCCTCGGCCGTGTCGTCCCAGTTCCACGTGCCGTCGTCATCGCGAACGACATCGAGCTCGAGCTCGGTCTCCTGCAGCTCGGCGCCATCGACCGCGCCCATCATGACCTCGCCGAGCTTGGCGTTGAGCTCATCTTGCGTCATGGTCGCAGCCGCCGGGTCCTCGGCGAGTGCCAGCGCGTCCTCCATCATCGTGTTGAAGATTTCGGCGAAGGTCTTGCAGGTGAGCTTCACGTCCACGACGGCGGTACCGGCCTCCTCATCGACCGCGATGTCACCGATCTCGTACGCGAAGCCGTCGTACATCGAGTCCATGAAGGCCTTCTCATCGACGCCGTACGTCGCCAGGTCGCCCGCCTGCTCGAGCGCGTCGACCAGCTCCTGATACTCCTCGGACTCGGTGTCCACCACCGCCTCGAACTCTGCGGTCACGCCCTCGCGGATGACCTCCTCGGCGGACGGCCCGCCGCATCCGACCAGACCGACGGCACCGAGCGCGCACAGGGCGGCAAGCAGCAGCGCGGCAAGTTTCCTCTTCATGGTTCTCCTCCATGTCTCGTTCTGCCCGACGGGCGGGCGCGCAACCATGGCGCCACTATATCCAAGCGACATGGCGGGGTGCGCGGCGATGGCGCAGGCGGGCAGTCAAGCAGGCCAAACGACAGCTGAACACCACACCGGCGCGCCGGGGTCAAGAACCCGCCTGTCCTCGCTTCCTTCCCGCACGCACCGTCAACCGGACGGGGACCGGACTCGTCCGCACGCGACAGGGCTCGCGCTCGCGCGACCCGGCGGCACGCAATCTGTCCGCACGGCCGATCTGCATGAAAAACGGCCCGTCGGCCGTCCCCGCCCGCTTTGGGCAGGAAGGCCGGCGGGCCGCATGCGCCGTCGCGCCTCGACCGACGTCGCGGTACCTACTCGCGCGCGCCGTACTGCTCGTAGTAGGCGTCGATGGCGGCCTTGAGCTCATCGTCGATCACCACGCGACCGGCGACCTCGCGGTTGTACAGATGCTCGGTGACCTCGGCCATGGACACGATGCTCGCCACGGGGAACCCGTACCTGGCCTCGATCTCCTTTTGCGCGGTGGTCACGCCGCCCTTGCCGACCTCCATGCGGTTGAGGCTCACGATGAGGCCCTTGACCTCGACGTTCGCGGCGGCCATGAGCTTGGGGTAGGTCTCGTCGATGGACTTGCCGGAGGTGGTCACGTCCTCGACCATCACCACGCGGTCGCCGTCGGCGAGCTCGTAGCCCAGCATGCCGCCCTTATCGGCGCCGTGATCCTTGACCTCCTTGCGGTCGGAGCAGTAGCGGACCTCCTTGCCGTACAGCTTGTGCATGGCGATGGCGGTCACGACGGACAGCGGGATGCCCTTGTAGGCCGGGCCGAACACCACGTCGAAGTCCAGTCCGAAGTTGTCGTGGATGGCGCGCGCGTAGTACTCGCCCAGGCGCATGAGCTGCTCGCCCGTCACATAGGCGCCGGCGTTCATGAAGAACGGCGACTTGCGGCCGCTCTTGAGGGTGAAGTCGCCGAACTTGAGCACGTCGGACTCGACCATGAACTCGATGAACTCCTGCTTGTAAGCCTCCATGGCTCTCCAATCCGCGATCGGGTTTCAAAACTGTTTTCCATAGTAGCAGCTATAGCCAAAGCGACGGCCGTCCGGGAAAGGTCCGAGCACAGTCGTGCGCAGCCCCGCACACCATGCACACCTCCCCGCCGACGCCGCATGCGCGGGTCCCGCACGTGTGCGCGGCGGCGTTTCCCACGCATTCGAAATTCTTTTGACTGAGGCCGCGGCAACTTGATGAAATGTATCCTCTATCTACCCAATTAACCTATTTTGAGCTGGTGTTCTTGTTCGAAAAATTATTTTCCCCGATTAGCGATAAACACTTGAAAAGCACCGTGCAATCGCGGACTATAAAGATGATGCAGCCTCCTTGCGGGGCCCATCGACACGGTCATCGCGCGCCGCGCCCGCGGTGCGACACCGGCCCTGCGGGGCCACAACGAAAGGAGCCGCTGTGATTCGCGCCATCGATAAGCTCGAGCCGTTCCAGAGGGCGATCACCAAGGCCCACCTCGCCTCCACGGGCGTTGCGGTGGACTCCCTCGAGAACCCCGACAAGCCGCTGATCGCGATCGCGAACAGCTGGAACGAGATGTGCCCCGGCCACGAGCCGCTGCGCCAGCTCGCGTCCGAGGTCAAGAAGGGCATCCTCGAGGCCGGCGGCGAGCCCATCGAGTTCAACACCATCGCCATCTGCGACGGCATCGCCCAGGGCCATGCCGGCATGCACTACAGCCTCCCGCACCGCGAGATCATCGCCGACTCCGTCGAGGCCCAGGTCCTCGGTGAGAACGTCTTCGACGGCGTCGTGTACATGGCGAGCTGCGACAAGATCGTCCCGGCCATGCTCATGGCCGCCGGCCGCATCAACCTCCCCGGCGCCCTCGTCTCCGCGGGCCCCTGCTACGACGAGATCAAGCCGAGCGACTCCAAGGCCCTGCGCGCTGCGTTCCTGCGCGGCGAGGCCACCGAGCACGAGGTCATCGAGGGCACGCTGAAGTACTACACCGGCCCTGGCATCTGCCCGTTCCTCGGCACCGCCAACACGATGTGCTGCCTGGCCGAGGGCCTCGGCATGATGGTTCCCGGTGGCGCTCTCCAGCCCGCCCCCACCAGCATGCGCCGCTTCCTCGCCCGCCGCACCGGCGCCGCCGTCGTCGAGCTCGTCCGCCGCGGCATCAAGCCGAGCGACGTCATGACCGCCGCCGCCTTCCAGAACGCCGTCACGCTGCTCGCCTCCATCGGCGGTTCGCTCAACGCGCTGCTGCACCTGCCGGCTATCGCCTCCGAGCTCGGCCTCGAGGTCACCTGGGCGCAGGTCGCCGAGACCACCAGCCGCGTGCCGCTGGTCACCAACATCACCCCGAACGGCGACATGTCCTGCGTCAACCTCTACAAGGCCGGCGGCATCCCCGCCGTCATGAAGACCATCGAGCGCGACCTCGACACCTCCGTCATGACCATCAACGGTAAGACGCTCGCCGAGAACCTCGCCGAGGACATCAAGATCGACCGTTCCGTCATCCGCACCCAGGACGACCCGGCCTCCGTCGCCAACGGCATCCAGGTGCTCTACGGCAACCTCGCTCCCGAGGGCACGCTCGTCAAGACCAGCGCCGTGCCGGCCGACCAGCACACCTTCGAGGGCCCGGCCATGTGCTTCAACTCCGAGGAGGAGTGCTTCGCCGCCTACAACGCCGACCAGATCAAGCCCGGCACCGCGGTCATCATCCGCTACGAGGGCCCGAAGGGCGGCCCCGGCATGAAGGAGCTCCACCGCGTCACCGAGATCATGAAGGGCATCCCGGGTTCCGCCGTCATCACCGACGGCCGCTTCTCCGGCGCTTCCGGCGGCCTTTCCGTCGGCTATCTGTGCCCCGAAGCCGCTGAGGGCGGCCCCATCGCCCTCATCCAGGACGGCGACATCGTCCACATCGATCTGGCCTCCAACGCCATCTCCTTCGACGTTTCCGACGAGGAGCTCGAGGCGCGTCGCGCCGACTGGACGCCCGTCGTGCACGACTTCAAGGGCAAGGTCCTGCGCCGCTACCTCAAGGAAGTCGGTCCCGCCAAGGACGGTGCCCTGCTCGGCTGCTAAATTCCTGCGCGGCGCGCATCGCAGGCGCGCACCGCTCGCCTCTCGCCCCCGGCATGCCTCCACATGCCGGGGGCATTTTCATGCGCCAGCGGCATCTCAGCGCACCGGCGGACCTCAGCTGCTGCAAAATGACGGAATTATCGGCATCAATCTTCCGAGCTGTTTATATGACCCACCTTTGGAGCTCGGTTATCTGGCCTTTTGGCGGGATCCCGCGACGGATGCGCAGAGCACGCCAATACTTCCGTCATTTTGCAGCAGACACACAGCCGATACGCCAGCGAAGCTCATCCTACGGCGTTCGCCAGAGAGACACACCCCAATGGCCCCCAATGGCACGCCGCCTCTTCCCCGCGATAAAAAACCCGGCAGGTGCTGGACCTGCCGGGCTCATGCGATAACGCGTATGTAAGAAGCCGAAGGGCTACTCGCCGCAACCGCCGTCGATGAACTCGACGAGGGCGGCCACGGCCTCCTGCTCGTCCTCGCCGTCGGCGGCGATGACGACCTTGGTGCCGCAGGCGAGACCCTGGGTCATCAGCGACAGCATGGACTTGGCGTTGGCGCCGTCGCCCTCGGCATCGGCCTTCTTGATGGTGACGTTGGACTTGAAGCCCATGGCCATCTTGCTGAAGGCGGAAGCCGGACGGGCGTGCAGGCCGGTGGCGTTAACGATCGTGGTCTCCTGAGAATACATGCGGTCTCCTTTGTTCTCTCCCGCGCGGAGCTCGCGCACCCGCGCTCTTATCACCTCGCCCAAAGCGGACGAAGCATCCCTTACTCTAGCACGTTATGCGTGCTACACCATCTCGAGGACGGCCTCGTGCAGGCGCACGCGATCAGCCGGATCGTCGCTGTTGTAGTGACGGGAGTTGACGATGTACTCCTCGATGGTCGCGATGTTCTCCTCGGTCGGCTCGATGCCGATCTCGCCCAGGGTGGTCGGCAGGTCCATCGCCTTCATGTAGGTGCGCAGCTCTTCCTCGGCCTCCTTGAGACCGTTGAAGTACAGCTGGCAGAACAGGCCGACGCCGACGATCTCGCCGTGGATCGCATCGGCGGCCTCATGCGTGAAGTGCGTGCGGACGCCGTCGTAGATGACGTGCGCGAGCTCGGACTGGCGGAAGCTCTTGGTGGTGTTGGCGATGACGCCGGTGGTGATCACGTTGAGGAACGCGACGTCGCCCAGGGTCTTGGTGTAGACGCCCGCGCGGTTGTCCTCGATAGCCTGCTGGCCGCGCTCGGCGAGCACGTCGTACACGTAGGCGGCCATGTTGTACGCCGTGAAGACGTCGATCGGGTTATCGTCGAGCTTCATCTCGGGACGGCCGTTGAGCATCTCGATCTTCTTGGCCATGGCGTCCAGGATGCCGGCGGCGTTGTAGCGGTGCGGGCAGGCGGCGATCACGTCGTAGTCCATGTAGACCGCGTCGATCTCGTGGTCGAAGCGCCAGGAGGTCTTCTTGCCGCCCTCGACGGTGTACATGACGCTCATGCAGGTGAACGGAGCGCAGGTGGAGGCGGAGGTGGGGATGTTGATGGTGCCGAGCTTGGCGACCTCGCCCACGGCCTTGGCGAAGTCCATGATCTTGCCGCCGCCGACGCCCACGATCTCGTCGCAGCCCGCTGCGTGCGCCTTGGCGGCGAGCTCCTCGGCGCCCTCGTAGCAGCACCAACCGGTGTAGATCTCGAGCTCCCACTCGACGCCGGCAGCCTTCATGCTGGGCTCGAGCTGCTCCTTGACGGCGTCCCAGGAGCGAGGGCCGGCGACGATGAACATCTTCTTGCCGAAACGGGCCATCTCCTCGCCGAGCTGGGCGATGAGACCCTGCTCCGCGCGAACGCGGCCGGCGCCGAACTTGATTGCGGTATCGAGTGCAACTGCCATGGGAATGGTCCTCTCTCTTAGATGTTCCCCATGAGGTGGATGACTTCAGACATGCCCGCGGCGCACGCAACACGGCGCCGCGGGCCGAGACCTCAATTCGGTGCCTGTCCCCAAATTGAGGTCGGAAGAGGACGCGAGCCGAGCTCTCTCACCCCGGCTTGCGCCCCAGATGCGCGCAAGGGGCTCGTTCCGTGCCTGTCGAACCCCTCGCACGCAGGCGGTATCCGCGTCCTCAGCGGGCGCGGGAGTACCCGAAGGGTTAGCCGCGGACCTCCTGGACCGCAGCGGCGGCCTCGGCCGCAAGCGCCTCGACGCGGCTGAAATCGCCGTCGGCGAACAGGTTGGGCTTGACCATCCAGGTGCCGCCCGCGGCGATGATCGCCTTGGAGCCGAGGAACTCGCGAACGTTGTCGGGGCTCACGCCGCCGGTGGGCATGAAGCGATGGCCGACGAACACGGCGGCGAGCGCTTCGAGGGCCTTGAGACCACCGTAGAGGTTGGCCGGGAAAAACTTGGTGATGTCGAACCCGCGGTTGATGAGGTAGGTGAGCTCGGCCGGAGTCACGCCGCCGGGGACGAGGTTGACCTCGTTCTCGAGGCACCAGTCGATGATCTGCTCGTCATAGCCCGGGGAGACGATGAACTTGGCGCCCGCCTCCACAGCGCGCTTGCACTGCTCGAGGTTCACGACGGTGCCGGCGCCCACCAGGATGTCGGGGCACTCGTCGGTCATCTTCTTGATGCAGTCGGCGGCGGCGGCGGTGCGGAACGTCACCTCGGCGGCAGGAAGCCCGCCGGCGACGAGAGCGTTGGCCATGGGCACCGCGTCCTCGACCTTCTCGAGCACGACGACGGGGACGACGCCCGTCTTCTCGAGCTGCGCGTAGAAGCCGTTGTCGATCATGTACTGGGTAGCTGACATTTCAATTCCTCTCTCGAAATGGTTGCGTTCCTATTCAACAGGGGCGGTGCGGCCTGCGCCTCACGGCAGGCAGGTGCACCACAGCTCCTGGTTGTGGAAGATGGAGAAGTCGTTCATCCCCAGGGCCTCGGCCGTCGGCTGCTCGCCGTCGATCACGCGCTCGAGCAGGCCGAGCAGCTCCGCGCCCAGCTCGTCGATCGTCGAGGTCCCCTCGACCGCGCCGGATGCGTCGAAATCGATGTTCACGGGCATGCGGGCGTAGGTCTCGCAGTTGCCGGTGACCTTGATGACGGGCATGACCGGGTTGCCGATCGGCGTGCCGCGGCCCGTGGAGAAGATGAGCGCCTGCGCGCCGCCGGCGCACATGCCCGACACGCTCTCGATGTCGTAGCCCGGCGTGTCCATGATCACGAGGCCGTGCTCGCTCGGGCGATCGCCGTAGGCGACCACCTGGCGAATCGTCGAGCTGCCGCCCTTGGAGATGCCCCCCAGGGCCTTCTCCTCGAGTGTGGACAGGCCGCCCGCCATGTTGCCGGGGCTCGGGTTGGCGCCGCGCACGTCCACGCCCGCCTCGGCGAAGCTGCGCTCCAGGCCGTGCACGATGCGGTAGATGTCCTCGGCGACCGCAGGCGTCGCCGCGCGGGCGGCGAGGATGTCCTCGGTGCCGATGAGCTCGGTGGTCTCCCCCAGCATGACGGTTCCGCCCGCTGCGACGACGGCATCGCTCACCTGGCCGATCACGGGGTTGGCAGCAAGTCCGCTCGTGGCGTCCGAACCGCCGCAGTTGGTGCCGAGGACCAGGTCGCCGAGGCCCATGGGCTCCCGCTCCACGCGGGCGGCGCGCTCGGCGAGCCCGCGGGCGAGCCGGACGCCCTCCTCGATGGCGGCGACGGTCCCGCCGCAGTCCTGGATGGTGATGACCTCGACCGGCTTGTCGCCCGCCTCGCGCATGGCGGCGGCGAGCTCGTAGGGCTTCATCGTCTCGCATCCGAGGCCGACGACGAGCGTTCCGTACACGTTGGGGTTGTCGGCGAGGTTCAGCAGGCAGCGGCGCATGATCTCGCGGCCGCTCCCCACCTGGCCGCAGCCCTTGGAGTTCTCGAGCGCCACGCAGCCGGGCGCGCTCTCGGCGATGCGGCGGGCGACCATGTTGGCGCACCCCACGCTCGAAAGCACGAGCACATGGTTGCGGATCCCGAAACGGCCGTCAGGCCTTCTGTATCCCCTCATGCGCGCACCCCCGTCTTCAAACTCGCGATGTTGTGCGTGTGGACATAGGCTCCACGCTCGATGGGCGCAGTCGCCTCACCGATGACCTCGCCGTACTTGCGGACGAGGTCGTGCGGGGCCAGCGGGGAGAGGCAGACTTTGTGGAACCGGGGCACGTCCTCGAGCGACACGAGCTCGCACACGTGCGCGCCCGCCTTCGTCTGGACCGCCACGGTCTCGCCGGCGGCGACGGCTTCGATGACGGTGACGACGTCGTCGCCCTCATGCATGAGCAGTGCGCGCTTCGACATGGTCCCTCCTTCCCGACCGCATGCGGGCCGAACCCGCATGCAGGGTTACTGCTCTTTCTTCTTTCCAAGCTTGGACAGCGGGTCCTCCAGCTCGCCGACGGCGATCTGGGGATGCGTGGGCACGATGTTCTCGCGAATCCAATCGAACGCCTCCTGCACGCGGCTGCGACGCACCCACAGGCCGGAGAGCTCAAGCGCGTAGTAGACGCGGTCGGAGTTGTTGGCGGCCATCTGGGCGCGCATCTCGGGCGTCACGACGTCGTGCTGGTCGGCGGTCTTGTAGCCCATGATGTCGAGCATGAGGTCGTTGCTGTTGGCGGCCTTGAGCTGGATGCCCAGGACCTGGTCCCACGGCAGCGTGATGACGTCCTCGGGCTTGGTGAGGTCGGTCACGCCGTCGGCGGTGAACTCGAACAGCGGGGCCGCCGCGCGGATCTTCTTGATGTTGCTCACGGCGCCGGCGAGCGGCGCGATCGCGAGGGCGCAGCAGACGACCATCAGGAAGGGGTTGGACTGCTGCGAGAACCCGAGCGCCACGACGATGACGGCGATCAGGACGAACGACGCGCTGATCATCGAGAGCTTGCGGGTGTCGGTATTGATGACGAGTTTCTCCATGGTGCAGATGCCTCGTTTCGTTGACGAACGTTAGCGGTCGGTGCGGGCGCGCGATCCCTCGATGAACGGGATCGCGTCGGCGAGCGTGCCGAAGGTGAAGCGCGCCTCGGCGGCGATGGCCTCGGGTCCTTCGAACTCGACGAGGATGGGGAACCCTTCGTGCACCTCCGGGAGGTCCGACATGTCGTCGTAGACGAAGCCGGACATGAAGCCGCCGGCGTTGGCGGCGCGAATTCCCGCACGGCTGTCCTCGAGGACCAGCGCGTCCTCGGGCGCGACGCCCAGGGCGTCCGCAGCGCGCAGGAAGATCTCGGGGTCGGGCTTGCCGTGCTCGACCATCGAGCCGTCCATGATGACGGGAAACGCGTGCGTGAGGTACTCGCCCGCAAGGCAGGAGTCGATCACGTCGCGCGTGGAGCTGCTCGCCATCGCATAGGGAATCTCGCGCTCGGCGAGATAGCTGAGCAGCTCGAGCAGGCCCGGCTTCTTCCCGACGTGCCCGTTCAGGGCCGCGCGGGCGGGAGCCTTGCGCTCGCGCACGAACGCGCGCCAGCTGGCGACGTCGTGCTCGGGGCCGTAGGCGCGGGAAAGGTCGTCGAGAATCCCCTTCTCGGTGCGACCGCAGAGGCAGGTGTACATGTTGCGGGTCATCTGGAACCCGAACGTGCGGGCGGCCTCGAGGTAGATCTGGTAGCAGATGCGCTCGGTATCGAAGATCAGACCGTCCATATCGAAGATGACCGCGGATACGGGATTCACGTGGCTTCTCCCCCTGCCTTGAGTATGGAGACCCGCGGGGCATCCGCCCCGCGGACCTCCGTGCGGGAAGGGACAGCCCTCCCCGCCCGATAAAAATGGCCTGCACCCGGCGGAAACCGGGGATGCAGGCCATAGCGGACAACGTGCGACTAGGCGCGGATCTCGTTGACCGGCTCCTCGCCGGCAACGAAGCGCTCGACGTCGCCCACGCACTTCTCGCCCATGCCGCGCAGGCACTCCTCCGTGTAGGCGGAGATGTGCGGGCAGACGAGGACCTGCGGGTGGTTGAAGTACGGATCGTCGGGCGCAGGCGGCTCGTCGTGCATGACGTCGATGGCCAGGGCCTTGACGGTTCCGTTCGCCAGCGCATCGAGCATGGCCGGCTGGTCGATGAGGTCGGCGCGCGCGTTGTTGACGACGTACACGCCCTTCTTCATCTTGGCGAACGCGTCGGCGTTCAGGATGTGCAGCGACGTGGGGTTGAGGTCCGCGTTCAGCGTCAGGACGTCGCAGTTGGAGACCACGGTGTCCAGATCGGTGTACTCGAACTCGACGCCCAGCTTGGCGGCCCACTCGTCATGGTGAACCGGATCGCAGGCGAGGACCTTCATGTCGTAGCCGCGGGCGAGGATCTCGACGACGCGGGACCCGATGTTGCCGCAGCCGATGATGCCGAGGGTCTTGCCAGAGAGGCCGTTGCCCACGAACTTGGCGCGCTCGGCCCAGCGGCCGTCGTTAGCGGCCACATGGGAGTCGCTCACTTGGCGCATGGCGTCGCAGAGCAGGGCCACGGCGCCCTCGGCCACGGCGTCGCGCTCGACGAGCGGAGAGACGGTGGTGAGGATGCAGCCGGTGGCGTTGCACGCCTTGACGTCGACGTTGTTGTAGCCGATGCCGTGGCGGCTGAGCAGGACCAGGTCGGTCTTGTGCTCGAAGAACTCAGCGTCGAAGAACGGCGTCACCGAGGAGATGACGATGTTGTAGTCCTTCAGGGCCTCGGCCAGCTCGGCACCGTGGGCGGTGCCGGCGACGCGGACGCGCTCGACGGTACCGATCTTCTCGAGGCGCTCCATCTGATCGGGGAAGCGCGTGCCGAAGGACGAGGAGTTAACGATTGCAATCTTGTAATCCATAGATATCGCTTAGCCCATCTTTGCAAGTGCGGCGGACAGGGACACGTTCTCGGAGCTCGGGATCTTCTGGAAGTAGACCTTCACGCCCTTCTCCTCCATGGCCTTACAAAGCTCGGCGTCGTCGGCGGTGAGGCCCACGGACTCGATGACCTTGGTGCTGCCCGGCTTGATGGCGATGCCACCGACGTTCAGCTCACCCAGGGGCACGCCGCCGTCGACGGCCTTCTTGGCGTACGCGATGGACTTGAAGATCAGAGCGACCTTGTCGCTGCCGAACTGGTTGGCGTTCCACTCGTCGATGATGGAGTCGGAGGAGAAGACCTTGATCTTGAGGCCGCCCGTGGACTGGGTGGACTCGTAGATCTCCTTCATGAACTCGTCGGCGGCGGTGGCGTCGTCGATGACGTAGGCGGCGTTGGTGCCCTTGCCCTTGGTCCAGACCTGCATGACCTGGCCGTGAACCAGACGGTCGTCGACGCGAGCGAGCGTAATCTCTGCCATGGTGAATCTCCTTAGAAGTTCAAAGGTTTGAACGCCGAGCGGATGCTAGTCGTTCTTCTTGAGGGTGGAACGGTTGATCAGGCGCGCGCCGGCCTGGCCGGCAGCGAGCGCGGTCTCGGCGAGAGCGGAGCCCTCGTGATCGAAGTCGATGGCCTGGATGGCCTCGAGCAGCATCGGCATGGACACGCCGAGCAGGACGTCGCAGTCGGCCTTGCCGACGCATGCGAGCGCCACGTTGGAGGGCGATCCGCCCATGAGGTCGCACATGATGATGGTGTGCACGCCCTCGGCATCGTTCTTCTCGACGATCTCGAACGCCTTCTCGCGCAGATCGTCCACAGACTGACCGGGGACGAGACCGAGCGCATCGACGCTCTCCTGCTCGCCCATGATCATCTCGGCGCTCTTCTTCAGCTCAACGCCGAAGAGACCATGGGTGATGATAAGGACCTTGTTCTTCATACGTACGACCTCTCTAACTCTCGAACTTGCGGATGCCTACTACAGGATGCCGAGCGCACCGAGAACCACGAGGATCGCGGTGAAGCCGAGCATGGCCTGCGTAACCTTCATACCCTTTTTCTGGAAGAAGAAGAACAGGCCGAGGACGGCGCACAGGGGCAGGATGCCGGGCAGGATGCCGTCGAGGGTCTGCTGGAGGACGAACTCCTTGCCGGACATGGTAAAGGCGATCGGGGTGCTGATGGTGACGTAGCGACCGGCCATGATGCCCATCATGAACAGGCCGAGGACGCCGAGGGCGCTGATGACGGACTTGATCTTGCCGCCCTTCATGACCTCGAGCGCGGCGCGACGGCCCATGGTGTAGCCCATGCGGGTGAACAGGAAGCCGTAGATGAAGGTGGCGATGGCGAAGCACACGAACGGCAGGACTGCGCCGAGCCAGCTGCCCTCCTGGGCCATACCCAGGAAGAGGGCGATGAAGATGTACTGGACGGTACCGGAGTCGATGGAGTCGCCGATGCCGGCCAGCGGGCCCATGAGGCCGATCTTGGTGTTCTGGATCATCGAGGCGTCGATGGCGTCCTCGCCGGCGTTGAGCGCCTTCGCGCGCTCCTCCTCGAGGGAGACGGTGATACCGGAGATGATACCGCCGCCCCAGACGGCCTGGGTGTTGAAGAACTGCAGGTGACGCTGATAGGCCTCACCGAGCATGATCGGGTTCTTGTAGAGCTTCTTGAGCACCGGCATGAGGCCGAAGCACAGGGACGGAGCAACCATGCGGTCGAAGGAGTGCGGCACCTCGTTGCACCACCACCAGCGGAACCAGACCTTCATGAGGTCCTTCGTGGTGATCTCCTCGGGCTTGTTCTCCTCGCCCAGCATCAGACGCGGGTCGGCCTGAATCATGCCGTCCTCGTCGAGGTAATCGTGATAATCCTGAGAGAGCGCCTCGGTGGCGACGGTCTCGGTGGTCTCGATCTCGCTCATTGGATAACCCTTCCTTTCTGAAGTCGTGGGATGCGCTGCTACTCAGCAGCCTTCTCGGTGAACATGCCGTAGCACAGGGCGATGATGACGCCGAAGATGGCCCAGGTGATCATCGTGATGCCAGCCTGAGCGGTGATGACCTGCAGGAAGTAGGCCAGGAAGAAGAAGACCAGCAGCTTGCGGTTGCCGATGACGTGCATGGTGATCGCGATACCGAGGGCAGCGAGGCCGCCGCCGACGGTGGAGAGCACGTGCAGCACGGGGCCGTTGGAGATCGTGTCCATGAAGCTGGAGACGACGGGGGCGCCGAGGTACAGGGCGACGAACATCAGGGGCACGAACAGGGCGAAGGAGAAGAGCGTGGGCATGAAGCCGATCCAGAAGGCGAGGCCCTTGGAGTCAGCCTTGACCGCGCACGCGTCCATCTTGGTGATCGCGAACGTGTTAAGGAAGAAACGGAGCTGATAGAGATAGCTGCCGAGCAGGCCGACGGGCACGGCGATGGCGACGGCGGCCTCGGGCTCGAGGTTGCCGACGATAACCGTGGAGACGGCCATGGCCGAAGCGATGCACGGCTCGGAGGGCATAGCGCCACCGGGGGCGACGACACCCATGTAGATGAGCTGGATCGTAGCGACGGTCGTCATGGCCAGCGGCATGTTGCCGAGGACCAGGCCAACCACGAAGCCTGCCATGAGCGGGGAGAAGCGCATGGTCAGGGTTGCATAGCCGAGGGCTCGCGATTCGACTGCTGCCACGAACAACGCGATCAGCAGTGCCTGCATTACACTCATTATGCCTTTCCTTTCTCTCCTCTGAGGCACGGGCACACGCTCCCGCGTCTCCCTTTCATCCTCCGAACCGCCTTCTCTCACAGTGCGGAGAACATGGGCACTGGGCCCCTATGCCAGAAATGATATTTGTTCTTCACGTGTACTTATAGAAATTTTTTTTCTATTCTATAAGCGGTCGTAATTTATCGTTTGCCGATGTGGTATTGCTCTTCTCTTTATTATGTGGTATACGGTGCTCATGAACCCCATCGTGTGACTTGTATCCACCTCACAAACCTATTACCTGCGCTTTTATGAGTCATCATCTCATCTTCCGTTGATTATCGTGCGCAAGCATGAGATATGCTGTTGAAATCTCCTGGCATTTTTAAGCACTGGTATACTGGTTTCATACCAGTTTTGCACCGCTGGTCGACTCGATATGCCACTGGATTAGATTCGATTTCTCGGTCGATGCGCACCCAATTGACAGAAATATTTTTACTGTTGGCCGGTTCTTGGATGCGTTAATGACGTACTCGGCTATTTTGTATATATCTGTACCATCTCAGCAAGCTTCGGAGGCACCATGGCTCGCAACGCTGTGCTCCTGAAGATCAAGTCGCTCATGCCCTCGCTCTCCGCCAAGGAGAAGCGCGTCGCGGACTTCATCCTCAACGACCCTAAGACCGTCTCCCGCATGACCATCGTCGAGATCTCTTCGAGTCTCGGCATCGCGGACTCGACGGTCTTCAAGTTCACCAAGAAACTCGGCTATCGCGGGTATCGCGATTTCCGCAACAACCTGCTCGCCGAGGAATTCGACCCGCAGATCTCGATCCACGAGAACGTGACCCCCGCCGACGAGCCCCTCGCCGTGGCCAAGAAGGTGTTCAACTCGAGCGCCAAGTCTCTTACCGACACCCTTGCCATACTCAGCTCCAGCGACCTCGAGGTCGCGCTGGACCTGCTCATGGGCGCCGGCCGCATCTCGTTTTACGGCTGCGGGGAGAGCGCGGTCATCGCGCTCGACGCCTACCAGAAGTTCCTGCGCTCGCCCAAGCTCTGCCACTGCGTCATGGATTCGCACATGCAGGTCATGCAGGCGTCGCTGCTGCGACCCGACGACGTGGCCATCGTGATCTCCCATACCGGCGTCACGCACGAGATGTACACGGTCGCCCGGCTCGCCAAGCAGTGCGGTGCCAAGGTGATCGCCATCACGAGCTACCCCTCGCAGAAGATCTCCCGCTACGCCGACATCACACTCGTCTCCACCTCCGAGGAGACCGGCTATCGCTCCGAGTCGCTCGCCTGCCGCTACGCGCAGCTCGCCATCATCGACTCCCTCTACACGGCGATGATGTTCCGCCTTCCCGGTAGCTCCGACTCGCTGAGCAAGATCCGCAACGCCATCGCCATGGTTAAAGAGGACACCGACGGCATGCTGTAGGAGGCCGCGCCTCCATGCCGGACGCGACGTCCGGCACTTGCATCCCACCGTCACGCAAGCGCGGGGGCGTCCGACCGGGCGCCCCCGCGCTCTTCGTTCACGCGGCCCGGCGGCGCGACGCTGCGACGCACCGCGCCATGCCCTCCCACGCCCTGCGCACACCGTCCGCCGGGCCTCACCACGAAAACGCGCGGACACCTTTGTCGGGCGTTCACGCGCTCTTCGCTCCCCTTGCCACGACGCGCCTGCCTACACGGGCTTCCGGCACCGCCGCGGGAGGGGCCGCAGCAAAACGACCGCATCGCGACGCGACATCGCGCGGGACCGCGCCCGCACGCTCTCCCCCTACGTGCGATAGCCCGCGAGAAACGCGCGCGTGCGCTCCTGCCTCGCCGCCCCCAGCACCTGCTCCGGGCTACCCTGCTCCACGATCACGCCGCCGTCCATGAAGACGATGCGGTCCGCGACGTCGCGCGCGAACGGCATCTCGTGGGTCACGACGACCATCGTCATATGCTCGGCCGCAAGCCCCTTGATGACACCCAGGACCTCTGCGGTAAGCTCCGGATCGAGCGCCGAGGTCGGCTCGTCGAAGTACAGGATCTTCGGATCGAGCGCCAGCGCACGCGCGATGCTCACGCGCTGCTGCTGGCCGCCGGACAGCTGGCACGGGACCTTGTCCTCGCATCCGATGAGCCCCATCTTCTCGATGAGCTCGCGGGCGCGGGCCTCGACCTCGGGACGGGGGCGCTTCTGCACGCGCAGCGGCGCATCGGTTATGTTGCGCATCACCGTCATGTGGGGGAACAGGTTGTAGTTCTGAAACACCAAGCCGAACCGGCCGCGCGCAGCCTTCAGATCGTCGCCCTTCACGTAGCGCACCGAGCCGGCGGCGTCGGGGCGGGCGACCTCGAGGTCACCGTACGCGAGGCTGCCGCCGTCGAGGTTCTCGAGCAGCGTCATGCAGCGCAGCAGCGTCGACTTGCCCCCGCCCGAGGGGCCGATCACCGCGACGACCTCGCCGCGTTCGACCTCGAGCGATATACCGCGCAGGACCTCGGTGTCCCCGAAGGCCTTGCGCGCATCCTTGATTGAAACAACTGCAGTCATAGCCATCCCTGCCGTTCGATATGGTACATGCCCAGCCTGGCACCCCATGGCGCGCGCCGGACCACACGCATCGCCCCGCGATGCCGCGCATCCGGCAACCGGGCTCTGCCCGACTTTACGCGAAGGCACCTCGCCGCCCATCAAGGCGGCCCGCCGTCGCGCTAGTCGTGGTAGTAGTCGAGACGCTTCTCGATGCGGCCGAGCCCGATCTCGACCAAGAAGTTGAAGACCCAGTAGATCACCGCGGCGATCGCGAACGGGACCATGCTCACCTGCGCGGCGACGAGCGCCTTGGCCTCCGAGAACATCTCGCCCACGCCGATCGCGAACGCAAGCGACGTGTCCTTGACCAGCGTGATGACCTCGTTGCCGAGCGAGGGCATGATGCGCTTGACCACCTGGGGAAGCACGATGACGAAAAACGTCTGCGCCTTCGAGTAGCCCAGGACCTCCGCCGCCTCGTACTGGCCGCGCGGGATCGACTGCAGGCCGCTGCGGTAGATCTCGGCAAAGTACGCGGCGTAGTTGATGATGAACGCCACGATGGTCGCATGCCATTTGGAATCGGTGCTGAGCGGCATGCCGAACACGTAGTACGGCGCGAAGTAGATGGCGAACATCTGGAGCATCAACGGGGTGCCGCGCATCACCGAGATGTAGAAGCGCGTGACGGCACGAACCGGAGCCAGGCGACTCATGCGCAGCAGCGCGACCGGAACGCCGAGCGGCAGCGCGCCGAGCAGCGTGATGAAGAAGATCTGCAGGCTGACGAGGAACCCTTCGCCCAAGACCTGAACCATAGTTGCGATGGACACGGATGCTCACTTTCTAGCGCACGAAGGGCCGACGCGGAGCCGACCCCTCAGCCGATACGATCACAGGCGAAACGTGCGGCACGAACGATCTTACAAAACCCAGCTATCGTAGCTCAGTCCGTAGTCGGCGTACTTGTCGCACAGCTCTTTGATGGTGCCGTCTTCGTCGAGCTCCTTCAGGGCATCGGTGACCGCCTTGGCGGTATCGGTGTCGCCCTTCTTGAAGCCCACGGCGTAGTGCTCCTCGGAGAGGGTCTCGTCAAGCATCACGTAGACATCGGGCTTAGCGGCGAGCTGGTACTGCGCGATGGAGAGATCGCACGCGACAGCGTCGACGGCTCCGGTCTCGAGCTGCATGAACGCCGTGTTGTAATCGCCGATCGTCTCGAGCCCGGCGAATGTGGCGGCAAGATCGGCCTGGTCCCCCTCGAGGATGCTCTGCGCGGCGGAGTCGGTCTGGGTGATGACGTTCTTTTCGGCGAGATCGGCCAGGGACGCGATGCCGCTATCCTTTTTCACGACGACGACCTGCGCGTTAAGCATGTAGGGATCGGAGAAGGTGTAGTCGCCCTCACGGCCCTCCATGGTGAAGCCGTTCCAGATGCAGTTGATGGCGCCGGAGTCGAGCAGCGTATCCTTGGCGTCCCAGTCGATGGCCTCGAGCTGGACCTCCCAACCGAGCTTGTCGGCGACGGCCTGCGCAAGATCGAGGTCGAAGCCGGTATACTCGCCGTCATCGCCCTCGAACCCGTAGGGAGGATAGGCCTTGTCGAATCCAACGACGAGCTTGCCCGTCGCGGACGCGGAGGCGTCGCTGGACGCCGCTGCCGATCCGGCGTCCGCACCGTCTGCCTTGGGCTGGCCGCATGCGGCGAGAGCGAGGGCGGCAACGACGGCGAGCGCCGCGAGCGCTCTGGTGAGCAGGCGGCTGCGCTTCTGCTTCTTCATGGGGTTCTCCTTCTTGTCGACGCCGCATGGGGCGACGGTCTTTCCACGGTCACATACTTTACTTTACTAAAGTGGAGTGCGCAAGTGACTTTCTGGACGTTTCCGTTTCATTACGGGTTAGGGCGAGAAGGTCCTGACCTCCCCGGCGCACGCACCGGCCGGGATTCTCCTGCCGGCCCGCACGGGCCCTTGCGCAGGGCCCATCGCTATTCGACGTGTTCGCTTCAAAATGAAAAAGGCCCCTTGCGGGGCCTAAAGATTCGACTGGTGCGGCGTACAGGATTCGAACCTGTGACGTTCTGATTCGTAGTCAGACCCTCTATCCAGCTGAGGTAACGCCGCAACGCAAGAGATATATTGTCACTTCGCCATCATGCGGTCAAGAAGTTTTTTACATTCAATTCTTCCGTACCTCATTACACGATCGAGCTTGACCGTAGACGCCCCATCCGCGCTCCCGGTTCCCAACGAACATGCTCCGGCCTCAATTTGCTCCCCTTGTCGCATCCATCAAGACCGTCCTTAGACCACATGAATACAATATCTATGGTTTTGCATATTCCTAAGCGTTTATGCGTATGATATTCACATGTTACGACGCCTTTCGACGAAGGTGGCCAAAAAGCGCGTCGAGTCGGTACCGCTATCGATTGCAGACGCGCAAAGCGAGATCAGAAGGTCCCCAAAGGGTCCTTCCAAGGCAATCGAAAGCTACGTCGCCAGCAGATACCGATACATATGTTTCCGAACGAGGCGGTGTTGCCTGAGCCGATGGACATGAGCGCCATGCATACGCGCCACGAATACCGTCTCGACGCGTTTTTTTTTGCCACTGCCACCTTCCCAGGCGCCGCGAGGCACCGGCGCTGCGCTTCTCGGCGTCGTCGCGCTGCCGTACACGCACGGGCTAACGCCCACAACACCGCGTCCGCATGCAAAGCAGCGCGCCGCCGCCCTTCCGGCCATGATTCCAATCGAAAGGCGCCCGAGTACACGGCATGAATCAGCCGGAACGCCCCCTGGCGCACGCAGCATGAACCAGCCGGAACACGCAAGCGACCACGCGACCCGTGCGATATCGCCGCAGTCGCGCATCGTTGACAGGCATACGTCTCCACAAGAGCCAGGGGGCGCGAAGGTGGAAACGCAAAAAGCCGCCCGCGGTGCGGGGCGGCTCTTTACGGTGGTTAGCCTGTGACCGGAGACGATCCGGAGAAGACACGATGGGAGGGGGTGCCGAGGGAACCTGAGCCCGTCGGCAACGAGGGCGCAGGTGCCCTACGCCTCGACGGAGACCTCGACCTCCTGAACGGACACGTCGTAGAAGGGGTCCTCGCGACGGCCGAGGAAGTCGCGCGCCTGCTCCGGGAAGAGCGCGTAGGACAGCACGTCCTCGTCGCACTTCGCGTACTGGGAGATCTCCTCGCGCAGGCGCGGAAGCTGCGGCTCGATCAGGTCGGCCGGGCGGCAGGTGACCGGCTCCTCATCGCCGATGATCAGCTGCTTGACATCCGCGTCGATCGGCGCGGGGGAGGCGCCGTACAGGCCGCGGACGTAGTCCTTGATCTCGGACGGCACGACCTTGTAGCGCTCGCCGGAGACGACGTTCATGAGCGCCTGCGAGCCGACCATCTGGGAAAGCGGGGTGACGAGCGGCGGGAAACCCAGGTCGGCGCGGACGCGCGGGACCTCGGCAAGGACCTCGGAGTACTTGTCGGACACGCCGAGGTCGGCCAGGTTGGAGATGAGGTTGGACAGCATGCCGCCCGGGACCTTGTACAGCAGCGCCTTGGGCTCGGTCTCCATGACCTTGGGATTGAGGGTGCCGTTCTCCTTGAACTTGGTGCGCACGGGGGCGAAGTGCTTGGCCTCCGCCTCAAGCTTCTCCATGTCGAGACCGGTCTTGTAGCCGAGACCCTCGAGCGCGATGGCCATGGACTCGGTGCAGGGCTGGCTGGTGCCACCGGAGAAGGAGGAGATGCAGGTGTCGATGATGTCGACGCCAGCCTCGACGGCGCGCATGAGGGTCATCTCGCCGATGCCCGCGGTGGCGTGCGTGTGCAGCTCGAGCGGCAGGTCGACGGCGGCCTTGATCTGGCCCACCAGCTCGGTGGCGACGGCAGGCTCGAGCACGCCGGCCATGTCCTTGATGCAGATGGAGTCCGCGCCGGCGGCAGCCATCTTGCGGGACAGGTCGACGAAGTACTCGACGGTGTGGACCTCGCTCGTGGTGTAGCAGATGGCGGCCTGGACCTCGCCGCCGGCCTCCTTCGCGGCGCGGATGGAGGTCTGGAGGTTGCGGACGTCGTTCAGGCCGTCGAAGATGCGCAGGACGTCGATGCCGTTCTCGATCGACTTCTTCACCACGGCCTCGACGACGTCGTCGGCGTAGTTGCGGTAGCCCAGGAGGTTCTGCCCGCGGAGCAGCATCTGCAGCTTCGTGTTCTTCACGTGCGCGCGGATCGTGCGCAGACGCTCCCAGGGATCCTCGCCCAGGTAGCGCAGGCAGGAGTCGAACGTAGCGCCGCCCCAGACCTCGAGGGCGTGATAACCGGCCTGGTCCATGGTCTCCAGGATGGGAAGCATGTCCTCGATGGGCATGCGCGTCGCGATCTGGCTCTGCTGGCCATCGCGAAGAACGGTCTCGGTGAACTTGATCTGCTTATCCATTGTTGCAGCACCCTCCTTGTCGGATGATTTCCGCTATCGCTACCTGCATATCGTTCACGGTGTGAGCGCGCGAACGGGCGCACGCCTTCGCCTCGTCGCCGCAGATGAGGCATCTGCGGGGCGCAAGGCCCAGCTCGGTCCGGGAGACCGGGCGCGGCATGCCGTCCGTTAGCTCGACCACATCGAAATCCGCCAGACGGCCCAGCGGATGGCATTCCTCGACATCGATCGCCAGGCGCTTGAGCTCGAGCGCCGGCATCTTCACGAGCATGAGAAGTTCGGGGCCCGGCGCACCGGACAGCCTCGTGCGGGCTCGCATCCGGACGCCGGCGAGACCGGCCTCGAGCGCGCCGACCAGCTCGGCGAACGCGCGCTCCAGCACGGACGAGGTCTTGTGCGGCCCCGGGATGGCCAGGGTCGCCGAGAACAAGGTCTCCCCATCAAGGGATTCGGCGAGCAGGTCGCGCTGGATGCGGGCGCGGTTCTCGCGCGCGTCCAGCATCTCCGCCAGACCGACCTCGGGACCGTCGAAGACGAAGGCCACGAAATCAGCGTCCGCCGCGGAAGGCTCCGTGGCCCTCGCCCCGTCCCACGCCTCGCGGGCACCCGTTTCGCTCATCCTTCGCACCCTCCCTGGGTTCACGGCCCCTACCATACGGGGCGCGCCGGCAGTCCCACCGGACGCGCCCCGTCGACCGCCATCGGTTCGCTAGGCGTCCTTCGACGGCGGGAACATCTTGCAGAGACCCATGGACACCAGGTAGATGATGATCATGACGACGAAGATGCCGCCCCAACCGAGGCCGAGGATCTCCAGGCCCTGCTCCAGGGCATTCATATCGATAGTCATAGAGCTACACGCACCTTTCCCTTAGAGCAGCAGGCCGAGCACGAGACCGCCGGCGACGACCGAGGCGATCTGACCGGCGACGTTGGCACCGGCAGCCTGCATGAGGATGAAGTTGCCGGGATCCTCCTCGGTCGCCATCTTCTGGATGACGCGGGAGCTCATCGGGAACGCGGAGATGCCCGCAGCGCCCACCATCGGGTTGATCTTCTCCTTGCGGAAGAGGTTGAGGAACTTGGCGAACATGACGCCTCCCACGGAGTCCATCACGAAGCCGAGCAGGCCGAGGCCCATGACGAGCAGGGTGTCGAACTGCAGGAAGTCGGTGTATACCATCTTCACGGAGACGCAGAGGCCGAGCAGGATGGAGATGAGGTTCACGAGCTCGTTCTGGGCAGAGACGGACAGGCGGTCGAGCACGCCGCACTCGCGCAGCAGGTTGCCGAACATCAGGAAGCCGACGAGCGGCAGCGACACGGGGGCGATGAGGCCGGCCACGACGCAGATGATGATCGGGAAGAGGATCTTAGCCGTCTTGGAGACCTGACCCGGATGATAATTCATGCGGATGCGGCGCTCCTTCTTGGTGGTCACGGCCTTGATGGCGACGGGCTGGATGATGGGCACGAGCGCCATGTAGGAGTACGCGGCGACCATGATGGCGCCCATGTACTTCGACCCCAGCGTGTTCGCGACGAAGATCGAGGTCGGGCCGTCGGCCGCGGCGATGATGCCGATGGAGGCGGCGTCGTTGATGTGGAAGCCGAGCAGCGCGGCGATGATGATCACGAAGAAGATGCCGAACTGGGCGGCAGCGCCGAACAGCAGCAGGAACGGGTTGGCGAGCAGCGGACCGAAGTCGATCATCGCGCCGATGCCGATGAAGAGCAGCAGCGGGAAGAGCTCGGTCTCGATGCCGGCGTCGAACAGGATCTGGAACGGACCCGCGGCATCACCGGTCATGAGGACGCCGGAAGCCGGGATGTTGACCAGAATGGTGCCGAGGCCCATGGGCACGAGCAGCGTGGGCTCGTATTCCTTCTTGATGCCCAGGTACATAAGGATGCAGCCGATGGCCATCATCACGATGCGGCCGGGCTCGGCGCCGAGGGCGATCACACCTTCAATCAGAGTTTCCAAGAGTCATACCTCTCATCCATGGGAAAACGGTTTCGGTCCGCTGCGCGCGGCCGGGATGCGCCGAAGCGCGAAACGGCGCTCTTGCGGCGGCGCCGTCGACAAGTGCCGTGCTGGGCACGAGCTCCGTGCTAGGCGATGCTGAAGAGCTCGGCGCCGGGGTTGACCATCTCGCCCTTGGTCACGGCGATGGAAGCGATGGTGCCGTCCTGGTCGGCGACGACCTCGTTCTCCATCTTCATGGCCTCGAGCACCATGACGGGCTGGTTGGCCTTCACGACATCACCCACCTTGACGTGGATGTCGAGGATGGTGCCGGGCATCGGGGCGTTCTGCACG
>DBFEBE010000064.1:0-12932 GCA_048318985.1 Collinsella sp.
GTCGTCGGCGACGAAACCGCCGCCCGGCTCCGAGATGATATCGAGCTGAGGCGCGGCGGGCCGCGGGGCCGCCGCGGGCTGGACCGGTACGGCGTCCACCTCGCAAGGGCGCTCGGCATAGTGCTCGCGCACGGGAATGAGCGTTGTCTTGGCTCGCTCGGCAGCGACCTGGTCGGTCACGTCGACGATCGGGTCCTCTACGGCATCCTCGCGATCGCGTCCCAGGACGGTTGTGGACCTGTTGCCGAGATATGTCGTCTCCAGGACCCCCTCGTCGTCGAACAGGGCCTGCTGTCCCCGACCGACGCATGCGTCCTCGCCCTGCAGGGGCGCCCCGGCGGTCTCATCGCCCCACGGGGAGGCGTTGACGTCTATGCGCCGACGTCGGACAAGCTGCTCGGCGCCCGAGGCGACGGCGCGGGCCATGTCGCCCACGGAGAAGCCGATGATGACGAGCCCGAGTGCCACGAACCCCACGAGGACGACCATGGAGATGGTCTTGCCGAGGGCGTTCTGAAGCACGCTTGCGAAGAAGGCGCCCAGGTATCCGCCACAGGAGGACAGCGCTGCGGGCTCGAACATCCCCACCGTTGAGAGCTCCGTGTTGGGCGCGTGGAGCGACAGGACGGACTCGACGGCGACGAAGATCAGCGCGACCCCGCCCAGGATGCGGGCGGGGACGCGGAACGCGCCGCGCAGGAAAAGGAGCACGGCGGCGGCGAGCATGACGAGCGGGATGAGGTAGGCACCGAGGCCGAACCCAAGGTGGTAGAGCTGCGAGACGGCATGGGTGAGCGGCGCCGAGGAAGGCGTCACGACCGCGATGAACGAGGCGACGGCGACGACCGCGAGCACGACCCCCGCGATGTCGGCAGCCGCGCCCCCGTCGACCAGGGGCTCGGCTGCGTCGCGCTCGACGCGCTGGGCGCGATTCGCCCGTAGGTTGTCGGCGCCGGCGCGCCCGCCCTTCGGCTGGGCGGCACGGCGCTTGGTCTTGCTCCCACCCTGCGCCACGCTAGACCTCCATGACGACCGGGATGATCATCGGGCGGGTCTTGGTGCGGTTCCAGATGAAGTTGGAGACCGAATCGCGAACGGCCTTGCGGATCGCATCGGTCCCGCTGCTCGTGTAGTTGAAGGAGCCCTTCTCGATGGTCTTAAGGACGGAGGCGGAGGCGTCCGCGGAGAAGGCGTCATCGATCGTGAAGGACACGCCGCGGCCGGAGAACTCGATGGCATCGACCTTCTTGCGCTTGAGCGAGACGATGGCGACCGCGGTGACCATGCCGTCGTTTGCGAGCTTCTGGCGATCTCGCAGAACGATGGGGTCGGTATCGCCGATGCGCAGGCCGTCGACGTAGACGACGCCGCTTTCGACCGAGGGGCCGCGCTTCACGACGCCGCCGCGCATCTCGAGCGTGTCGCCGTTGTCCATGATGAAGATGTTCTCGCGGGGGATACCCAGCTTGCGACCGAGGCGGGCGTGGGCTCGCAGGTGCACGGCCTCTCCGTGGACCGGCATGAAGTACGTGGGATGCGTCATGGCGAGCATCAGCTTGAGCTCTTCCTGGCTGCCATGACCGGAGACGTGGACGAGCGTGCGGTTCTTGTCGTACACGTCGCAGCCGATCTTGGCGAGGCTGTTGATGACCCCCTGGACGCCCTTCTCGTTGCCGGGAATCGGCGTGGCCGAGATGATGACCGTGTCGCCGTCGTGCATGGACAGGGTCTTGTGCTCCCCGTTGGCCATGCGGGAAAGCGCGGAGAGCGGCTCGCCCTGGGATCCGGTGCACATGACGACGATCTTGTTCTCGGGAAGGTTGTTGATGTCGTAGGCATCGATGATATCGGACTCGTCGACCTTGAGATAGCCGAGCTCCCGCGCGACGCGGGTGTTGGTGAGCATGGAGCGGCCGGTGACCACGATCTTGCGACCGCACTTCTTGGCAGCGTCGCAGATCTGCTGGAGACGGTGGATATGGCTGGAGAAGGACGCGACGAACACGCGGCCCGGAGCATCCTTGATCGCCGCGTACAGCGAGGGGCCGACCTCGGCCTCAGACCGGGTGAAACCCGGGACGGTCGCGTTGGTGGAGTCGGAAAGCAGCAGGTCGATCCCCTGCTTAGCGAACTTGTTGATCGCCGCGTAGTCGGGAGTCACGCCGTCGATGGGCGTCTGGTCGAGCTTGAAGTCGCCCGTGTGCATGACGGTGCCCTGAGGCGTGCGGATGAACACGCCGAGCGCCCCGGGGATGGAATGCGTCATCGAGAAGAAGTCGACGGAGATGCACCCGAGGTTGACGTGGCTGCCGCCATGGACCTCGCGGAACTTGGGCGCGCGGATACGGAACTCGGCCAGTTTGCCCTCGATGAAGCCGAGCGTCAGCTTGCTCGAGAAGATGGGGACCTTGTTGTTGAGGTCCTGAAGCAGGTACGGAAGCGAACCGGTGTGGTCCTCATGGCCGTGCGTGATGACGATGCCGCGCAGCTTGTCCTCGTTCTCGAGGACATAGGTGTAGTCGGGAAGCACCAGGTCGATACCGGGCTGGGAGTCGTCGGGGAACATGAGGCCGGCGTCGATGAGGATCATGTCCTGGCCGCACTCGATAGCCGTCATGTTCTTGCCGATGCCGTCAAGGCCGCCCAGCGGAATGATGCGGAGCGGCGCTGCCTTCTTCTTAGTTGTAGCTGCCATAAGCGTGTATGTGCTCCTTTCGGTGAAGCTGATAGAAACATAAGCGGAGTCGGCTTGGGTTAGGGCCGGTACGTCCGCACAGATCCCAGATTGCCGTCAGAGCGACGGCACATATAGATTGCATTTTACCAACAGATAGAACAGGCATTCATGCAAGCACGAGGATGCATGAAGGAAACACGACGCCCCGCGTCAGCGTGAAACACGGTGCGCGATTCCGGGGGACCGGGCAGGGAGTCGACGCATGGAAAGGGCCCCGGCATTGCCGGGGCCCCTGATGAGCCCAACGCCCGCGCGATGGCGCGGGAAGCGCTATAGGATACGGCGACGGCTATGCGTCGTGATGGCGACGGGGCGTCCTGCCGCCGTTGTCGCCGGGGCGGCGCGGTCCGCGCTCGCGGCCGCCGCGCTCGCGGCGCTCGCGACCGGGCCTGTCGCCGCGCTCGCGGCGCTCATGGCCGGAAGGAGCGGAGCCCTCGGGCGCATCGGGCTTCTCGAGGCGATCGAGGGAGATCTTGCCGCGGTCGTCGATCTCGATGACCTTGACCTTGACCTCATCGCCGACGTTGAGGACGTCCTCGACCTTCTCGACGCGGCCGTTGGCGACGCGAGAGATGTGGAGCAGGCCGTCTTTGCCCGGAAGCAGGTTGACGAAGGCGCCGAAGGGCTGGATGGAGACGACGCGGCCGGCGTACTCCTCGCCCACCTCGGGGACCTTGACGATGAGCTCGATGCGCTCGATCGCCGCGGCCACGGACTCGCCCGTGCCGCCGACGTAGATGGTGCCGTCCTCCTGGATATCGATGGAGGCGCCGGTCTCGTCCTGGATACCGCGGATGACCTTGCCGCCGGAACCGATGACGTCGCGAATGTTGTCGACGGGGATGGTGATCGTCTGGATCTTGGGCGCGGTGGCGCGGGTCTCCTCACGCGGGGCGGGGACGACGTCGAGCATCTTGCCCAGGATAAACGCGCGGCCCTCCTTGGCCTGCTCGAGCGCACGGCGGAGGATGTCGAACGTGAGGCCGGTGGCCTTGTTGTCCATCTGCAGCGCGGTGATGCCGCGCTCGGTGCCGGTCACCTTGAAGTCCATGTCGCCGAGGAAGTCCTCGATGCCCTGGATGTCGGACAGGACGACGGTCTCGCCCTCCTCCTGGATGAGGCCCATGGCGATGCCGGAGACCGGGCGCTTGATGGGCACGCCGCCGTCCATGAGGGCAAGGCAGCTGCCGCAGGTGGACGCCATGGAAGAGGAGCCGTTGGACTCCATGACCTCGGACACGACGCGGATGGCGTACGGGAATTCGTTCTCATCGGGGAGAACGGGAAGCAGGGCGCGCTCGGCAAGGTTGCCGTGGCCGATCTCGCGGCGCTTCGGGGAGCCCATGCGGCCGGTCTCGCCGGTGCAGAACGGCGGGAAGTTGTAATGGTGCATGTAGCGCTTGCCCTCGACCGGCTCGATGGTGTCGAGGCGCTGGCCCTCGTTCAGCATGCCGAGCGAAAGGACGGAGAGCACCTGGGTCTGACCGCGCTGGAACAGACCGGAACCGTGGACGAGCGGCAGGTAGTCGCCCTTCACCATGATGGGTCGAATCTCGTCGGCGGCGCGGCCGTCGACGCGCTCGCCGGTCTCGACGACCATGCGGCGCATGGCGGTCTTCTCGAGCTTCTTGAGGTTCACCGGGATCTCGCGCTCCCAGACGAGCTGCTCCTCCTCGGTGAACTCGGCGCGAATGGCCTCCTTGAGGTCTGCGACCTTGTCCTGGCGGGACTGCTTGTCGGCATCGCGGAGGGCGGCCGCCATCTCGTCGTAATGGGCGAAGACCCGCTCGTGGACCTCCTCGACGGGCTCGTCGAGCGGGTACTCGCGCTTGACGATCGGGCCGTTGACGCGCTCCCACTCCGCGACGAACTCGAGCTGGGCGTCGCAGAAGGCGCCGATCGCTTCCTGGCCGAACTGCAAGGCGGCGAGCATGTCCTCCTCGGACACCTCGTCCGCGCCTGCCTCGACCATGGAGATGAAGTCGCGCGTACCGGCAAGCTCGAGGTCGAGATCGGAGCTCTCGCGCTCCTCATACGTGGGGTTGACGATGAACTCGCCCGTCTCGGTGTCGCGGCCGATGCGGACGCAGGCCAGCGGGCCCTCGAAGGGCACGCCGCCGATGGTCATGGCGAGCGAGGCGCCCATGACGCAGATGACGTCGACCGGGTTGGTCTGGTCGGCGACGAGCGGGCTGGCGACGACCTGGACCTCGTTGCGGAAACCGTCCGGGAAGCTCGGGCGGATGGGACGGTCGATCATACGTGCCGTGAGGGTCGCCTTCTCGCTGGGTCGGCCCTCGCGCTTGAGGTAGCCTCCCGGAATGCGGCCGGCGGCGTACATCTTCTCGTTGAAGTCGACGGTGAGCGGGAAGAAGTCGTAGTTCTTGCGCTCCTTGGACACGACCACCGTGGTGAGGACGGTGGAGTCGCCCTGCTTGACGACGGCCGCGCCGGTCGCCTGGCGGGCGAGCTCGCCGGCCTCGAGCACGTAGGTCTTGCCGAACAGGTCAAAGGTCTTGCTTACGAGTGACATTTCTCTCCTATCCCCACGCGCCCCTTGCGCGCGGGCTTCTTAAGGTCGACGGGACCCTCCCGTCGATCGGTGTAGGGGCGACCATGATGGCGTCACCGCCCCTTACATGAAAAGGGGCGCCGCGAAACGGCGCCCCCTGCATGCACGACTTATTGAATGTTGTCGCGGATGCCGAGCTCCTTGATGAGCTCGCGGTACTCGAAGATGTCGTTCTTCTTGATGTAGGACAGAAGACGACGGCGACGGCCGACGAGCATGAGCAGGCCACGACGGGTGTGGAAGTCCTTCTGGTGGGACTTCATGTGCTCGGTGAGCTCGCGGATGCGCTCGGTCAGGATGGCGACCTGGACCTTCGGGTTGCCGGTGTCGGCGGCGTTCTTGCCGAACTGCGCGGTAAGCTCCGCCTTGCGCTCCTTGGAAATCGTCATGATTTCACCTTTCTGGTCGGGACGCGCGGCGAGCAGCCGACGCATCCGATATTCGCCTCAAGCCGGGAAGCCGCTGGAGCAGCGCGCATCTAGGCCCGAGGTAGTACGCTGACGAATGATACCATAGGTATCCGTCTTCACTATACCTGCATGTAACGTGCATGATTCGGCCCGCGAGAACCCGCGCGGGGCTACCGCCCCAAAAGAAATTCGAACGCGCGCATCCGCGCGTCGAGGTGCGTCGCGGCCCAGACATGGGAGAGGCCGAGCACGAACGCGGCTCGGGGCCCATCGACGCCCAGGGCGAGCAGCTCGTCGAAACGAAGATCGAGGCAGGATCGAAGCATGGCGACGCAAGCGCTGTCGACCCGCTCGGCCCCGGCGACACCGCGCGCGCAGGACGGGCACAGGAGCCCGCCCATGGTCGCGGAGAAGTAGCCCAGGTCGGGATCCCCGCATGCGACGCACGACGAGAGGTCGGGGCGATATCCGATATGGGAAAGGACCTTGAAGACGTATGCCGCCACGAGAAGGTCAAGATGGGGCCCGTCAACCGGGACGGACCCCAGCTTCGAGAGCAAGGCGCGGGTGATCGCGAAGACGAACGGGTCGACCGCGTCCTCATAGCAGCACAGGCGAGCCGCCTCGCATACCGCGGAAGCGGCGCAGAGCAGGTCGTAGTCGGGCGACGCTCCCAAGGGGGCCTCGAGAAGCTCTGCCTGCGACACGATGTCGAGGGTCCTGCCATGGGCAAGCAGCATATCGCAGCAGCAAGCGAGCTCGCACCGCGCGGCGAGCCGGCTTCCGGGCTTGCGCGCGCCCTTGGCGACCGCGCGCACCTGGCGTCCATCTTGCGTGATGAGCGTCAGGATGAGGTCGGTCTCCTTGAGCTTGGTGCGTCCGAGCACGATGGCGGTCGTGCGGTAGGTGCGCGTCCCGGGCACGGCGAGGCCTCAGTCCTCGGCGTTGTAGCCGAATCGGCGGATCTCGCGCGCGTCGTCGCGCCAACCCGGCTTCACCTTGACGTCGAGCAGGAGCAGGACCTTGCAGCCGAAGATGCGCTCGAGGTCGCGGCGGGCGTCGGTGCCGATATGCTTGATCATCTCACCGCCCTTACCGATGATGATGCCCTTCTGGCCCTCCCGCTCGACGTAGACGGTCGCGTGGATACGGAGCAGACGCTTCTCCTGCTCGAAGGAGTCGCAGAGAACGCCGACGGAGTGAGGTATCTCCTCCCGGGTGCGGAGGAGCACCTTCTCGCGGACGAATTCCGCCACGAGGGTCTCATCGGTCGCATCGACCCCCATGTCATCGGGGAACCATTTTGGCCCGGCGGGGAGGTAGCTCGCAACGAGCTGGATGAATTGCTCGACGTTGAAGCCCTCCGTCGCAGACACCACGATCTCCTCATCGAAGTCCATGAGCTCGTGGGCCGCAGCGATCTGGCTCATGACCGATTCGGGGTTGGCGCGGTCGGCCTTCGTGACCACGAGCATCTTGACCGCCGGGGACTTCTTGACGCGCCCCGCGACCCAGGCGTCCCCGCGGCCGACGGGCTTGGTTGCATCGATGAGAAACGCGACGACGTCCACATCGGAGAGCTCCATGAGGGCGCTGCGGTTCAACTCGCCCCCCAGGCCGTCTTTCGGCTTGTGGATTCCCGGCGTGTCAACGAATACGAGCTGGAAGTCGTCACGGTTCACGACGGCGCGCATGCGCCTTCGGGTCGTCTGGGCGACCGGGGACTCGATCGCGACCTTCTGGCCGAAGCAGGCGTTCAGGAGCGTGGACTTGCCGACGTTGGGCCTGCCGACCAACGCGACGAAACCGGAGCGGAAGCCATCCCCGACGGTCGGCACCATCCCCTCCCCCTCGACGTCGGCCAGGGCGTCGAGCTCCTCATCGCTCAAGTTCTCGAAGGGGTCGAACTCAATGATATCTTCCATGTGGTCTCCTCGTATGAAGGGGTTCTGCGGCTAGGCGATGAAGCCGAGCGCGCGGGCGAACACGATGACGCCGATGACCGCGGCGGTGATGGAGAGCGTGTAGACGCTCGCCGCGGCGATGTCCTTGGCCCGCTTGGCGAGAGGATGGAGCTCCTGCGTCGCAAGGTCGACGATCGCTTCCATCGCGGTGTTGCAGAGCTCGGCGAAGATCACCATGCCGCAACAGAGTGCGATGAGGCACCACTCCACGGCCGTCAGGCCGATCAGAAAACCGGCGGCGACGGCCGCGACGCCGGCGGCGAGCATCACCTTGATGTTGCGCTCCGTCTTGACCGCCGTAGCAAAGCCCTCCATTGCGTAGCCGAACGAACGAAGGAAGGAGGGATGGTCTGAGGATGAGCCGGGAATCATGGTCCGTGTGCCTTTCAGATAGCGGGTCAGTCGTCGAGATGGCGGGTCATGGGGCCGATGCGGACGGCGTCGGGATCCAACCCGCGGCCCTCGGCGAGGAGGCGAAGGACGGCGAGCTCGCCGGTCTCCATCTCCTCGGACCCCTGCGTGTCGACGTGGTCGTATCCAAGGAGGTGGAACATGCCGTGCACGAGCATGAGCAGGCACTCCTCGCCAGGCGTGGAATCGAATTCGGGGGCCTGGGCCGCGATGACCTCGGGGCACAGGATGACATCGCCCAACTCGACGGGCTCGTCAGCGGGGATCTCGTCATCGAACGGGGAGTCGCACTCGAACGAGAGGACGTCGGTGGGAGCATCGATCCCGCGCCACGCGGCGTTGAGGCCGCGCATCTCTTCGGGCCCGACGAAGGAGACCGAGACGTTGACGTCGCGTCCCACGCCCTCATGGGCGAGCACCGCATCCACAGCGGCGCAGATGAGCGACTCCTCGACAAGCATATCGAGGTCGCCGTCGTTAGCGATGAGCGCAGCCATCCCGACCTTCCCTTCTATCACCGCGCGCCGCGTCCATGCGGTCACGACGTTCATCATAGCGCTCGTACGCCTCGACGATGCGGCCCACGAGCTCATGTCGCACGACATCCGACCGGTCGAGATGCACGAATGCGATGTCATCGACGCCCGACAAGATAGTCTCGATATCGTAGAGGCCCCCGCGTCGGCCCACGAGGTCGCGCTGCGTGAGGTCCCCGGTCACGACGAACCGCGCGTTGAACCCCAGGCGCGTGAGGAACATCTTCATCTGCTCCGGCGTGGTGTTCTGCGCCTCGTCGAGCACGACGAACGCGTCGTTCAGCGTCCTGCCGCGCATGTACGCGAGCGGGGCGATCTCGATCGTCCCCTCGTCGAGCGCACGCGCGATATCCTCGGCGTCCATCATGTCGTACAGCGCATCGAGGAGCGGGCGGACATAGGGGTCGACCTTCTCCTCGAGCGTTCCGGGCAAAAAGCCGAGGCTCTCGCCCGCCTCGACGACCGGACGGGTGAGCACGATGCGGCCGCATTCGCGGCGGCGCAGCGCGGCGACGGCGAGGGCCATGGCAAGATAGGTCTTGCCCGTACCGGCGGGCCCGAAGCAGAACGAGAGCGTATGCGAGCGCATTGCCTCGACATACGCGGCCTGCCCCGGGGTCTTGGGGCGGATGATGCGGCCGCGATGCGCGAGGATGCGGTCGTCGGGTGCACCCGAGGTCCCCTGGCCGTCGCGATGGAAGCGCACGAGCCTCGCGGCATCCGACGCATCGACGGCGCCACCCTGGGCGGCCCGCCTGAAGATCGATTCGATGCAGCGCGCAGCGAGCTCGACGGACGCGGTGGCGCCGTCCACGAGCACGCGGTCCCCGCGAACGACGAGACGGGCATCGAGTTCCCGCTCCAATGCGCGGAGGACGGTGTCGCCGGCGCCGAACGCGCGGACGCAGTCGATCCCCTGAGGCACGCGCAGGACAATGGATGAGGTGCCGGACATCGTCTCCCCCATCACAGCTCGGACCCGACGACGGGCCGCGCGTGCAGGGCGCCCGACCCGTCGATAGATTCGATGACGACGTCGAGGATGCCGGTGGGGGCGTCCTCGGGAACACCGTCCACCACGACGCGATGGAACGACCCGAGCGTGCCGCGGTTCCCGTACTCGAGCACGGCGCGCTCGCGCGATCCGATTCGAGAGCGCGCATCGCCGAGCGCGGACTGGGCGACGAGATCGCGAATGACGGCGGAACGACGGGCCATCACCTCCGGGCGCACCTGGTCGGGCATGGAGGCCGCGGGGGTCCCGGGGCGCGCGCTGTAGCGGAAGACGTGGAGGCGCGAGAACCCGACGCGCTCGACGAACGCCCGCGTCGATTCGAACTCGGATTCCGTCTCACCGGGAAACCCGACGATCAGGTCGCCGGAGATCCCGCATGACGGGACCTTCGACCGAATCCGCTCGACGGCGGCCTCGAAATCGCCGGCCGTATACGGGCGGCCCATGCGGGACAGGGTGGCGCTGCAACCCGACTGCACAGGGAGGTGCAGGAAGGGGGCGATACGGTCGGCATGGGCGGCAATGCATTCGATCAGATCGTCCGTGACGTCCATCGGCTCGATGGACGAGAGGCGAACCTGCTCGATGGCGGTCCTATCGAGGATTGCCTCGATGAGGGCCACGAGGCCGCATGCGGACCCGTCGGCGCCCACCGCGGAATATGCCCCCAGGTTGACCCCGGTGAGTACGACTTCGGGGACTCCGGCGGACTCTGCGGCGCGGACCTGCTCGACCACGGCGTCCACGGGAACGCTTCGCTCGGGACCGCGCGCCTTCCAGACGATGCAGTACGTGCAGCGGTTGTTGCACCCGTCTTGGATCTTGACGCCCAGCCGGCTCCGGCCGAGCAGCCCATCGGAATCGAGGCACCCCGCGACGTCGGCGTCCGGGTGCCAGGAGAGGAGCTCGCATACCCGGTCCGCGACATCGATCTTGGAGGGCTCGGCGACCACGCGGGGGGAGAGGTCGCACAGCTCGTCGGGATGGAGGTTGACGACGCAGCCGGTCACCACCACGCGGGGCTCGCGCGGAAGCCCGAGGGCATGGCGAACCGCCTTGCGGGTCTTCGCCTCGGCTTCACCGGTGACGGCGCAGGTATTGATGACGACAACATCGGCTTGGCCCTCTTCGACGAGGTCGATTCCGCGCGCGGAAAGATCGCGGCAGATCCGATCGCTCTCTACGCGGTTGACGCGGCAGCCGAGATTGACGACGGAAACGCAGGGGACGCTCACGGTGCACCGCCTAGTCGAGCATGTCGTCGATGGCGTCGCGTATGCGATCCCCCACGGACTTCTTGTGAGCGACATCGTCGCCGGAGGCCTCGGCGAACCGCTCGAGGGCCTCGCGCTGGGCGGCGCTGAGCTTCGTGGGCACGTCCACGAGAACCCGGACGAGCAGTCGGCCGCGGACCTTGGAGGAGCCGGCTCCGGACCGGGGCATACCGAATCCATCCTCGGTCACGACGTCGCCGTACTGGGTGCCGGCGGGAATCGAGACCCGTGCGCGCTCGCCATCCATGATGCCGTCGACCTCGATATCGCAGCCAAGCGCCGCCTGGGCGATGGAGACGTGCGCGTCGCACAGCAGGTCGTCGCCGGAGCGCGTGAAGCGATCGTGCTCGGTGACCTGGATGGTGACGATGAGGTCGCCGCAGGAGGCGCCGCGGAATCCCGCCTCGCCGTAGCCGCGCACGCGCAGCTGCCGGCCGGTCGCGATGCCGGCGGGAATGTCGATATCGATCTTCTCGTGCGTCGGGGTGCGGCCCTGGCCGTCGCACATATCGCACGGCCGGTCGATGACGGTGCCCTCGCCCTGGCAATCGGGGCAAGGGGAGCTCGACTGGACCTGGCCGAAGATCGACCTCTGATAGGTGGTGACGTAGCCGGTTCCATGGCATCGAGCGCACTCGACCTCTTGCGCACCCTCTGCCGCACCGGACCCGCCGCAGTCTTCACACGGGGCGAGGCGGTCGAAGCTGATGGTCTTCTTGCAGCCCGAGGCCGCCTCCTCCAGCGAGACGGAAAGCGAGATCGCCATGTCGCGCCCGGCGCGGCGCTGCTGGCGGCCGGCGCGGCCGCCGCCGGCACCACCGAAGAACGAAGAGAAGATGTCGTCGACGCCCATGCCGCCGAAGATATCGCTGAAATCGACGTACCCCCCGCCCATGGGGCCGTCAGCGGTGCCGTAACGGTCGTAATTCGCGCGCTTCTGCTCATCGGACAGGACCGAATACGCCTCGTTCAGCTCCTTGAACTTCTCCTCGGCATCGGGGTCGTCGGAAACATCGGGATGGACCTGACGGGCCTTTTTGAGAAACGATCGCTTGATGGTGCGTGCATCGGCGTCACGGTCGACGCCGAGAATCTCGTAGTAATCCTTTGAATCCGACACGATAGAGAACCTTCCCCGATCATACGACTTGGTCCCGCCGGGCGACGGGCCTACTTGATATACCCAAAGTGGCGAACCCTAGGCGCAAGGCGCCCTCGGAGCTCAGTAGCCGTACCCGTAGGGCGCGAGCATGACCCGCTGGCTGCACGAGGCGAAGCTCGAGGCTATGAGCGCGAGGAAGACGCCGTTGACGGCTCCGTTCAGCACCTGCGACAAGGCGCGCTTCCACCAGACCCCCGTCTTATGGAAGATGTCGTCGCGCGCGACGAGCGCCAAGGACGACACGAGGGGAACGAGGCACAGCAGCGTGATGAGGGAGAACACGCCCTGGACGGCGGAGAACACCAGGAACGGGACGAGGAAGCCCACCCAGTAGAACGCGCGCGCCGTGGCGGGAGATAGGCGCTCGGCGGTAACGCGCGCACGCCCGACGAGGTCTCCCCCCTCGGCCCCGTTGGTGCCGGCATGGCCCATCGACCCCAGCCGGACCGTGTCGCCGTCATGGGTGCCGGCGGGGAACTCGACGACGGCCTCGGTCACGACCGGAACGCGTCCGCTTCCGCCGCAATCGGGGCAGGGATCGGAGATGACGCGCCCGCTGCCGCCGCACTCGGGGCAGACGGTCTGGAACGTCCCGGCGCCGAAGATTCCCGACAGGTCGACCTCCATCGAGCCGCGACCGCCGCACGAGGGGCAGGTATGGGCCGTCTCGGTGGAAACGGAGCCGCTTCCACCGCAATGGGTGCAGGGCTCGTAGCGACGGTACTTGACCGCCCGGCGCGCGCCGTTGCGCGCCTGCTCCCTGGTGAGCTCGACCTCGACGACGACGTCCGCGCCCGCCTCGGGGGTATATGCGGACGCCCCGCGCCGCCGCGCCCCGAACCCGGAATCGA
>DBFEBE010000065.1:0-10370 GCA_048318985.1 Collinsella sp.
TCTCGAGGCCATCGAGGCCAACGGCGAGCGCGACCATCGCCACACCATCACGCACGTCTGCGCCATCACCGATGAGGACATCCAGCGCATGGCCGATAACGACATCATCGCCTCGCTGCAGTTCCTGTGGATGTACGGCGATCCGCTGTACGAGCTCGAGGTCTCCTATATCGGCAAGGAGCGCGCCGACGCCATGTACCCGGTCAAGAAGATGCACGAGGCCGGCGTCCACATCACGGGCGCGTCGGATACCCCGGTGACCCCGTACGTGGTGACCGACGAGCTGGAGATCGGCGTCACGCGCAACAGCCCGTTCGAGGGCGAGGAGGAGACCGACATGACCCGTTGGTCCGCCCAGGCGCTCACGCCGTACCAGATGCTGGAGATCTACACCAAGAACTCCGCGTACCAGAACTTCATGGAGGACATGGTGGGCACCATCGAGGTGGGCAAGAAGGCCGACATCGTGGTCCTGGACAAGAACCTTCTCGATATCGACCCCATGGAGATCAACGAGTCCAAGGTGCTCTACACGGTCTCCGACGGCCGCGTCGTGTACAAGGGCTAACGGAGCACGGCGAGTTCCGAGGACCCGGAAGGCTTCTCGCGGTGGGCTATGCGGCTTCCAAGAGGGCCATCCTCCCAGGCGGGCGCGCTTCGGCGTGCCCGTTCTCTTGTTGAGCGCGGGGAGCTCCCGGTCCGATCCGGCGCGATGAGCGGAGCGGTCGACGGCTGTGTTCACCCGATGCATGAAAAACCGCCCCGCGGCGTGTGGCGCGGGGCGGCGAGGGGGGAAGCGAGAGATCGGTGTAAGCGCGTGTTCCCTAAATCGATGCGGCGTAGGGACGCGGACGCCAGACGGTCTCTTCCGTCGGCTCCTTCTGGGCGGCAGCCGCCTTCTTGAGGTTCGTTCGCCAGGCGCTCGCGTAGGCGCGCTTGAGCGATCGCACGCTCTGGGTCACCTTCTGGGCGAGGTGAGGGGAGTCATCGGTCTTGGATGCCATCTTCTTGTGGCGCATGGTGTATCAGCTCCGTTTCCTGTCGCCGGGTATCCGGCGTCTTTGAGCACCATCCCGCTTGTACCGCGCATCGGGGTCGTCTATGCCACGCCGCCCAGCCGTCCTGCCGAATCCACAAACCGTGCGCAAACGACGGAAGGACGACACGGCAGGTCGGGGGACGCAGCGCGCCGGGGGCGTGCCGGCGGGGACATACCCCTTTGGCGCGCGGGTGCCGCTTAGAAGGGCCCCTTTGGCGCGCGGGTGCCGCTTCGGGGAAGTCCGCGCCCGCCGGCGCCGTCGCCCGTGTGCGCCGACGCGTTGCCGCTTGGCTGCATGAGAGGGCTCCGTGCGGGTACCATGGGTGCTGTACGGAAAGGAAGGCCCATGATCGGCATCGTACTTGTCTCCCATACGCCCTCGCTCGCCCAGGCGACGGCGGAGTTCATCGCCACCTGCGCGCCGGACGTCCCGGTCGCGCTCGCCGGCGGCAACCGGTCGGGCGGGCTCGGTGCGAGCTACGGCAGGATCGTCGAGGCCCTGCGCAGCTTCGATCTTGTTGGAGGGGATTCCGCGGAGCGGGCGCCCCTTCCGGATGCTCCCATCCCGTCCCGCACGGTCGACGGCGTCATCTTGATTCCCGACCTGGGGTCCTCGGCGCTCACGTCGCGCATGGTGCTCGCCGATCGTCCCGACCCGCGCTGCATCGTGGTTGACTGCCCCTTCGTCGAAGGCGCCTTCGAGGCTGCCGTGCAGGCCCAGGCCGGAACGCGCTTGCCTGAAATCGTCGAGTCGCTAAGGTCGGTCCGCTCATTGCGCAAGCTGTAGGCGACCCGGCTGCCTTGGGCGGTCCCGGCCGCTCCGCGGCGCTATCTGCGGGAAACAGCGAAAGACCAAGATTTGGCCAGTTTGCTCCAGTTGACTTGTAATCAGAACGTAAAACTTGTGCTATGCTCGCTACGTATTCTCGGTGAGCGGTTGAAAACGCTGTGTGGAAGGCACATTGCGACGGTCCGTATGAGAGAGACGGCTACCGTTTGCAGGCTTTGCGCACCTCAGCGCTCCTCGGGAGACACTCCCAATTGGCAGTGCGGCTCGTCTGCTCGTGTCCGCACACGACCCGCGAGGAGCGTGGTTATTCAATGCAGGAAGCATGGGAAGGCTTCAACGGAGGCAACTGGCAGATCGAGGTCGACGTCCGCGACTTCATCCAGAAGAACTACACCCCCTACGAGGGTGACGAGTCCTTCCTGGCCGGTCCGACCGAGCGCACCGTCAAGCTTTGGGACGAGGTCATGGGCCTCATGCTCAAGGAGCGCGAGCAGGGCGGCGTCCTGGATATGGACACCAAGGTCATCACCGGCATCACCAGCCACCAGGCCGGCTACATCGATGCCGAGCACCCCGAGCTCGAGACCATCGTCGGCCTTCAGACCGACAAGCCCCTGAAGCGCGCGCTGCACGTCAACGGCGGCATCCGCATCTCCATGCAGGCTGCGGCCCAGCACGGCTACGAGATCGACCCCGACGTCGTGCATGAGTACACCTACGAGCGCAAGACCCACAACGCCGGCGTCTTCGACGTCTACACCCCCGAGATGCGCGCCTGCCGCTCCGCCCACATCATCACGGGCCTGCCCGACGGCTACGGCCGCGGCCGCATCATCGGCGACTACCGCCGCGTGGCCCTCTACGGCGTCGACGCGCTGATCCGCGACAAGGAGCAGCAGAAGGCTTCCACCCCGGTCGTCATGACCGAGGAGAACATCCGCGACCGCGAGGAGCTGCAGGAGCAGATCCGCGCCCTCGGCGAGCTCAAGGAGCTCGGCTGCATCTACGGCTTCGACATCTCCCGTCCTGCCGCCAACACGCAGGAGGCCATCCAGTGGATGTACCTCGGCTACCTCGCTTCCGTCAAGGAGCAGAACGGTGCCGCCATGTCCATCGGCCGCACCTCGACCTTCATCGACATCTACGCCGAGCGCGACCTCGCTAACGGCACCTTCACCGAGGAGCAGATCCAGGAGTTCGTGGATCACTTCATCATGAAGCTGCGCATGGTGAAGTTCGCCCGTACCCCCGAGTACCAGAACCTGTTCTCCGGCGATCCGCAGTGGGTCACCGAGTCCATCGGCGGCATGGGCGTCGACGGCCGCACCCTCGTCACCAAGATGAGCTTCCGCTACCTCCACACCCTCGAGAACATGGGCACCAGCCCCGAGCCGAACCTTACCGTCCTGTGGAGCACCCACCTGCCCAAGGGCTTCAAGGAGTTCTGCGCCAAGGCCTCCATCGCCTCCTCGTCCATCCAGTACGAGAACGACGACCTCATGCGCGTCTACCACGGCGACGACTACGCGATCGCCTGCTGCGTGTCCTCCATGCGCGTCGGCAAGGAGATGCAGTTCTTCGGCGCCCGCGCCAACCTGGCCAAGTGCCTCCTCTACGCGCTCAACGGCGGCGTCGACGAGGTCTCCAAGAAGCAGGTCGGCCCGAAGTACCGCGCCGTCGAGGGCGACACGCTCGATTACGACGACGTCATGAGCAAGTACAAGGACATGATGCAGTGGCTGGCCGGCGTGTACGTCAACTCGCTGAACATCATCCACTACATGCATGACAAGTACTGCTACGAGCGCATCCAGATGGCCCTGCACGACAAGCACGTCCACCGCTGGTTCGCCACGGGCATCGCCGGCCTCTCCGTCGTGGCCGACTCCCTCTCCGCGATCAAGTACGCCAAGGTGCACCCGGTCCGCGACGAGCAGGGCGTCATCGTGGACTTCGAGATCGAGGGCGACTTCCCCAAGTACGGCAACGACGACGACCGCGTCGACGCCATCGCCCACGACATCGTGCACCAGTTCATGGAGTACATCCGCATGAACGACACGTACCGCAACTCCGTGCCCACGACCTCGGTGCTCACCATCACCTCCAACGTCGTGTATGGCAAGAAGACCGGTGCCACGCCTGACGGCCGCAAGGCCGGCGTGCCGTTCGCCCCGGGTGCCAACCCCATGCACCAGCGCGACACCCACGGCGCCATCGCCTCGCTGTCCTCCGTGTCCAAGCTCCCGTTCCGCGACGCCCAGGACGGCATCTCCAACACCTTCTCCATCGTGCCGGGGGCGCTCGGCAAGGAGGACCAGGTGTTCTTCGGCGACCTCGATCTCTCTGGCGACATCGAGATCGAGAACGTCGCTCCCTGCTGCGACTGCACCGACTCCTCGGCTCCCGAGGGCGCTGTCGACGGCGAGTAGCTGCGAACGGCGGACGGGCCCTCGCTGCCTTGATGTCGCGCGGGTCCGTCCCGGTGCTTCGCGGATGCAAAAAGACACCCGCGAAGCACCATCTATAGGATATAATCCTAGTAACACTTTGCGCGGAGCGAATCGACGAGAGAGGCGAGGCTGCCCGCGCGCATCCGATCAAGGAGGCACACATGAAGGTTGCAGACGTCCCCCAGGCACAGGCCGATAACCTCGTGGGCATGCTCGATGCCTACGCCGAGAAGGGTGGCCACCACCTGAACGTCAACGTGTTCAACCGCGACACGCTGCTCGACGCCCAGGCTCACCCCGAGAAGTACCCGCAGCTCACCATCCGCGTGTCCGGCTATGCGGTCAACTTCCATAACCTCACCAAGGAGCAGCAGGACGAGGTCATCTCCCGTACCTTCCACGAGGGCATGTAAGAGCCTCGCGTTCAGCTGACTTGCTGCAAGGGCGTCCGAGCGATCGGGCACCCTTTTTTTTTCGTTGGCCGCGCTGAAAAAGGGGACAGGCACCGAATTGAGGGGACTGGTCTCAGAAAGGGGAAAGGCACCGAATTGAGGTTTCAATCCGAGACCCGGTTCCGCGGCGGATGACAGGGTCCCCGCGCCAGAGGGGGCGTGCCCTCTCGCCGCGAGGGCTTGGCCCAGGCCCATCATGAGGGGGCGCCCATCGGCTAGCCCATCAAGAGCGGCGCGAGAGCAAGCAGCGGCACGAGCAGCGCGATGTTCGCGGCGGTGAACCAGGCAAGGTAGCGACCTGTTCGAGCATGGGGCATCTTGGCGTAGATGCGCAGCGAGATGAGGCTCGCCAGGCTGGCGACCGGTGTCCCGAGGCCCCCGATGTTGGTGCCGACGAGCAGCGCACGCGCGTTGTCGGTGAATCCCGAAAGCATGATCGCGGCAGGCACGTTGCTGACGACCTGGTTCGCGAGCGCGGACACCATGACCTCACGTCCCTGGAGCAAGCCGCCCACGAGCGTGACCATGGGCTCGATGTGCTTGAGGTTTCCCACGAACACGAAGAAGCACACGAACGTCGCGAGGAGGCTGTAGTCGACGGCGGCGAAGACGCGCCGGTCGAGCGCGAGGCAGCCCGCGATCACGGCGACGCAGCACACCTCCCATCCGATGAGGCGTCCTACGCAGGCAAGGCAGGCCAAAAAGAGCATCAGGTACAGGACGAGCAGCTTGCGGTCGATGGGGGAGGGTCCGAGCCTGCGCTCCGACGCGACGTCCTCGGCGGGGACGAACAGGACGAGCGCCGCGCACGCCAGGTAGCTGACGGCGCCGAAGGGGAGCATCGTTGCGAAGAAGGCGCCCAGGTTCATCCCAAAGGCGGAGACGAGGTAGATGTTCTGCGGGTTGCCGATGGGTGTGCACATGGAGCCCAGGTTGGCGGCGACGGTGAGCGCGACGACGGTCGCTATGGTGGCGCGAGGACTCGCGGCGAGGAAGAGCGCCAGGGTGAGCGGGACGAACGTGATGAGCGCGACGTCGTTGGTCACGAGCATCGAGCTCGCGAACACGACGTTCATGAGCACGAACGCCAGGCTGCGGGCGGAGCCCACGCGGCCCATGAGCCAATCGCGAACGCGCTCGAGGAGCCCGGCTCGTCCGAATCCCGCCACAACGGTCATGAGGCAGAACAGCAGGCCTATGGTGCGCATGTCGATGTAGCCGGCGTAGACGCCGGCGGTCTTCGGGGTGAGCGGCAGGGCGGCCGTGGAGACGAGTGCGGCCAGGGCGGCGATGACCAGCACGGTCTCGGATGCGAGGAAGGACCGTATGCGCGCGAAGCGGTGTTTCGTCATGGGGATACCTTTGCAAGAGCGTTGAACGGCATCGATGATACCGTCTTGCGCCCTGAGCGAACAGCCCGGCGCCGCGCGCACGGAGACGGCGGGCCGTCGGCGCGCAGCCGACATGAACGAGGGCGCTGCGGGACGGGGGCCATGCGATGCGGCCCCACGGGCGTCTCGATGGACGCGAGATGCCGTGCGCCCCGGTGGGCGAGGTGCGATAGCCGACGCCCTCGCCGCCATCGGGAAACAAGCTTGCAACGAAGCGGGACGCGCGATTGACGCGCTCCCCGTCCGTGCCGTACCATGCTCACCAGCAACACACCAAACAGGTAGGAAATAAAAGGGAGGTGCACACCGATGCGAATGCTGCGAATGCCGTCCTCTCGGCTGCCCATACCGCCTGCCGCATCGGCACCGCACCTCACCTCGTCGCGATCGACGCGGTGACGTCCCTAAGATGCTGCGGGCTGCGGCCGGGAGACCCGAATTCCCGATTCACCGCGCACTCTCGTGCGCAATCACAGCCCGATAGGAGCATCCCATGAGCACGTTTGCCGACACCTCCGAGCACGTCTTCGCTTTCGACACCCTGCAGCTGCATGTGGGCCAGGAGCAGCCCGATCCCGCGACCGACGCCCGCGCGGTGCCCATCTACCAGACGACCAGCTACGTGTTCCGCGATTCCCAGCATGCTGCCGACCGCTTCGGTCTGGCCGACGCCGGCAACATCTACGGACGCCTGACCAACTCCACCCAGGCGGTGCTGGAGGAGCGCGTCGCGGCGCTCGAGGGCGGTGTCGCCGCGCTCGCCGTGGCCTCGGGCGCTGCGGCCATCACGCTGACCATCCAGGCCCTTGCCCGCGCCGGCGCCCACGTGGTCGCGCAGAAGACCATCTACGGCGGTACGTACAACCTGCTCGCGCACACGCTTGCGGATTTCGGCGTCGAGACGACCTTCGTCGATATCCACGACCTTGCCGAGGTCGAGGCCGCCATCCGCCCGGAGACGACGCTCGTCTACCTCGAGACCCTGGGCAATCCCAACTCGGATATCCTCGATATCGACGCCGTCGCCGAGCTCGCGCACGCGCACGCCCTGCCTGTGGTGGTGGACAACACCTTCGGCACGCCGTATCTCATCCGGCCTCTCGAGCACGGGGCGGACGTCGTGGTGCACTCGGCCACGAAGTTCCTCGGCGGGCACGGCACGAGCCTGGGCGGCGTCATCGTGGACGGCGGAACCTTCGACTGGGCGGCGAGCGGCAAGTTCCCCCAGATAGCAGATGCCAACCCGAGCTACCACGGCGTATCGTTCGCGGATGCGGCGGGCCCTGCCGCGCTCGCCACGTATGTGCGGGCGGTCCTGCTGCGCGACGAGGGGCCGTGCATCTCGCCGTTCAACGCGTGGATCCTGCTGCAGGGCGTGGAGACGCTCTCCCTGCGCATCGAGCGCCATGTCCAAAACGCGCTGCGCGTGGTCGAGTACCTGCAGGCGAGCCCGCATGTCGCGAAGGTCAACCATCCGAGCCTGCCCGATCATCCCGATCACGAGCTGTACCTCCGCTACTTCCCGAAGGGCGCCGGATCGATCTTCACGTTCGAGATCGCGGGCGGGCAGGAGGAGGCGTGGCGCTTCATCGACCGCCTCAGGGTGTTCAGCCTTCTGGCGAACGTGGCGGACGTGAAGAGCCTGGTGATCCATCCTGCGACGACGACCCATTCCCAGCTGAGCGCCGAGGAGCTCGCGGAGCAGGGGATCACGCCCTCGACCATCCGCCTCTCCATCGGCACCGAGGCGGCCGACGATATCATCTGGGACCTGGATCAGGCCTTCGCCGCGCTGTAGGGGTCCGCGCACTCCCGCCCATCTCGATTTGGGGACTGTCCCTACATTGAGGTCGAGAGGGCGCGCCCATGGGGACGGCATCCTCATGGGCGCGCCCCGACCGCGGTGCGCCGCTCCCTCCTGCGGCAGAATTCATCGAGAATTCCTGCAGCTCATGGTTTCATGCGACAATGGCCCCGTATGACTGCATATCCCCGCAAGAAACGGAGCTGCAATGGCCGAGTTCATCTACTCGATGTATCAGGCGCGCAAGGCGCACGGCGAGAAGGTCATCCTGGATGACGTCTCCCTCTCGTTCTACCCGGGCGCGAAGATCGGCGTCGTGGGCCCCAACGGCATGGGCAAGTCCACGCTGCTCAAGATCATGGCCGGCATCGAGGAGGTCTCCAACGGCGAGGCCCGACTCACCCCCGGCTACACCGTGGGCATCCTCCAGCAGGAGCCCCCGCTGGACGACGACAAGACCGTCATCGAGAACGTCCGCATGGCGTTCGGCGATATCCTCGCCAAGGTCGATCGCTTTAACAAGATCGGCGAGGAGATGTGCGACCCCGATTGCGACATGGACGCCCTCATGGCCGAGATGGGCCGTCTGCAGGACGAGATCGACGCCGCCGACGGCTGGGACATCGACTCCAAGCTCGGTGTCGCCATGGACGCGCTGCAGCTGCCCGACTCCGACATGCCGGTGAACGTGCTCTCCGGCGGCGAGCGCCGCCGCGTCGCCCTGTGCAAGCTGTTGCTCGAGGCGCCCGACCTGCTCCTGCTCGACGAGCCCACCAACCACCTGGACGCCGAGAGCGTCCTGTGGCTCGAGCACTTCCTCAAGAACTATCCCGGCGCCGTCCTCGCCGTCACCCACGACCGCTACTTCCTGGACAACGTGGCGGAGTGGATCTGCGAGGTCGACCGCGGCCACCTCTATCCGTACAAGGGCAACTACTCCACCTACCTGGAGACCAAGGCGGCGCGCATCGCCGCCCAGGGCCAGCGCGACGCCAAGCTCGCCAAGCGCATGGCCTCCGAGCTCGAGTGGGTGCGCTCCAGCCCGAAGGCCCGCCAGGCCAAGAACAAGGCCCGTCTGGCCCGCTACGAGGAGATGGAGGCCGAGGCCCGCGCGAGCCAGAAGCTCGATTACACGGACATCCGCATCCCCGTGGGGCCGCGCCTGGGCTCCAAGGTCCTCGTCGCCGAGCATCTGCACAAGGAGTTCGACGGCCGCGTGCTCATCGACGACCTGTCCTTCACCCTGCCGCGCAACGGCATCGTGGGCGTCATCGGCCCCAACGGCGTGGGCAAGACGACGCTCTTCAAGACCATCGTGGGCCTCGAGCCGCTCACGAGCGGCAGCCTGGAGATCGGCGAGACCGTCAAGATCTCCTACGTCGACCAGATGCGCGGCGGCATCGACCCCGATAAGAACCTGTGGGAGGTCGTGTCCGACGGCAACGACTACATGATCGTGGGCGAGACCGAGGTCCCGAGCCGCGCCTACGTGGCGAGCTTCGGCTTCAAGGGCCCGGACCAGCAGAAGCGCGCCGGCGTGCTCTCCGGCGGCGAGCGCAACCGCCTGAACCTCGCGCTCACGCTCAAGCAGGGCGGCAACCTGCTGCTGCTCGACGAGCCCACGAACGACCTCGACGTCGAGACCCTCTCCGCGCTCGAGAGCGCGCTGCTCGAGTTCCCGGGCTGCTCCGTGGTCATCTCCCACGACCGCATGTTCCTCGACCGCGTGGCCACGCACATCCTCGCGTGGGAGGGTACGGACGAGAACCCCGGCAACTGGTACTGGTTCGAGGGCAACTTCGAGAGCTATCAGGCCAACCGCATCGAGCGTCTGGGCGAGGACGCTGCGCGCCCGCACCGCATCCACCGCAAGCTCACCCGCGACTAAGCGGCTTGCGGCATAGATTCGCACAACGGCGGCCCCGTGCATGTTCGCGCGGGGCCGCCGTCTGTTTGCAGGCTCTCGGACAAGGTGCGGACCCGCGCCTCAATTTGGTGCCTGTCCCCTTTTTGAGGAGAGGGAGACGGGGTCGCAGGCTACAGGGCTATCCCCTCACGGAATAGGTGAGGGACTGCACCGCCCAGTCGCTGCCGTGACCGCCCTTGCGGCGCACCTCGACGAGCACGCTGCAGCCGTTGTCCATGGGAAGCTCGAAGGTGAACCGGGTGCGGGTGCCGCGGATCGTTCCGTCCTCACGGGCCTGTCCGTACGCGGTGCAGAGCGCATCCATGGCAGAGGTTCCGAGGGGCAACGTGCCCATCGCCACGCCGAGCAGCGCCGACGGGCAGTAGACCTCGCAGGAGAAGTCTTCGGGGTATGCGGCGAGCATGCGCGCGGTCGGGATGCCCGGTTGCTCGGGCGCGGGCGCCGGCGCCATGGCGGGAGCGGGTGCTGGTGCCGGTGCGGGTGCGGGTGCCGGCGCCGGTGCGGGAACCGGCGC
>DBFEBE010000066.1:0-23034 GCA_048318985.1 Collinsella sp.
TCCACGGCACGGATTCTACCCGCCCGGCGGGCGCGCGGGGCGCGGCCCGCCGCCCACCTGGCCACGGCCGACTTCGAGAGCCCCGCGAGCGCGGCGGCCTCCCTGACGCTGGACCCCCCGTCGATCGCGCGCAGGGCGATCTCGACGGTCTCCGGGCTGTACATGCGGACCTCCGTTCCGGACCGCCGGGGCGGTCCAACTTTTTGTCCGCACTCCCTCGGCCCGATCCCTCAGAAAGGGGACAGGCACTTTTTTGAGAGGTGCGGGCGCGCGGCCGTCGTCGGCCGGGGGCGCGGTATCATGCCGGGGAGCGAGAACCTGAACCGAGGAGGACCGGATGCCCACCGTCGACCGCGACCGCGCACGCGCGGCGTTTGAGGCCTATGTCGATCCGTACGACATCGCGAACCCGCGCATCGCGCTCAAGGTCGCGCACACCTACCGGGTGGCCGCGATCGCCGAGCGCATCGCGGCGGCGGAAGGTTGGCCCGCCGAAGACGTCGACCTGGCGTGGCTGTGCGGCCTGCTGCACGATATCGGCCGTTTCGAGCAGCTTCGTCGCTGGGACACCTTCCGCGACGCCGCCTCGGCGAGCCATGCGGCCCTCGGCGAGGCGGTGCTCACCGGGCGCGACCTCGCCGGCGTGCCCGCGAATGCGCCCGTCCTTCCGGAGCCGGCGCCGGCGCGCCATCCGGAGCGCCCGCTTTCGGGCTCGGGCGCTCTGCGCTCGTTCGTGGACGCTTCGCCCGACGATGCCCTCATCCTCGCCTCGGTGGCGCAGCACAGCGCGTTTCGCGTCGAAGCCGGGCTCGATGCGCGCACGGTCGCGTTCTGCGACCTTGTCCGCGATGCGGACAAGGTCGATATCCTGCGGGTCAATTGCGAGAACACGCCCGTGACCGTCTTGGGCGTCTCCGAGGGGGAGTTCTTGGCGAGCGGGTTTTCGCGCCCTGCGCTGCAGGCGTTCGCCGAGCGTCGCTGCATCGCCCGCGATGAGCGCCGCGAGCCCGCCGACCAGCTGCTCGGCATGGTCTGCTTCGTGTTCGAGCTGGTGTACCCCGAGAGCCTGCGCATCGTGCGCGAGCAGGGCTACCTCGACCGCCTGCTGCGGTGCCCCTTCGGGGTCTGCGAGCCGTTTGCGCGTGCGGATGCGCGCGCAGCGTGGGCACGCGTCGGCCGCGAGGTGGAGGCGTGGATGGACGGGCGCCTGCGCTCCTCGTAGGGCCTGCCGCCCGCCCCGACGGCCCCGCGAACTGCGCGACGCCCTCCGGGGTCCCCGCCGGTATCGCCGCCCGGCACGTCTCTGCGACCCCGTGCCCATCGCTCGCGGGTCTTTGGCCCTACAGCTCGCGGACCACGCGCGCAGGAACGCCGGCGACCATCACGTTCGCGGGGAAGGAGCGCGTCACCACGGCCCCTGCGGCAACGATGACGTTGTCGCCGAGCGTCACGCCGGGCAGGATCGTGGCGTGCCCGCCGATCCAGCAGTTGCTGCCTATCGTCACGGGCTCGCCCCATTCGCGGCCGCATGCGCGCTCGGCCGCATCGACCGGGTGGGTCACGGCGTAGATGCCCACCTGCGGCCCGATGAGCGTTCCGGACCCGATCTCCACGCGCGCAGTCCAGGATGACGCAATCCACGTTGATGAACACGTCGTCTCCGAGATGGATGTTGCACCCGTAGTCGCAGCGGAACGACGACTTCACGTTGACGCGCTCGCCCACGCCGCCCAAAAGCTCGCGCAGGATGGCGCGGCGCGTCTCGCGGTCCGCGTTGGTCGTGGCGTTGAGCGCGTCGGTGAGCTCGTAGCAGCGCCGGCGCATCGCGCGCAGCTCGGGATCGTCGATGAGGTAGAGCTCGCCGGCGAGCATCTTCTCGAGCTCGGTGCGAGGGTCTTCGCCGCTGTCATCGCGGTGATCGGCTGCGGTATCGCCGCAGCGTGCGAAATCGGTCATGATCGGTGCCTTTCGGTCGTTCGGGAGCATACCCGTATGCGCCCATGGTACCGTGAACGGGCGGATGTCCCACGCGGGGGCATCCGGCGTTGTCCCATTTCCGGAAGGAGGCCCGCCGTGCCGTCCGCCCAAACATCCGCACTGCCGGAAAACGATGCGATCCGTCCTCTCGGGGAGTCCGCAGAAGCCCCCAGCGCTCGGGCTCGATTCCGCACCGCTTCGGGCGAGCCCCTTGACGGGAAGCCCGCGCACATGACGCACCTGCTGGGCACGGCGCTGGTGAGCAAAGCGCATCCCCGCATCGTGCTGCGGGGCAAGTCGGACAGCCTTCAGGCCCAGATGCTGCTGGCGCGGTTCGCTGCGCTGGATGCCGGCGACGAGCGGACATCGGAGGCGCTCGGGGAGCTCATCGCCTATGCGCGCGCCCTCATGGCCGCTGAGGTCGACGATTCCGCCCCCGTGGAGCTCACCATGCTGGGCATGGATGCCGACCGTATCCACGAGGCGTCGCACGATCCCAAGCGCTGGATAGGGGTGGGGCACCTGCTGCCCGATGTGCGCATGGGCGCGGTCGCTTTGCACATCAACGCGCTGCGGTGTGCGGCCCGCGAGGCCGAGCTCGCCTGCGTCGCGGCGTATGAGGGGGATGACGGGTCGTGTGCGCGTCCCGATATGGTACAGGGCTACAACCTGTTGAGCAGCGCGCTGTACGTGCTCGAGCTGCTCGCCGCAGCGCGCTTCGAGCACCTGGGGTAATATAGGCGGATGCGGAGGCGCCTCCGTGCCCCGCTCGTGCTGGGCGCGCATGCGCCGCCGTACACAATGCATGTTGGCCCGACAGATGGTGCGGAGACGCACGGGGACGCCGCACGTGGCGCCGTCCTTGGGGGAATCGGGGTGCAAGGCCCCGGCTATACCAGTAACCGTGATTCCAGCGCACGGGAGCGCGAGCTGCAGATCGGACAGCTCGCCCGCGCGGTAAAGGATGAGCCGGATCGCCTCTCTGTCTGAGATACGCCCGCGTGGCCGGGCGGGGCCCTGGAGAGAAAGGGTTCTCTAACCATGTCCAGACCTATACGGCCTGCGCTTCGCTCCGCCGGTTCCTGGCGGCGCTCGCTCGCCGCGGCGCTCATCGCCGCACTGCTCGTGTGCCAGGTGCCCACGCCGGCCCTTGCGGAGATGGCCGATGCGGCCGCATCGTCCGCAGCGGCGGCGCAGCGGTCCGTCGTCGATGCCGCGGCATCCGGCGCCGGGCAAGACGCTGCAGCCGAAACGACGGAGGGCACCGCTGGCGATGCGGCCTCCGAAGCCGGAGGCGCCGCCGACCCTGCGACCGAATCGGTGGGGGATGATGCGCTCGGCAGCGATCCCGCCGACACCGATACCTCCCAGGACGGCACGGCGGCCGCCGAGGACCCGGCGGCGGCCGACACCGTCGACGACGGGGGCGCCCCGTCCGCATCGGATGAGACCGCGGCCGCAGCTGGCGATCGTGACCAGACCGTCACCGTCTCGGTCGCCGTGGTGGGCCCGGGCGCGGACGGCGTGACCGCGCGCTGGGCTGCCGCCGAAGCGCTGGCGCTCGATGCCGGCTCCACCGCAGCCGATGCCTCCGAGGCGCTTTTCGAGCAGGCGGGCCTTGCGGCCGATACGGGCGTCGGCGCGTACGGCTGGTTCCTCAATTCCATCACATCGCCCTACACCGGCGAGCAGCTGGGCTGGGATGAGGCCACGGGCCGCTACTGGCAGCTCTTCGTCGACGGCAAGCCGTCCGAGACGGGCGCCGGCGGCATCGAACTTGCCGACGGCATGGCCGTCACCTGGGCGTACTCGGCGTTCGGTGACGGCGTGCCCGAGGTGGATGCCCTTGAGGTCTCCGTCTCCGTGATCGGTCCCGACGCGAACGGCGCCGACGTGCGGTGGGCCGACGCCGCGCTGAAACTCGATGCCGGCTCCACCGCGGCCGACGCCTCCGAGGCGCTCTTCGAGCAGGCGGGCCTTGCGGCCGATACCGGCATCGGATCGTACGGCTGGTACCTCAACTCAATCACCTCGCCCTATACCGGCGAGGCGCTGGGCTGGGACCAGCCGACCGGGCGCTACTGGCAGCTCTTCGTCAACGGGGAGCCGTCGGATACGGGTGCCGGCGGCGTGGTTCTCTCGGCGGGTGACACCGTCTGCTGGGCGTACTCCGCGTACGGCGACGGCGTGCCCGAGACGTCTCCCGTCGTGCCCGATCCGGATGCGGAGCGGCCCGACTGGGAGAGCGCCTGGCCGGGATACGGCAGCTCCGTGCCCGAGGGTGCCGGCCTGCCCACCGGCGCGGTTTCCGAGTCCTGGGTTTCCCAGATGAAAGATCCTTCAGACTGGGCGACGAACGTCTCCGACCCGATCGTCGCGGGCGGCCGCGTCTTCGTGGCGGTCGGTTCCGAGCTGCGCCAGCTCGATTCCGCGACGGGCGAGGTGCTGCGCCGCGGCGCGCTTGCCGCCCCCATCGACTCGATCGCGCGCATGGTCTATACCGATGGCGTCGTGGTGGTGCCGCTTTCGGGCGGCCGCCTGCAGGCGCTCACGGCCGATGCGCTCACTACCGTCTGGGTGACGCCCGCTCTCGCTGCCGGCGTGGCCGGCGCGCAGCAATCCTTGAGCTCGCTCACCGTGGGTGACGGCTGCGTCTACTTCGGCACCGCCGACGCCGACTGGTCGACCACCTACGGCGGCTACCTCGTGTGCGTCGACACCTCGACGGGCAAGGTGCTCTGGACGCAGCAGAACAAGGAGGCGGGATACTACTGGGCCGGCGCGGTCCGCGTCGGCGGCTTCCTCGTGATCGGTGACGACGCGGGTGCCGTCTGCGTGCTTGACGCTGCGACCGGCGCCGCCGTGTCCTCGCTGTCCGTGGGCGCCCGTGTGCGCTCGACGCTTGTTGCCGGCGCGGACGGCTCCACGGTCTACGCCGTCACCTACGACGGCGTGCTCCACCGTCTGGCGGTCGGCCAGGACGGCTCGATCGTCCAGACGGGCAGCGTCAAGTTCGCCAAGAGCTCCGTGGGCACCCCGACGCTCGTGGGCGGCAAGCTCTACGTGGGCGGTCAGTCCGAGGAGTACGTGCAGGTGAACAAGTACACCAAGGCGTATCTCGGTGTGATGGCCGTGATCGATGCGGAGACGCTGTCCGTCGAGCGCGCGGTCTCCACCGTGGACGGCGCCCCGCTGATGGGCGACAAGAGCTCGGCCGACGTGATGGGCGCACCGGTCGTCGCGACCCGTGATGGCGAGACCTACATCTACTTCACGGCCAACTGCAGGCCGGGCGGCGTGTACCGCTACCGCGTGGGCGCCGCGTCGGCCGAGCTGGTCTACACCCCGTCCGAGACGAATCAGAACTTCTGCATGGCCTCCATCGTCGTGGGCGACGACGGCTCGCTGTACTACGTCAACGATTCCGGCGCTCTGTTCGCGCTCGCGGGCGACGGCGTCCTCGTGCCCGAGACCCCGGAGACCCCTGAGACCCCGGAGACCCCGGAGACCCCTGAGGACCCGGAGAACCCGTCGACGCCGCCGGCCGGCGAGAATCACGACGGCGGCAAGCACCAGGCCGGTGGCACGGTCCCTGCGGGCAAGAAGCCTGTTTCCAAGCAGGTGTCCGATGGCGTCGCGGACGAGGCCGACGGGGCGGGAAAGGCTGCCGACAAGAAGGGCGCGCCCGCGGACGAGGCGCCCGAGACGGCCTCCGGTACCCGCAAGGCGTCGCATGCCGGCGTCGCGGCAGAGGGCTCCGTCGCTGCGTCCGGCATGAACCCGCTGGCAGTGGCCGGTGTCGTTGCGGGCATCGCTGGCCTCGTGCTCGTCGGTGCGTACATGGCGATCGTGAGAAAGCGTGGCTAGCATGGCAGACGATATGGCAAGAGTTCCCGGTCGGCCGACGCCGGAAGGCGGCTCGCCGTCCGATACGCACCCGGAGCCTGATTCCGCGCCGAACGGGTCCTTTGAGGCCCCCGCCGCGGGCGGGTCTCCTGCCGACGTCCCCAGTGCGGACGTCTCGGCGCCCGAGCACGGATCGTCGGTGCCATCCCCCGAAGACACCCTCCGCGTCCCGTCCGTCCGGTTTCCCGGAACGGATGGGGGCGATGCGGGCGCGTGCGCACCCGAGGTTCCCGAAGCGCCTGCCGCCCGCCGTGCGCCCGCCGCGCTCGCCGGCGTGCTGGCGGTGGGCTGTGCCGTCCTGATCGCCGTTTCCCTCGGCTTTGTGCGTCCCGCTGCGGACGGCAGCTGGTCGCTCACGTGGGTCTTTGGTGCCTCCGAATCCTCGTCGGCCGTCGAGACGGGCTCTGCGGAGGGCTCGACCGAGGACGCGGCCGCCGATGGCTCGGCAGGCGGCGGGCGGGCAGACGGCGAGCAGGCCGAGCAGGACGCCGCCGCGCAGACCAGCGGCGACAAGGGCGACGCCTCCTCGGACGGAGCGTCTGCCGGCGCGTCCGCATCCGGCACGGGTGCGGACTCGTCGGGATCGGGCGGCTCGTCGTCCGGTTCGAAGGGCGAGGGCTCTACCTCGCATGCGGGTTCGACCGGCGGTACCTCGTCGAGCGGCGGCAACGCCTCCGCGCTCGCCCCGGACCCCGATACGGTGACCGTCACGGTGTCGGTGGATTCCTCGGCGGCGGACGGCTCGGTGTCAGGCGGCGGCACGTTCACCTTCGAGCGCGGGGCGACGGCCTACGACGCGCTGCTCGCCTGCGGCCTCACGGTGGGCGCCGAGAATTCGCCCATGGGCATCTACGTGTACTCCATCGGCGGCCTCGCCGAGAAGCAGTTCGGAGACGGCAGCGGCTGGAACTATGCGGTCAACGGCTCCACGCCGGGCTTTTCCTGTGGGGCCTACGAGCTTTCCGACGGCGACGCCGTCAGATGGTTCTACGTGACGGGCTGATCGGCTCGTCCGCTCCCTATATCTTAGTTGCCGCCATGGCATGCGGGGCGCGCGGAGACCATGTTCTCCGCGCGCCCCGTTTTGGTGTGCCGTTTGGTTCTTATGCAAGGCGCCGCGTTGCCGGGGCTCGGCGTGCAATCCGGCAGCGCGGCCCGTCGGTCCGCTGCCGCGCACGGCTCTGTCCGCCCGGGCGTCGCCCTAGATCACCTGGACGTCGTGCGCCTGGCAGGCTTGGACGAAATCCGCGGGCAGCGCGCCGTCGGACACGACCGCGTCGAGATCGGACAGGTCGCCGAACGTGAACGTGCTGCGCCGTCCGAGCTTGCTTGCGTCCATGAGGGCGATCACCTCGTCGGCCTGCTCGATGAGCGCCCGCTTGAGCGAGGCCTCGGCATCGGATCCGCAGGTGAGGCCGCTGTCGGGGCGGTAGGAGGTCACGCCCAGGAACAGCTGGTCGAAATTGAGCCCGCGAATGGCCTCGAGGGTCCTGCCGCCGTTGAGCGACATGCTGTACCGGTTGAGGTTGCCTCCCAGCACGATGGCCTCGATGTGCTCGAGGCGTGCCAGCTCGACCGCGCAGGTGATGCTCGACGTGAAGACGAGCGTGCGCTCGTCCGGGAGCTCTCGGGCGAGCGCCGTGGTCGTGCTGCCCGAGTCGAGGAACAGCGTGCTGTTGGGGCGCACGAGCTCACGGGCCTTGCGGGCGATCACGGCCTTGGCGTCGACGTTGCGCAGGACGCGGCTGTCGAGCGCCCCGTCCGTGCCGATGACGAACTCCACGGAACGCGCCCCGCCGTGGATGCGGACGATGCGGCGCTCGGCGTCCAGCGCCTTGAGGTCGGTGCGCAGCGTCATGTCCGAGACCTGGGGGAGGGCCTGCTTGATGCGCTGGAAGCTCACGCTGCCCTCCGCGTTGACCAGCTGCACGATCTGGTTCCTGCGATCCTCGACGGCAGACATCGCCATCACCCTTCCTCATGGGTCTGTTACCGTATTGGAATTGTTATACCAACAATACAGCGCTGTTGCAATGAGGCGTCCGCCTCCCATGCGGGAGAGGGACGCCTCGGGGGGTGGATGGGGTTTGCGGAGCGGGCGGCGCAGGTCTTACGCCCAGGCCTCAAGCAGGTACGCCTCGGCCGCAGGGCACCACAGGCCGCTGTTGGCCTCGACGATGTCGGCGAGCTTGCCGTAACGCTCGTCGTCCTGCGCGCGGTCGCGCAGCTCGTCCAGAGCGACCAGCGGCATCTCGATGTGCGTGTAGATGAGCTTCTTGCCGCCCGGGATCTTGGGCAGCTCGAGCGTGGTCTGGGCTGCGGCGTCCAGGCCGCCCACGTGGGTGACCATGACGGCGGGATCGATGCGGCCCGCGGCGGTGAGCTCCAGGGACTCCACCATGTCTGCGGTGTTGCCGCCGGTGGTGCCCATCACGTGCGTCGAGCCGTAGTGGACGTCGTAGAAGTTGATCGGGGCGGAGAACTGCGTGTCGGTGGGGCCGGCGAAGAAGTTGAGGCAGCCGTCGCGGCCAAGGATGGCGTCGGCGAGCGTGACGACGGGGGCGACCGGCGCGTAGCAGAGCACGTCGTCGAAGCCGGTGCCGCCGCTGATCTCGCGAAGCGCGGCCACGGGGTCATCGAACGTGCCGTTGTTCACGAAGGCCAGGTCGATACCCGTCTCGGCCTTGATCTGCGCGGGGTCGAAGAGCTCTGCGGCGCGGTCGAGGCGGGCCTGGTCGATGTCGGCGACCACCACGAGGGACGGCCTGCGGTCGCAATGCAGGGCGTAGGTGAGCGCCCCCAGGCCCATGGGGCCCGCGCCCGCGACGATGGCGAGCTTGCCGCCCTCGCGGATGCCCATTTCGTGGGTGTAGACGCCCATCTGGGTATGGTAGGCGGCGTGGAAGGCGCCGATCGAGCAGCTCATCGGCTCGGCGAGGGAAGCCTGGTAGTAAGCCTCGCCGGTGTATTCCAGCAGGCAGCCGCACTCCATGACCTCCGCGGGAAGGATGCAGTAGGTGGCGTCGCCGCCGCAGAACTCGTAGGAGTAGCCGGGGCTCCACATGCTGCCCTTGTAGTTGAGCGCCGGCTGGATGGTGAACTTCATGCCGGGCTTGAAGCGGTCGGCCCACTTGGCGCCGACCTCGACGATGTCGCCTGCGAACTCGTGGCCCATGATGGCGGGGTGCTCCGCCACGTCCTCGTGGACGCGCTTGTGGTTCATGCCGAGGGTGGCGCACTTGTAGGTGGACATGCAGATGCTGTCGGACACGACCTTCACGAGGACCTCGTCCTCAGCGATCTGGGGGAGCTCGAACTCGTCGATGCGGAGGTCGTTTGCTGCATGGAGACGGACTGCCTTGGCTTTCATGATGCTTCCTTTCTAAGCGTCCCGGGATCCGGGTGCGCGCATGCCGGCGCGCTCTGTGCGGTCGGTGCGGGCGCCTCGCCCGCACCGGTCTATACGGTTTCGTAGGCGACGCTGCCCATGAGCGACTCGATGACCGAGAGCTCCGCCGCCTGGGTGCCCTCGCTCATCACGTTGGCGGCACCGGCCGCCATGGCGAGGACGACCGTCTGCGCGGCGGGAAGCCCGAGGTCGAGGCCGAATGCGAGCGAGGCGACCACGGAATCGCCCGCGCCGACGGTCGAGTTGACGCGGACCTTAGGGGATCGAGCGCGCACGGCGCCCTCGGCGTCGACGAACAGCGCCCCGTCGCCGCCGAGGGTGACCACGACGCGCTCGACGCCCGCCTCGACGATCTCGCGCGCCGCCGCGACGATGGCGCCCTCGTCCTTCAGCGGGCGGCCGACGAGCCGCTCGAGCTCGCTGTCGTTGGGCTTGATGAGATAGGGGCGACCGGCGATGCCGGCGCGCAGGGCCTCGCCGTCGGCATCGAGCAGAACGCGTGCCCCGATCCGCTGGCATGCGGCGGCCCAGGTCGCGTAGGTGTCCGCCGGCGCGCCTTTGGGAAGGCTGCCGGAGAGCACCACGATGTCGTCGGGCTCGATGCGTTCCGTCAGGGTCGCGAGGGCGGTCGCGAGCGTGCCCTCGTCGATCTCGGGGCCCGGCTCGTTGATGTCGGTGTTGGTACCGAGCGCCTCGTCCACGACCTTCAGGTTGGTGCGCGTGTCGCCGGATGCCTCGAAGGGGAGGCAATCGATGCCGGCGTCGGCGAGCGCGCGGGCGATCAGGTCGCCGGAGGCGCCGCCCAGGATGGCGATGGCCGTGCTGCGGCCGCCGAGCTTCGCGATGACCTTGGAGACGTTGATCCCCTTGCCGCCCGCATCGACGCGCAGGGCGGAGATGCGGTTGACGCGGTCCACGGCGAAATCGTCGACGCGGACGGTCTTGTCGAGCGCCGGATTGAGCGTGACGGTGTAAATCATGCGCACCTTCCTTTACGTGTTCGCGACTCGGCGTGGCGCAACTACACATGTCGAGCCGATACCTAAAGCTATCGAAACAACAACAAGGCAAGCATAGCAATCAGATTAAAACTGTCAAGACAATAACCTAACATTTTAAAACGATGAGTTTTTGGTCCGTATACCGCCGGAAACATGCCGTTTGTAGCAGATTTGCGTCATATAAGTAGATTTCTAAACAACAGATTTCTAATCTGCAGGTATCGAAACGACAACTCCTAACCGAAACGTCGCCCGGCACGGCCGGGCCGGAAAGGAGGTGCACCATGTCCGTTAAAGACCGCATGTCGAAACTCGGTAAGTTCCTGAGCGGAATGGTCATGCCCAACATCGGTGCATTCATCGCCTGGGGGTTCCTCACGGCGCTGTTCACGGCTGACGGCTGGATGCCCAACGAGGGATTCGCGCGGATGATCTCTCCCATGCTGAGCTATCTGATCCCCGTGCTGATCGCCGCTCAAGGCGGTTACCTCACGGGCGGCGACCGCGGCCGCATCATCGGCCCCATCGCGGTCATCGGCTGCATCGTCGGGGCGCCCGATTACCCCATGCTCATGGGCGCCATGGCCATGGGCCCGTTCGCCGGATGGGTCATCAAGCGCTTCGACGCGTTCATGGAGACGCGCATGCCCTCGGGCTTCGAGATGCTCATCGAGAACTTCTCCATCGGCATCCTCGGCATGCTTCTCGCCATGTTCGGCTTCGTGGCGGTAGGTCCCGTCATGTCCGCGATCCTCGTCGCGCTCAGCGCGGGCGTGCGCGTGCTCATCGGCTACGGGCTCATGCCCCTGCTGGCGCTCTTCATCGAGCCCGCCAAGGTTCTGTTCCTCAACAACGCCATCAACCACGGCATCTTCACGCCCATCGGCCTGACGCAGGTGCAGGAGACCGGCCGCTCGATCATGTACATGCTCGAGGCCAATCCCGGCCCCGGCCTGGGCGTCCTTTTGGCCTACTGTGCCTTCTGCCGGGACAAGAAGACCAGGCAGTCCGCACCCGGCGCCGTGGTCATCCACTTCCTCGGCGGCATACACGAGATCTACTTCCCCTACGTCCTCATGAACCCCAAGGTCATCATCGCCCCTATCGTCGGCAACGCCTGCGCGATCCTGTGGTTCTCCATGACCGGGTCCGGCTTGGTCGCCCCCGCGTCGCCCGGATCGATCATCGCCTTCTTGGGGATGACGCCGCCCGAGTGCATGGTGAGCGCCGTGGCGGGCGTGGCGATCGCCGCGGCCGTTTCCTTCGCGATCGCCGCTCCCATCGTTCGCTCCTCCGATGCCCGCTCGCTGGACGAGGCGACCGAGAAGATGCGCGAGCGCAAGGGCACGCCCGAGGCAGCCGTCATCTCCGATACCGAGGGCGGGACCATCATCTTCGCCTGCGACGCGGGCATGGGCTCGAGCGCCATGGGCGCGACCCGGTTCCGCAACCGCATCTCCAAGGAGCGCCCCGACCTCGTCGTGAAGCACTCGAGCGTCGACACCGTGCCCGTGGACGCCGCCATCGTCGTATGCCAGCGCGCGCTGTCCGAGCGCGCCCGCAAGAGCGCGCCGGCCGCCCAGATCGTCTCCATCGACAACTTTCTCGACGACCCGGCGCTCGACGGCCTCTACGACGCGCTGACGCACATGGCCCACGCCGCAAGCCTGGTCGAGCCTGTTGCCCCGGCGCCGGAGCCTCAGCAGCGGCCTGCGTCCGCGCTGGCGCTCGACGCCGGATCCGTCCAGCTCGGTCTCGCGAGCGTGGGGCGCGAGGAGGCGATCCGCGCCTCCGGCGAGCGTCTCGTCGAGCTTGGCTGCGTGGGGGAGCCCTACGTGGACGCCATGGTCGAGCGCGACCGCATCACGAGCGTGTACCTCGGCATGGGCGTGGCGATCCCGCACGGCACGAACGATGCCAAGGCCGCGGTCAAGCAGACCGGCGTGGTGTTCCAGCAGTACCCCGAGGGCGTGGACTTCGACGGCGAGAAGGCGTACCTGGTCTTCGGCATCGCCGGCAAGGGCGACGAGCACCTCGAGGTCCTCGCGAGCATCTGCAAGGTGCTCGAGGACGAGGCCGTCCTCGAGAGGCTCAAGACGACCGACGACGTCGAGTGGGTGCTCGAGACGCTGCGATAGGATCTCCGTCTTCCGCGCCAAGGACGGGGTGCACCGGGGTTTCGGCTCCGGTGCGCCCCGTCCTCGCGTTACCGCGGCAGCTGCAGGCGGCCGGTGCGCACCGATGCCGTGGCGGTCCGCCCGGCGTCGGCCCCGGGCCTGCGCGGACGAGCGATTAGGTCCCTGCGATGCGGGTATGCTTCGTCTAACTGTTGTAAAGCAAGTAGGAGATGATGCATCCATGTCGAACATCAAGATCGTCGCGATCGTCGGCTCGCTGCGCGGAGGTTCGTTCAACCGCGTTCTCGCCGAGGCCGCCGCGTCATCGTTGCCCGCTGCCGCCGAGATGGAGTTCCTCGATTACGCGGACGTGCCCTTCATGAACCAGGACATCGAGTTCCCCGCGCCCGATCCCGTCACCCGCGTTCGGAGGGCGGTCGAGGCAGCCGACGCGGTGTGGGTCTTCACGCCGGAGTACAACTACGGCCTGCCCGCGCCGCTCAAGAACGTGCTCGATTGGCTGAGCAGGCCGCTTGCGGCGGGTGACTACGCCACCCCGCGCCCGCTTACGGGCAAGCCGGTCGCCATCGCGGGCGCCGGCGGGCGCAATGCCGCCGCGGGCGCCCGCAAGGCCGCGTCCGACCTGCTCACCTACCTGGGCGCCCGTCTCGTCGGCGGGGAGGGCGAGGGCTTCGTGCTGCCGGCGGCTGCATGGTCGGAAGGCGTGTACGAGCCCGGTGCGGAGGACCTGCGCCGCATCGGGGCGCAGGGCGAGGCGCTCATCGCCGCGCTCTGATAGGATACGGTACCGATCGCATGCGCGGGCGGGTCTGCAAGGGCCGTCCGCGCCCTCTGAAAGGACCTCTGCATGCTTGCCATCGGCTGCCATCTTTCCACCACCAAGGGCTATCGGGCCATGGGGGAGGCCGCGCTCTCCATCGGCGCGACGACCTTTGCCTTCTTTACGCGCAACCCGCGCGGCGGCAACGCCAAGCCGCTCGACCCCGCGGACGTCTCGGCGCTCGCGCGCCTGCTGGACGAGAACGGCTTCGCGCGCCTGGTCGCCCACGCTCCGTACACCTACAACCTGTGCTCGGCCAAGGAGGACGCCCGGGCGTTCGCCCTCGAGGCGATGGCCGACGACCTGCGCCGCCTCGAGATGCTGCCCGGCCATTACTACAACTTCCACCCCGGCTCGCATGTCAAGCAGGGCGCCGAGCGGGGGATCGAGCTCATCGTCGACGGGCTGTGCCAGGTCATGACGCCCGAGCAGCGCACGGTCGTGCTGCTCGAGACCATGGCGGGCAAGGGCACGGAGGTGGGCCGCAGCTTCGAGGAGATCGCCGCGATCATCTCCGGGGTGGCAGAGCGCGCTCCCGAGCTCGCGCGCAACCTGGGCGTCTGCCTCGACACCTGCCACGTGAGCGATGCGGGTTACGATATCATCCACGACCTCGACGGGGTCCTTGCGGAGTTCGATCGCGTCGTGGGTCTCGACCGCCTGCGCGCCGTGCACATCAACGACTCGAAGAACCCGTGCGGGGCGCACAAGGACCGCCACGAGGTCATCGGGGCGGGGTATCTGGGTTCCGCCGAGCTTGGCGGCGGTGAGGACGTGCTCGCGCGCATCGTGCGCCATCCCGCCCTGCGCGGCCTGCCGTTCATCCTGGAGACGCCGCACGACGACCTTGCGGGCTACGCCGGCGAGATCGCGTACCTGCGCGCGCTGGCCGATGGCGCGCGCGAATAGAGCTCGAAGCACCCGTTCGTCCCGCGAGCAGCGGAATGGGCCGCATGCCGTGCGGGCGGACGAGAGGAAGGGGATGTCCGCGATGGGTTTCAACGAAGAGGGCATGGGGGTCGCCGGCGACGATGCCGTGCCGTCCAGGGGCGAGGTCCCGGTCTGCGGAGCCGGACCGCTCCCATGGGGCAGGACGTATCGCCGCGGTCCGGTGATCATGCGCGGCAACATGGTCCCGCAGGACACGACGTACGGGAACCTGCTGGAACCCGAGGCGTCCACCGACTGGCTGCATATGGACCCCTGGCGCGTCATGCGCATTCAGGCGGAGTTCGTGGACGGTTTCGGCGCGCTCGCGGAGATCGGTCCGGCCGTCTCCGTGTTCGGTTCGGCGCGCACCCCCGCAGACGACCCGATGTACGCTGCGGCCCGGCGCGTCGGCTCCGAGCTCGCCGCACGCGGTCTCGCGGTCATCACCGGCGGCGGCCCGGGGATCATGGAGGCGGCCAACCGCGGCGCCGCCGAGGCCGGCGGCGTCTCCGTGGGGCTCGGCATCGAGCTGCCGTTCGAGGAGGGCCTGAACGAATGGGTCAACCTCGGCATGAGCTTCAGGTACTTCTTCGTCCGCAAGACGATGTTCGTCAAGTACTCGAGCGGCGCCATCGTGTTCCCCGGGGGCTTCGGGACCATGGACGAGCTGATGGAGCTCCTCACCCTCGTGCAGACGCATAAGGTGAAACGGACTCCCATCGCGTTGATGGGCACGGGCTTCTGGGGCGGCCTGTTCGATTGGATCGAGGGCACCATGCGGGAATCCGGGATGATCTCCGAGGTCGATCGCGACCTCGTGCACATCACCGATGACGTCGAGGAAGCCGTGCGCCTCGTCTGCTCGTGACGCCTGCGCACCGCCCCAGCACGGCGATGGGCCGACTGTGGGCATCTGGGGCTTAAGCGGCACCTTGTCGCCCTTCGTCCGCCGGGGCGAAATGCGTCCCGATGTTCGCGCTTGTGAAAGCAGGGCCGTCTCGCATCCGTTCGGGGGTGCGAGACGGCCCTCTTTGTTTCGGTTGTGGCGCTCAGGTCGTCGTAGGGGAAGCCGGCGTCTACAGTGCGCTGCGGTAGATCTCGCGGGCGTCGTCGAGCGTGAGCTTCTTGAAGGAGCCGAAAGACTCGCCGCGGTTGATGGCGAGGCCGGGCATGAGGTGCTCGATGTCGTCCTCGCTCATGCCGAACTCGGACAGCGTGCGGGGCATGCCGAGCGATACGAAGAAGTCCTGCAGCTCGTCGATCGTCGCTTCGACGGCGTCGCGGACGGCGCGCTCGGGCGTGATCTCCTCGTCGATATCCGACAGGTCGTCGACTGCGGGGTCCACCGGCTCGATGCCGAACACCTGGCTGCCGAAGGCGAGGAAGCGCTCGGGGTGCTCGCGCCAGACGTAGCGCATCCAGGCGGGGAAGATCACCGCGAGGCCCGCTCCGTGCGTGATGGAGGTGTCGAAGGCGGAAAGCTCGTGCTCGAGCCCATGGCAGGTCCAGTCGCCGTCGCGGCCGGCGTCCGGGACGCCAAGGCCGCAGCCCGCCAGGCCGTTGTGCGCGAGCGTGCCCGCCCACATAAGGGCCGCGCGCGCGTCGTAATCCTGGGGATCATCCATGACGCGACTTGCCGCATCGATCACGGCGCGGATGATGCCGCAGGCGATGTTGTCGGTGACGTGTGCCGCCGGCTCGCCCGAGAAGAAGCGCTCCATGATGTGGGCGATCATGTCGGTGACTCCCGCAGCCGTCTGGTACGCCGGTAGGGTGAAGGTGAGCTCGGGGTCGAGGAACGAGATGACGGGGCGGTTGAGATCGGTGTTGAGGCCGCACTTGAGGTGCTCCTCGTCGTTGCTGATCACGCAGGAGTTGGACCCTTCGGAACCGGAGGCGGGGATGGTCACCACGCAGGCGGTGTCGATGCGCGCGGCGGGGACGGCGCGCTTGCGGAAGAAGTCCCATACGTCGCCGTCATAGACGGCGCCCACGGCGATGGCCTTCGCGGCGTCCATGGTGGACCCGCCGCCCACGGCCAGAATCAGGTCGACGCCGTGTTCGCGCGCGAGCGCGATGCCCGCGCGCACGGAGGCGAGCTCCGGGTTGGGTCGGACGCCGCCGAGCTCGGCGTGCCCGATGCCGCTGGCGTCAAGCGAGGCCTTCACGCGGTCGAGGGTGCCGCAGCGCACCACGGAGCCGCCGCCGTAGACGAGAAGCGCGCGCCGGTACCCTGCCGCGGCGAGCTCTGCGCCCACGCGGTCGCAGACCCCGCGGCCGAAGACGAAGCGGGTGGGGGAGTAGAAGGTGAAGTCGTTCATGGGTTCCTTTCGGTCAGAGGGAGGCGCACCGTGCCTCGCGTCGGGGTCTTTGCGCGGCTTGCGGGGCTAGAAGCCGAGGCTCTCGCCGACGAGGATGACGTGGATGCGCCCTGCGTGGCGCGAGTGCCGGGTGATGACCTCCTGGCAGCACATGCAGCCCGCGGCATGGCAATCGGCGCAGAATCCGGTCGCCTCGCAGGGCGTGCCCGTGTGCAGGCGCGCGGCGTTCATGGGGCAGGCCACGGCGCGGATGCGCGCCAGGCCGCTCGCGACATCGGGGACCACCTTGTTCATGCCGCAGATGATGAGCACGTGCTCCGGCCCGTGGACGAGCAGCGAGAGCCGGTCGCCGTTGCCGTCGATGTTGACGAGCTCGCCCTTCTCGGTGATGGCGTTGGAGCTCATGATGAACCAGTCGGCGCTCGCGCGGTCGCGCCACATGGCGCGCTTCTCGTCGTCGGTGACCGCCTTCGTGCGGTCGACCATGCGATAGTCGCCCGCCTCGAGGGCGGCCTTGAGGCCGGACTCGGTGAAGCTCACCGAGCCGCCCCAGGTGACGGAGGATCCCGTCTCGATGAGGTCGAGCGCGGCGGCCACGGCCTCGTCCGCGGTCGCGCACCAGCGCCCCTCCATGTTTCTGAGCTCGAGGTTCTTGATGATCGTCTTGGCCTGGACAGCCCAGGCGGCTTTCCTGATCTCGTCCATATCCGCCTTCCTTCCGATAGCGTTTCCATGCGAGACGATTATACGCCGCGCGTCGCGGCGACCGCCGCCCTACGCGGTTCGGAAACATCATGTGCGTGCGAGGTCGCACGTCCGCATCGCGTGCCGCCTCGCGCGCTGCGGGCCTCCTGCTCCGTCGAGCGCGTGCTAGGGGAGCCCGCGTCCGCGTCGCTCGATGTCGCGCATGTCGTCGAAGGCGATGTCGAGCGAGCCGAGCCGCAGGCGGCGGTAGGCTGTCTCGATGTCGGATACGATGCCGGTCCGGGCGACGTATCCGTCACGGTCGTAGTAGGTGACGCGCACGAGATCGCCCTTCCGCGTCTGCACGATCGCCCGCGACAGCGCCATGGCCTCCTCTTCCGTGAGCTCGTGCCGCGGCTCCACGATGCGCTCCTGCTCGCGCACCAGGTCGTAGTAGCCGGTGAGCGCTGCGAAGGGCATGAACTGCGCGGCTCGGCTCGCCCGGCGCTTTCCGTCGGCGCGCGTCCGCGCCCCGTCCGCCGGGCCGTCTGCATGCGGGCATGTCGTGCCGGCCGGATTCGCCTCGGCCTGCGGGTCCTGCGGCGCGGTCTCGAACGCGAGCTCTCCCCACGGCGTGTCGACGCGCCGCGTCGTTCTGTCGCTAGGCATGGTGTCCTCCCACCTGCTCGTTGCGCTCGCGCCCTGTCGCCTCCGTGCGCAAACTCACTCCCTTGAGCAGGGAGTTCTTTCCGTATTTGCCGTGCACGGCTATGAGGGTCTGCGCGAGCTTCCGCTCGTCTCCATCGGCCTTCGGGTCGCTGAAGAGGTCCGTCGTGGCGAAGTCCTCGGGCAGCAGGTTGCCGAAACCGATGTTGATGCGCTTGATGGGCCGGGCCGCATCCACGGTCTGCGACCAGAGCACGTCGAAATAGCCCATGAGGCGCCTGAAGGAGTTCGTGCGCTCGCCGAGCTTGCGCGAGGTCTCCGCGTACCCGTATGCGCGCCGTCCCGCCCGCGTGCGCGCCCCGTGCTCGCCGCGAAAGACTTCGCCCGGCATGGCTGCCGGGGCGCCCTGGGCGGCTGCGGCGGGGCGGCGCTCGGCGGCCGGCCGCGGAGCGCGCGGCGGCAGGCTGGGCGCCGCGCGCTCTCCCGGGCCCGCGACCCGATCGGGCAGCAGGCCCTCCGTGCTCAAGCGGCGCGTGCCGCAGCCGTCGACGAACTGGGCGGTGCCCGAGGCGCCGATCCGCGCCGCCTCGCGGGCGTCGTTCGCGTATCCCACGAAGAGCGAGACCTGCTCGCACACCGCCTGCTTTTCGACGAGGTCGAGCACCGAGGTGTGGACCATCTCCCGAAGCACCGTGTAGGCCTCTTCGTAGCTGTAGGCCCGTGCGAGCACCTGCCCGCTCGTCGTGCTGGCGGCTTCTGGGCGGTAGGCGTGTATCTCGGCGATGGTGCAGGGCTCGCGGCCGTGGGCGTGGTCGATGAGGTATTCCGCGTTCACGCCGAACTCCCGGTAGAGCACGCGCTCGTCGAGGGCGGCGACGCCGCGCAGGTCGTGGACGTTGAGGTTCGCCAGGCGCCGTGCGATGCCCGGGCCTATGCCCCAGATGTCGGTGATGGGCCGATGGGTCCACACCGTATCGCGAAACGCCTGCTCGTCCAGGACGCCTATGCCGTCCGGATCGTTTTTGGCGCAGATGTCGAGCGCGACCTTGGCGAGGAAGAGGTTGGGGCCGATCCCCGCGGTAGCGCAGATGCCGCACCGTCGCCTCACGGCGTCCATGAGGCGGCGGGCGAACTTATCGGCGCTCACGCCGTAGCGGGGGAGGTAGGCGGTGGCGTCGATGAAGCACTCGTCGATCGAGTAGACGTGGATGTCCTCCGCGCTCACGTACTCGAGGTAGATACCGTAGATCTGCGCCGACACCTCCATGTATCGGCGCATGCGCGGCTTCGCCATGATGTAGTCGATCCCGGGGGGTATCTCGAAGACGCGGCAGCGGTTGCGCACCCCCAGGCGCTTCATGGCGGGGCTGACGGCGAGGCAGATGGTGCTCGTCCCCCGATCGGGGTCCGCGACGACGAGGTTCGTGGTGAACGGGTCGCGCCCGCGCTCCACGCACTCGACGCTCGCGTAGAACGTCTTGAGGTCGATGCAGAGGTACGTCCGCCGCTTCGGTCCGCATTCCGCCATGGGGCTCCCTTCCCGTGCTCGGTATGAAACACGTGTTCGATGATAGAGAGGAAACATATGTTCGTCAAACGTGCAGGTAGCGTGGATGGAAGAGAATATATCCGCAGGTCATCTCGTTGATGGGAGCGCCGCTGCGGAGTTCGGGCCCGATGAATCTTGACGGATATGTGCGAGCGATGGGACCGCCGGGCGTCTTCGCCCGATCGGTCGCATGCCGCTAGAATGGCTCTTCACGGCCGGTGCGCGCCCGCGTGCCGGCGTCTCGACAACACGAAAGGAAGGGTGGATCCCATGAGCGATACCGATCGCCCGCGTCCGTCCGCCGCGCTTCGCTCCGTCCCGGCGCGCCTGGCCGGGCTCGTGCGCGCCCATCGCCGCCTTGTCGTCGCGCTGGCGGCCCTCTCGGTGTTCCTGCTGCTGCTTTCCCGTGTCCTCGCCGGAGACATCATGGCACTCGACCGCGCCGCGTACGCGCTGATCGTCGAGAACCTGCGCGCCGATTGGCTCACCCCGATCATGGAGGGGTTCTCGGCCCTGGCGACCCCCGTCGTGCTTGTCGCCTTGCTGCTCACCGTCGCCGCGTTCGCGCCTGGAGCCCGGCCGGGTTGGTGCTGCGCGCTCAACCTCGCGCTCGCCACGGTGGTGAACCTCGTGCTCAAGGCGCTGGTCGCCCGTCCCCGTCCCGAGGGGTTCCGGCTCGCGCAGGCCTCGGGCTTCAGCTTCCCCTCGGGCCACTCCATGGCGGCGATGGCGTTTTTCGGTCTCATCATCTGGTTCGTCTGGCGCTACGAGCGCAATCCCCGGATGCGCGCCGGGCTCACGGCGGCGTTCTCCTTCATCATCCTCATGATCGGTGTGAGCCGCGTCTACCTGGGCGTGCACTACGCCTCCGACGTGGTGGGCGGGTTCTGCGCCGCGCTCATCTGGCTCGCGCTCTACACCCGCATGGCCGTCCCGCTGTTCATGGATGACGACGGCGCATCGCCGGATCTTTCGGAGGGCGGCGGGGAGGGCCGATCATCGTAGGGCGCCGCGCGTCTCGGCCCGTTTCCACCCCTGGCCTTAAAGTAATCCTAGGGTAACTTATGGAGTATCCATGGATGGGACGAGACAGAGGGTCCAGTCGGCAATAGTTCACTATAGTTAACTCAGCAACGGACGGGGCAGGCGATATATAACCCTCCGGTGCGAACAGGACCGCATCCTCCCCTCTGTGCGGTCGAACGTATGGCATGAGAGGCCCGCTGGCGGATGAACCGAGCCAGCGGGCCTCTCGTTGTGTCGGGGGGGCGATCCAGCCGCCCCGTTGCGTTCTTCGGTGCCGCGCGCAGGTGAGGGGTCTTGGCGCGCGAGCGGGCGTAAAGCCCTTAGTACACCATGCCCATCGCCTCGCGCACCTCGGCGAGCGTGGCCTCGGCCACCTCGTTGGCGCGACGGTTGCCCTCGCGCAGCACGTCCTTGACGTAGTCCATGTCCTGGACGAGCTCCTCGCGGCGGGCGCGGATGGGGGCGAAGTACCCGTTCACGCTCTCGGTGACGTACTTCTTGAGCGCACCGGAGCCGCCCATGCCGATCTCCTCGGCGATCTCGACCTCGGAGCGGCCGGTGCAGATGGCGGCGGTGGAGAGCAGGCCGGACACGCCGGGGCGCGCCTCGGGGTCGAACGTGATCATGCGCTCGCCGTCGGTCTGGCTCCTCTTGATGCGCTTTGCGGTCTCCTCGGCGGTCATGGAGATGTTGATGGCGTTGCCGTAGGACTTGCTCATCTTGCGGCCATCGAGGCCCGGCAGCAGCGGCGTGTCGGACAGCAGCGCGTCGACCTCGGGGAACACGTTGCCGTAGCGGTTGTTGAACTTGCGCGCGATGGTGCGGGTGAGCTCGATGTGCGGCAGCTGGTCGCGGCCCACGGGCACCACGTTGCCCTTGGCAAACAGGATGTCGCACGCCTGGTGCACGGGGTAGGTGAGCAGAAGGCCCGTGAGCTCATGACCGCTCGCCTCCATCTCGGCCTTTACCGTGGGGTTGCGCTGCAGCAGCGCCTCGGAGACGAGCGAGAGGAACGGCAGCATGAGCTGGTTGCATGCGGGAACCGCGGAATGCGTGTAGATCATGGTCCTGTCGGGATCCAGGCCGCAGGCTAGGTAGTCGATGACCATGTTGTAGACGTTGTCCTGGATGTTGTCCGTGCTGTCGCGGTCGGTGATGACCTGGTAGTCAGCGATGAGCACGTTGGTGCGCACGCCCAGCTCCTGCAGCTCGACACGGCTCTTGAGCGTGCCGAAATAATGGCCCAGGTGCAGGCGGCCGGTGGGGCGGTCGCCGGTGAGCATGGTGTACTTCTCGGGGTGCAGCGGGAGGTCGGCGCGGATCTCGTCGCTGCGCTTCCGGCTCACTTCGTAGCTGAGCTCGTTGGGCATGGTGGCTCCTTTGCGGGTCGTCGGGTTCGAGATGGGATGCGCGCAGGGTCTGCGCGGTCGGGTGGCGGGTCAGGCTTTGCGGCCGTCTCCGGAATCGTGGCGATGCAGGTGGTCGAGAAGCTCCTCGCGGCGCTCGTGCTGCGCTCGGGCCTCCTCCTCGAATGCGGGGTTGTCGGGTCCCACGAGTTCGTCTCCATGGGTCTTGGGGTTGTAGTGGTGGCGCAGGACCGGCTCGAACAGGTGCAGCCGCGCCGCGAAGAACGCGGAGCAGGCGAGCAGCGCGACGAAGATGACGACGCGCGTGATGACGTCCACCTGGTTGATGGCGGCGGCGCCCACGGAGAGCAGGATGCACCAGGCGTAGATGAGCAGGACTGCCTGGCGCTGGTCGTAGCCCTCCTGGATCAGACGATGGTGGATATGCCCCTTGTCGGCCTGCCCGATGCTCACGTGCGCGCGCATGCGGCGCACGATGGCGGAAAGCGTATCGATGATCGGCACGCCGGCGACGATGAGCGGGATGATGAGCGAGGTGAGGGCGGCGGTGCGCTGGACGCTGAGCAGCGAGATGGCGCCGAGGCAGAAGCCGAGCAGAAGCGAGCCGGAGTCGCCGAGGAAGATGCTCGCGGGATGGAAGTTGTAGCGAAGGAACGCAAGGCAGGCGCCCACGAGCGCGATGGCGAGCGCGGCGGCGTCGGGGCGGTGCGCCAGCACGGCGAAGGAGAACATCGAGACGGCGGCGATGCCGGTGATGCCGCAGGCGAGCCCGTCGAGCCCGTCGATGAGGTTGATGATGTTGGTGAAGGCGACCAGGTAGACGATCGTGATGGGGTAGGCGAGCCACCCGAGCTCGATATCGGGGCCGCCGAGCGGGTTGGAGATGGCGTGGATGACGAGCCCGCCCGACACCGCGACGACGGCCGCGAGGGCCTGCCCCACCAGCTTGGTGCGCGGCTTGAGCTGCCAGATGTCGTCGACGGCGCCCACGGCCGTGACGATGCCGAGGGCCACGGCGAGGACCGGGTACTCGACGTCGAGGCTGGGGTGCGGCACGAGGACCGGGGGCCAGCCCCAGAACCAGGTGCCGATGAGCTGGACGGTGATGCCGACGGCGATGCCGAGGGCCACGGCGAGGCCGCCCAGGCGCGGCACCGGGCGCGTGTTGATGCGGCGCTTCGAGGGATAGTCGACGGCGTCGAGGCGCACGGCGAGCCGGCGCACGAGCGGCGTCGTGATG
>DBFEBE010000067.1:0-10988 GCA_048318985.1 Collinsella sp.
GTGCGGGCAAGTCCACGCTCGCGCGCAACCTGGGCCGCATGTTCCACCGACCGTTCGTCGACACCGACCGCATGGTGGAGCGGGAGAAGGGCATGAGCGTCACCAAGATCTTCCAGCGTGAAGGCGAGCCAGCGTTCAGGAAACTCGAGACCGAGGCGCTCCGGTCCCTGGAGGGCGAGCGCAGCCTGCTCGTCTCCTGCGGCGGCGGAATCGTCGAGACACCCGAGAACATCGACCTCATGCACGCGATGGGCTGGTGCGTATACCTCGACGGGGATTTCGATGATTCCCTGCGCCAGATAAGGCGCGCCGACACGCGTCCCGATTTCCGTTCGAAGCGCCATGCGGCGCGGCTCTTCGAGCATCGCCGTCCTCTGTACCGGGCTGCCGCCGATATAACCGTCGACATCCGCGGCCGCTCCTTCACCGAGGTTTCCTATACCTGTGCCGAGATTCTGCTGGAGCGTGGATTGCTATGACCATTCGCCGTCAACTCGTCAACTTCGGGAGCACCTGCACCGACTTCCGGATCGGTTCCGGCCTGCTCGATGAGCTTCCCCGGATTCTCAAGAACGTCGTGGGATCGCCCAAGCGCGCCCATGCGGTCATCTCCCCGGGCACCGAGCCGCATGTTCGCGAGGCGGTTCGCCGCGCGCTCGCCGACGCAGGCTTCACCATCTCGATCACCGAAGCGGAGGACCCTTCCGTCGAGTGCGCGCTCGATATCATGCGGGACCTCGCGCGTGCCGGAATCACCTCCGACGACCTCGTTCTCGGCATCGGGTCGACCTCCGCGTGCTCCCTTTCCATCTGGTGCTCGCGCTCGTGGTGCTCCGGGACCGCGTGCGTCTTGATCCCTACCGAACTCGACGGCATGGCTTCGCTCGCGACGGGCATGGTGCCGCTCTCGTGCGCCGATGCCCCGGGGCGTGTGAGCGTCCAGCCGCACGTCGATATGGTTGCTTGCGACCTCGACCTCGTTTCGGGGCTGCCCGTCGACCGCGCTGGCCTGGGTTACACCGTCATCGTGCGCAGCGCGCTGTCCGAGAGCCGCCGCGTGTGGGACAAGCTCGCCGAGAGCATCGACCGCATGCTCGAGGGGGACCTCATTGCGCTCATCGACCTGCTCTGCATGTGCCAGACCTCGCGTTCCGGCTCGATCAAGTCTTCGAGCCCCTCTGCCCGCAGCGCCCTGAACTTCGGGCTCACGACGGCCTCCGCCCTGAAGAAGCTGCTCGGCGCGAGCGCTCCCTGGTACCTTTGCGTCGCCGAGGGCATGCGGTTCGAGGCGCGCGTCGCCCACGATGCATTCGGTCTCGACCCCGAGGTCATCTTCGACCAGGACGACGCGTTCGAGGCGCTCGGCGTCGGCGAGCTCGCCTTCGACTTCAAGCCGGAAGATCTCGTCGAGGCGCTCCGCGCCGAGCGCTTCCGCGCGTCGAACCGCTTCATGCTCCCGTTGCCCAAGTTCCCCGGAACGGTCAGGCTGACCACGGTCGATGATGATGTCCTGGAGCGCCACGCCGCCGCATTCGTCGCTGCCCGGAGGGCATGATTGATATATGCTGTAGTACGTATGGCGTATAGAAAGGAAACCCCATGACTCAAGAGCTCACCGGCCCGGACGGCCGCATCGCACGTGTCCGCTCGCTGATGGAGGAGCGCGGCTACGACGCCGTCGTCGTCCGCGACGAGGCGAATCTCCGCTGGCTGACCGGGGCCAAGGGCGTGTTCGATTACACCGGCGAGTACCCTCATGCCGCCGTCATCACGCGCGACGCCTGCTTCCTCCATACCGACTCGCGCTACTTCAACTCTTTCGAGGAGAACCTTCCCGCCGGCCATCCCTGGAAGGTCGATATGGACGGCCATGATATCCCTGGCTGGGTCGCCTCTCGCGCCCGTGACGGGCGCTGCCGCGTCGTGGCGGTCGAGGACGACATGCAGATCGGTTTCTTCCGCGCCCTCGAGCGCGCCCTTGAGGACCTCTCCGTGAGCGTCGCGCTGCCCCTCATGCATGAGGATCTGCAGATCATGCGCGCCGTCAAGGATGCCGAGGAGATCGAGCTCATGCGGCGTGCGCAGGAGATCACCGACGCGGCGTTCGAGCACATGCTCGGCGTCCTGCGCCCGGGTATGACCGAGAAGGAGGCGCGCACCGAGCTCGAGAACTTCATGTTCGAGCACGGCGCAGACGGTCTCGCATTCGGGTCCATCGTCGCCTCCGGCCCCAATACGGCCAACCCGCACGCGATCCCGAGCGACCGGGTCATCGAGAAGGGCGATTTCGTCCTCATGGACTACGGCGCGTCCTATTGCGACTACCGCAGCGACATGACCCGCACGGTCGTCATGGGCGAGCCCTCCGAGGAGCAGCGTGCCCTCTACGACCTCGTCCGGCGCACGCACGAGGAATGCGTCAAGGCGATTCATGCGGGGGTGGACGGGCACGATATCCACATGCTGTCCCGTAAGATCATCGGCGATGCCGGCTACGGCGCCTACTACGACCACGGCCTGGGCCACGGAGTCGGTATCGACATCCATGAGCGTCCCGTCTTCGGCCGCACGAGCAATATCGTCGAAGAGGGCGCCGTCATCACCGTCGAGCCCGGCGTGTACCTGCCCGGAGTCGGCGGCGTTCGCCTCGAGGACTTCGGCGTCGTCACCGCGGACGGCTACGAGCCCTTCACCAAGAGCACGCACGACCTGCAGGTCGTTCCCTGTTAGTGCGTGCGCGCTCACGCAGCGCGATCTTGTGGGTAAGCCTTGTGGAGAATAAATAGGGCTGTACATGTGCGATAACTGTGCTAATATCGCTACTTGCGCATATCGCACCAGATAGATAGTTCTTGTAAGGAAGGTCATCATGCCAGTACCTAAGCAGAAGAAGGGCCGCGGCGCCGTCCACACCCGTCGTTCCGCCAACATGAAGATCGACGCCCCCGCCCGTTCCGTGTGCCCGCGTTGCGGCGCCGTCAAGCTCCCGCACCACGTGTGCGGCAACTGCGGTTTCTACAAGGACCGCGAGGTCATCGTCACCGAGTAGCGTAGAGCTTCCCGATTGTAAGACCGCCTGTCCGCGTGCGAGCGCGCCCGACAAGCAACCGCATGGCCGGCTCGATGAGTCGGCCATTTTTCTATGGATGGGGGAGAACCTCATGAAGCACGTAACGATCTGCGTCGACGTCATGGGCGGAGACGAGCCGGCCGAGGTGGTCCTCGCCGGCATCGACGCCGCGATTTCAGCCGATCCCGACCTCACCGTTCTGGCTGTCGGCCCCGAAGAGGTCGTGGGCCCCTTCGCCGCCGAGCGCGACCGCGTCGAGCCCCTGGTCGCTCCCGATGTCATCACGATGGAGGACGACCCCATCACGGCGGTCATGCGTAAGCGCAAATCCTCTATCGTCATCGGTTGCCGCGCCGTCAAGCGCGGCAACGCGGACGGGTTCTTCTCGGCTGGCGCGACCGGCGCCGTCACCGCTGCGGCCACGGCGTACGTGACCCCGTTCAAGTACGAGCAGGACGGGGAGCGCCGTCCCATCCGCCCCTGCATCGTCAATGCGCTGCCCAACCGCCTCGGCGGCGAGACCGTCCTGTGCGACATGGGCGCGAATCCCGACGTCGAACCCGGCGACATGGTCCGATTCGCCCAGATGGGCTCCACTTACGCCCGCATCGTGCTTGGGATCGCCGCGCCGCGCGTCGGCCTGCTTTCCAACGGTTCGGAGGACTCCAAGGGCTCCCACTTCACCAAGTCCTGCTTCGAGCCCATGCGGCAGTCTGTCCCCGGGTTCATGGGCAACTGCGAGGGGGGCGACCTCACTTCGGGCGCCGTCGACGTCGTGGTGACCGACGGCTTCGCCGGCAACATCGCGCTCAAGGCTACGGAGGGGGCTGCTAAGTTCCTGATGGACGAGCTGAAGTCCATGCTGTCCTCCGGTCCCGCCTCAAAGCTCGCCGCCCTCATCCTCCGCGGTCGGCTTCGCGAGCTGAAGGCGAAGCTTTCCGGAGACGCCCGCGGCGGGGCCGTGCTCTTGGGCCTCAAGGGGGTCGTGCTGATCGGGCATGGGGCGACCTCTGTCGAAGCGGTCAAGAACGGCACCCTCGCCGCCGCCGAGTCGGCGCGCAGCAACCTGGTCGAGATGCTTGCGGCGTCGATGGACAACATCGTGCGCTGATGCCCCTCGCATGCCTCATGGGGTAGAATCTCGAATTGTATGCACGCGGGCGCACGGGCCCGCGCCAACTGAAAGGAGTGCCGCCATGGAGCGTGCGGAAATCTTCAACAAGGTATGCGAGATCGCGTCCGACGTCCTCGGCGTCGCCGCGGAGGACGTGACCGAGGAGACGACGTTCGACAACCTCGACGCCGATTCGCTCGATCGCCTGCAGCTCGTGACGGCCATGGAGGACGAGTTCGACCTCGAGCTGCCCGACGACCAGCTCGAGTCCATCAATTCCGTCGCCGGCGCCGTCAACGCCCTCGCGGCCGCCCTGGAGGCGTAAGGCGTGGCCCTGTCCGACAAGCTTTCCCGCGCAGAGGCGATCTGCGGGCACGAGTTCTCGGACCACTCGCTGCTCCGCTCCGCCATCACGCATCCCTCCGCCGTCGAGGGCCAGCCCGTCTCGGCCTCTTACGAGCGCCTGGAGTTCCTCGGGGATTCCATCCTCGGCTCCATCGTCGCGCTGTCCCTGTTCAAGTCCTACCCCGAGTTCGACGAGGGCAAGCTCACGCGTCTCAAGGTCTCGCTGGTGTCCGGCATGACCCTGTCCGACGTCGGCATGGAGCTCGGGATCGACAAATGCATCATCTTCGGTTCCTCCGAGATGGGGACCGGCGCGCGTGGGCTCCATTCGGCGCTCGAGAACGTCTACGAGTCCCTCGTGGGGGCCCTCTATCTCGATGCGGGCTGGGATGCCGCCGAGGCGTTCGTCCTGCGCACGCTCAAGCCGCATCTCGCGACCGAGCGCGCCGAGCACCCCACGAACCCCAAGTCCTACCTGCAGGAGTGCGTCCAGCGCGACCACATGGAGGCCCCCGCATACAAGCTCGTCGACACGACCGGTCCCGCCCACGAGCCCACGTTCACCGCGGTCACCCTCGTCGACGGCGTCCGCCGCGGCAGGGGAAGCGGGTCCTCCAAGAAGGAAGCCGAGGCGGCCGCCGCGCTCGACGCGCTCGAGCGCATGGGCTATACGCACAACGGCGTCATCCTCAAGCGGAAGCTCAAGTAGCCAAGGAGCCAGCCGTGTATCTCAAGTCCCTCACCCTCAAGGGCTTCAAGTCCTTCGCGGACCGCGCCCACATGACGTTCGAGCCTGGCCTCACGGTCATCGTGGGGCCGAACGGCTCGGGCAAGTCGAACCTCTCCGACGCCATCCTCTGGGTGCTCGGCGAGCAGTCGGCGAAGCAGCTGCGCGGTCAGGCTATGGAAGACGTCATCTTCTCCGGCTCGTCTGCGCGCAAGCCCGTGGGCGTGGCGGAGGTCACGCTCGTGCTGGACAACTCCGACCACGTGCTGCCCGTCGATTTTGACGAGGTCGCGATCACGCGTCGCATGTACCGTTCGGGCGAGAGCGAGTACCTTATCAACTCGAGCCCGTGCAGGCTCATGGACATCCAGGACATCCTGCACGATTCGGGCATGGGGAAAGACACGCACTCGATCATCTCCCAAGGCAAGCTCGATGCGATCCTCCAGAGCCGGCCCGAGGAGCGGCGCAGCCTCATCGAGGAGGCCGCGGGAATCTCCAAGCACAAGCGCCGCAAGGAGCGCGCCCTGCGCAAGATCGCCTCCATGGACGAGCACCTCACGCGAGCTCGCGACATCAATCGCGAGATAACCCGCCAGCTGCGCCCCCTTGAGCGCCAGGTCGACCGCGCGCGCAAGCATCGCGAGCTCACGGCCCGTGCCAACGAGCTGACCCAGATTCTCGCCGTCGACGAGCTGAGGCGCCTCCAGGCGTCGTGGTCCGACCTCGAGATCCGCGGCAAGGAGGCCGAGGCCGCCTCGGAGCTTGCTCGGTACCGGTTGTCCGAGAAGGAGCGCGAGCTCGAGAAGCTCCAGGTCATGCTGGAGGAAAAGGGCCTATTCGTCGGAGACCTGGGCGAGCAGCGCCGCCATATGCAGGATGTCGTCGGGCGCATCGGCTCGGATATGCGCCTGCTCGAGGAGAAGGGGCGCAACATGGTCGCGCGCCTCTCCGAGATGCGGGGTACGCTGTCGGGGTCGGAGCATCAGCGCCGCCGCGTCGTCGAGGAGCTCGACGACTTTCGTGCCCGGTTGGACGACGCGCGCGCCGCCGCCGAGGTCGCCCGTGCGGACGTCGAGGAGGCGGAGCCGGCGAGCGATGACCTCCATGCGCGGCGTGTCGACTTGGACGAGCAGCTTCGGGCGCTCACGCGGGACATGCGGGAGCAGCGCTCGGTCGCCGACTCCTGCGCGCTCGACTACGTGAAGGTCAAGGAGACCCTGTCGAACGCCGAGCTCGAGGACTCCATGTACGCCTCCCGGCTTGAGCAGATCGACGCCCAGGCCGAGGAGGTCGCGGCGTCCCTCGAGAGCCGTCGCGACCGCGCCGACGAGGTCGAGGAGCTGCTCGCCGACGCGCGCGTCCAGCGGGATGACATGCAGGAGGCCATCAAGGCCGCGCGCGACGCGCAGGATGCCCGTCGCGCTCAGGAGGGCGAGGCGCGCGGAAAGCTGTCGGATGTTCGCAGCGAGCTGTCCAGCCTCAAGCGCCTCGACGAGCGCGCTGCCGATGCGTCGCCGCTTGCCGCCCAGATAGCGCGCGGCCGCACGGACGACGTCCTCGCGCGCCTCGGCGACGTCATCGAGGCGCCATCCGAGCTCGAGTCCCTCGTGGAGCATCTGCTCGGCGCCGATATCGACGCCCTGCTCGTCGCGGGCGATGAGGAGCTGGCCCGGCTCGGATCCTACGCCCAGGGCCTCGACGCCACCGGGCAGGCGCTGCTCCTGTCCTGCTCCGCCGAGCGCTTCACCGAGGTGCCCGCCGCGGGGTATCGGCTCGTGGAGCGCCTGCGCGTGCGCGACGGGTACGGTCGGGCCGTCGAGGCCCTGCTCGGCGGCGTGCACGTCGTCGATTCCGTCGACGACGCCGTCGCCGCCCCTAGGTCCCCCGGCGTCGTCTACGTGACGCCCGACGGTGCCCGGGTGGCGGGATCCACGCTCCGCATAGGCAGCTTGGGCGATGCCGCCGACGGCGTCCTCGAGCGCAAGCGCCGCATCCGCGAGCTCGAGGAGCTCGAGCCCGAGCTCTCATGCCTGTTCGATACCGCCGTCCAGCGCGCGGAGGAGGCCGCGGCCGCGCTCGCGGACGCGCGTGCCAAGGATTCGGAGGCCGCCGGAGAGATCGCCCGCCTTGAAGGCGAGCGCCGCTCGCTGCTGTCCGAGATCGGACGTCTCGAGCAGAGCCTTTCGAAGGCCCAGGCCGAGCGAACGCAGGTCGCCCGTCGTCGCTCCCAGGCCGCCGAGTCCGTCCGGGACGCGCAGCCTCAGCTCGAGGAGCTGGCGAGCGCCCGGGATGCCGCCGCGGCCGAGGTCGAGCGCATCTCCCGCAAGGTCGACGAGGTGAGCGACGAGCTCGATCGCGTCCGCGCCGAGGACGCGGAGGCCTCGGGCAGGCTGAGCGACGCGAAGGTCCGCCTGGCCCAGGCCACCGAGCGCACGCGCAGCCTCTCCGCCCGCGTCCCCGAGCTCGAGCGCAGGCTCGAGGGGCTTGATCGCCGCATCCGCGCCACCAGCCAGGCCGCGCGCTCCCTTGAGGTCCTGCGCCTCCGGGTCGATCCCCTGCACGACCGGTATCAAGCGCTTTCCGAGCGGGCCATGGACTGGGCTGCTCGGCTGCGCGACCAGGCCTCGATCGAGGAAGCCGACTCCGCCTCCCTCAAGAGGACCATCGAGGACGCCCGCGCCCAGGTCGAAGCCGCCAGGCAGGAGGTCGAGCGCGCCGCCGTGGCGGTGAGCGATGCCAAGGTCGAGCGGGGCAAGCTCGAGGTTCAGGTGGAGGCCGCCATCGCGGCCATCACCGCCGACGGCGCCACCGTGCTCGAGGACGCCTTGTCCCTGCCCGCCCCCACCGACCGCGCCGCGTGCGAGCGCGAGCTCACAGAGCTCGTCCGGAAGATCAACAATCTCGGCCCGGTGAACCAGGTCGCGTTCGAGGAGTACGAGCGCCTGCGCGAGCGGTCGGACTACATCGCCGCCCAGCTAGCGGACCTTGAGGGCGCCCGCGCGGCGCTCACCAAGATCACCGCGGCGATCGATCGGAAGATGCGCGCATCCTTCATCTCGACGTTCCAGAAGGTGGACGCCAACTTCCGCGAGGTGTTCGAGATGCTGTTCCCCGGCGGCTCCGCCCATCTGGAGATGACCGACCCCGACCATCCCGCCGACACGGGCATCGAGGTCGTCGCCCAGCCCCGCGGCAAGCGCATCACCAAGATGATGCTGATGAGCGGCGGAGAGAAGAGCCTTACGGCGCTTGCGCTCCTGTTCGCCGTCTACCGCACCCGAACCGTGCCGTTCTACGTGCTCGATGAGGTCGAGGCCGCCCTCGACGATTCGAACCTCTCGAAGCTGATCGGCGCCATCGACGTCCTGCGTCGCAGCACGCAGCTCCTAGTCATCTCGCACCAGCGGCGCACCATGGAGGACGCCGACGTGCTCTACGGCGTGTCCATGCAGGCCGACGGCGTCAGCCGCGTCGTCAGCCAGCGCCTGGACCGCGAAACCGGAAAGGTCGTGAATGCATAATGGGTCTGTTCGATTCCCTCAAGCGCGGGCTGGAGCGCAGCCGCGAGGCGCTGAACGAGGTCTTCTACTTCGGCGGTGACGTCGATGAGGATTTCTGGGAGGACCTCGAGGACACGCTCGTCATGGGCGATATGGGCGCCGACATCGCCTGCTCGGTCACGGACGACCTCCGCGACGAGGCCGCCCGCAAGAACCTGACGACCGCGCCGCAGCTCCGACGGGCCCTCGCGGCCCGACTGGCACAGGAGTTCGTCGAGCCCGGCTCCGACTTCTTCTGCGACACCCCCAGCTGCGTGCTCTTCGTCGGCATCAACGGTGCCGGCAAGACCACCACGGTCGGCAAGATCGCGAGCGATATGGCGCACCGCGGCAAGCGCGTGGTGATCGGAAGCGCCGACACCTTCCGCGCCGCCGCCATCGAGCAGCTCGACGTGTGGGGCGCTCGCGCGGGCGTGCCCGTCATCAAGCGCGAGCGCGGCGCCGACCCCGCGAGCGTATGCTATGACGTGCTGGACGAAGCCGACCGGGCGGGAAGCGACCTCGTCCTGATCGATACGGCCGGTCGCCTGCACACGTCCGCCGACCTCATGCGCGAGCTCGCCAAGGTCGTGAACGTCACGCGCAAGCGCGCCGCCCAGATGCAGGCGGGCCCCATGGCGGTCCACGTCGTGCTCGTCATCGATGCCGGCACGGGCCAAAACGGTCTCAGCCAGGCGCTCGAGTTCAACGACGCGCTCGGTCTCGACGGCATCATCATGACCAAGCTCGACGGCACGGCCAAGGGCGGCATCGCGTTGGCGGTGGCGAGCCGGCTCAAGCTGCCGATCCTGCGCATCGGCGTCGGAGAGCAGGTCGATGACCTGCAGGCCTTCGATCCCGAGGACTTCGCCCGCGCGCTTGTGGGCGAATAAGGTCCCGGCCCCTCAGGACGTCACCAGTACACCCGGCCGCGCCGGCAACGCCCCGGCGCACGCGCCCTTACAAATAGAGGAGAGTTCACATGGCAGCTTTCGGCTCCCTGTCCGATCGGCTCAACGACACCTTCGACCGCCTGCGCGGCAAGGGCAAGCTCACCGAGGCCGATATCACGAGCGCGATGCGCGACATCCGTATGGCCCTGTTGGAGGCCGACGTCAACTTCAAGGTCGTCAAGGACTTCGTCGCGAAGACGAAGGAGCGCTGCCTCACCGCCGAGGTCATGGACTCCCTGACCCCCGCGCAAAACGTCGTCAAGATCGTGCTGGACGAGCTCATCTCCCTGCTCGGTGCGAGCGAGAGCAAGCTCGTCTTCTCCAGCCGCATCCCCAACGTCATCATGCTCGTCGGCCTTCAGGGCTCGGGCAAGACGACCGCCGCGGCGAAGCTCGCGTACATGCTCAAGAAGCAGGGCAGAAGCCCGCTGCTCGCCGCATGCGACGTGTACCGCCCCGCCGCTGCCGACCAGCTCGCCACGCTCGGTGGCGAGATCGGCGTCCCGGTCTTCCGCGGCGACGGCGCCCATCCCGTCGAGATCGCCCGCGGCGCCATCCGGGAGGCCGTCGACAACCTGCGCGACGTGGTCATCGTCGACACCGCCGGCCGACTTCAGATCGATGAGCAGATGATGCAGGAGGCCGTCGACATCAAGCGCGCGGTCAAGCCCGACCAGGTGCTCATGGTCGTCGACGCCATGACGGGCCAGGATATCGTGAACGTCGTCTCCACGTTCGCCGAGCGCACCGAGTTCGACGGCGTCATCATCTCCAAGCTCGACGGCGACGCGCGCGGCGGCGGCGCGCTTTCGGTCCGCGCGGTCACCGGCAAGCCCATCAAGTTCGTCTCGATGGGCGAGAAGCCCGACTCGCTCGAGACGTTCGATCCCGAGCGCATGGCCAAGCGCATCCTCGGCATGGGCGACGTCGTCGGCATCATCGAGAAGGCCCAGGAGGCCGCCGACGCCGAGCAGATCGAGGCCGCCCAGCGCATGCTTCGCGACGGGCTCACCATGAACGACATGCTCGACCAGTTCCGCATGATCAAGAAGATGGGCGGCGCCAAGGGCATCCTCGGCATGCTCGGAAGCCGGGTCACGCGCCAGATGGGCAACCTCGACAACCTCGACGAGGGCGTCTTCGATCGCTGCGAAGCCATGATCAACTCCATGACCGCCGAGGAGCGCGCCCGCCCGTCGATCATCAACGGCCAGCGCCGCGCCCGCATCGCTCGCGG
>DBFEBE010000068.1:0-5617 GCA_048318985.1 Collinsella sp.
GCTCGAAGCTTGAACGCGAGGCGCTCCAGCACGAATTCTTCGACGAGGGCGAGAAGTCGTACCTCATCTTCAGGGTGGACGACGCGCCCGAGGTCGCCAGATGCTTCGACGAGCTGGCAACGGAGACCACGAGGGCCTGCAAGAAGGCCGAGCAGCAGCTCTCCAAGGAAAAGGGCCGAGCAGCGGCCAGGGACGGCGAAACGCTTGGCGACCCCGACAAGGAGCCGCTCCAGGACCGAGTCGAGGCCTTCAGGAAATCGGCAGAGCTCGCGGAACGCGCCCATGGCCGCAGCCGCGAGGTCATCGACCAAGCGAGGGGACGTTGACGCCCTTCGACAAACATACCGTGGCGATAGTCGCCCTCATCTCAGCCTGCGCAGCCCTCGCAGGCTTCCTCTTCGTGGGGAGCCTCCTCGACCTTCCGGGAGGCTCCCTTGATCCCATGGAGGCGTTGCTGCAGCTGCCCGCTTGGCTAGCGGGCGGAGGGGTCATGCGCGCGAACGCTCTCGCACCGCTGGCGGGCATGCTGGCAGCATGCGCCATCTGGGGCATCTGGGTGCACCAGGCTCTCCGAGGGGGGACCTTCCGGCTCGGCGAGGAGCACGGCTCCTCCCGTTGGGGCAGCATAGAAGAGGGCAAAGCGTTCATGAACCAGGACGAGCCGGACCTGAACATCCCGCTGACAAGCTCCATCGGGATCCCCGTCTCCAGGTCCGACTTCGACCTGGAAACGGACCGCAACCGCAACATCTGCGTCGTCGGAACACCCGGAACGGGCAAGACCAGGAGCCACGTGCTTCCGCTGCTGATGCAGATGAACGCCAGCTACCTGGTAACCGACCCGAAGGGAACGCTCATAGAATCCACAGGGTGGATGTTCGAGGCCGCAGGCTACAGGATCCGCAACTTCGACCTCGTCAGGATGGAGACCTCGAGCCATTACAACCCCCTGGCATACGTGCGCACCGACGTGGACGTGCTGGCCATCGTGGAGTGCCTCATCACCAACACCACCGGAGACGCCGAGCACACGGGAGACCCGTTCTGGGAGAACGCGGAGCGTCTCCTCTACACGGCGCTCATCGCGTACCTGATCCACCACTGCCCGCCCGAGGACAGGAACCTCCCGGGTATGCTCACCCTGCTGTCGCTGGCTGAGGCCCGCGAGGGAAACGAATCCTACATGAGCCCCCTCGACCTGCTGTTCCACGAGCTTGAGACGGGCAAGCGCCTAGTCGCCGCAGGCGACGAGAGGCCCTTCGACGAGAACTCGCGGGCGTTCACCAACGGGAGCTCCACCGTGCGCTGGGAGCAGGTACGGGAGCCCGCTGACCCTTCCAGGGACTTCGCCCTCAACGCATACAAGCGCTTCAAGACCGCCGCCGGGGAGACCCTCAAGTCGATCATCATCAGCTGCAACACCCGGTGCCTGCCTATGATGGCCGACAACGTGCAGAGCCTCCTGGCAGACGACGAGCTCCACCTGGACAAGATGGGCGACGCAGGGCAGAGGACCGTCGTCTTCGCATCGATGCCAGACACGCGCGGAACCTTCAACTTCCTGTTCGCCATGCTCATGTGGCAGGCCGTGAACGAGCTGTGCGACGCGGCGATCATCGACCACGGCGGCAAGCTCCCCACCCCGGTCCACCTGGTGTTCGACGAGTTCGCCAACATCGGCAAGCTGCCCGACATCGACCGCTTCATCGCCGTCATCCGAAGCAGGAACGTCTCCATGTCCATGATCCTGCAGTCGTTCGAGCAGCTGAAGGGCACCTACGGCGAGGAGAAGGCCCTGTCCATCAGGGCCTGCTGCGACACGACGCTCTTCCTGGGGTCGACGCTCTACGGCACCAACGAGGAGATCTCCAAGATGCTGGGAAACCAGACCATCGCCTCCTTCACCCTCAACGACACCGAGGGCGCCAACAAGTCGACCACCGTGAACAGGACCATATTCGAGCGACCGCTGATGCTACCCGACGAGGTGGGCCGCCTGTCAAGGCGGAAGGCCCTGCTGCTCATAGCGGGCACCTACCCGTTCAAGGACGACAAGTACGACGCGGCGCAGCATCCTCGGTGGGATGAGGTCGAGCCAGGGCACAAGGGGGCCAAGCACAGCACGCCCTTCGACTTCGGAGCGTATGCAAACAGGATGAGGGGGTGATCTCTGAGCAAGGGAACGGCAGCGGCAATGCCTCTGGCAACAAGGCCGGGTCGAGCTTCCACCCTCGGCGCGGCTGCCGCCGCCTAGACGCAAAGGAGCGCTCGCGCGCTCCGCACTGCAATCTTATCACGCAACACAAGGCGCCCCTTCCACCCTCGGCGCCAAAGACGCAAAGGAGGCATTCACATGCTTGCAAAGATCATCACCCTCGTCACAGGCTGCGTGACGTTCCTGGGCGGATTCCTCGTTGTCTGGGGAGCGGTGCAGCTCGGCAGGTCCATCGGAAACCGCGGAGGCGGTGGCGAGGGCATGGAGGCTGGCATCGCGACGATCGCCGGCGGCGCGATCATCATCGCCGCCGCGGTCTACTTCGGCCAGCTCGACACCTCATGGATGCCGGCTTAGGAGGCCCCGGTTGATCGACGACAAGCTCCACATCCCGATCCAGAAGGACATCGGGGAGTATGAGCAGAAGCTCTTCGGGGACATGTCCATCAGGACCTGCGTCTGCCTTGCGGGAGGATTCGCGACCGCTGTCCTCGTCGCCCTGGCCTCGTGGCTCTGGCTCGCCATAGACCCCTCTGACATGACGTTCCCCATCATGCTCGCAACGCTGCCCTTCTGGCTCGCCGGCTTCTGGAAGCCCCACGGCATGCCCTTCGAGAGGTTTTTGCCGCTGGTTGCCAGGCACCACATGGCCAAGCGCCACTACGAATTCACGCCCAGCCACCGCTGCGGCACGGACATGCCGCTGGCCCTGGAACCGAAGAAGCTGACCCGCAAGGAAAGAAAGAGAACCTACCGAAAGGGGGCGGAGCTCTATGAGCCTGCTGAAGAAGCGTAGGAAGGGCGTCGAAGGCGCCCCTGAGAAGAAGAAGGAGAAGGAGAAGCAGAAGAGGCAGAAGGGCACCATCGACCTCTGCGGATACGAGCTCATGCTCGAGAACGGGGTCGCCCAGGTAGCGCCAGGCCTCTTCAGCCAGATGGTGCAGTTCGGCGACATCACCTACCAGTGCGCCAGAAAGGACACCCGCGAGAACATCTACAGCACCATGAGCGCGCTCTACAACTACTTCAACCCGGACACCAGCGTCCAGGTCACGATCACCAACGAGCCCGTGCCGGCCGAGGAGATCGGCAACAGGACGTTCTTCCCAAAGAGCGACCCCTGCCTGGACGACTACGTCGAGGAGTACAACCGCATCCTCAACGACAAGATGCGCGAGGGCGTCTCGAACCTGAAGAGGCAGAGGTACCTGACCTTCACCACCAAGGCGGACGACATCGACTCGGCAATCCCGAAGCTCGCCCGCATGCGCAACGACTGCACGCAGGCCCTGGCGAGGATCAAGAGCAAGTCGGAGCCCGTGAAGGGCGCGGAGAGGCTCAGGATAGCCCGCGGCCTGCTGAGCCCGCTTTCCACCTTCGACTTCGACTGGGACAATTTGTCCCAGTGCCCGACGGCGCGGAGCCTCGACTTCGTGGCGCCCATGTCCGTCGACTTCAAGCCCAACGGCCGCAACGACGCCTTCAGGGCCGACGACGCATGGTGCTGCGTCATGGCCATCAGGTCGTTCGGATCCATCCTCATGGACGACTGCCTCGCGAGCATCGTCGACCTCCCCATCCCGCTCTCCGTCTCACTGCACCTGAGGCCCATCCCGCAGGACAAGGCCATCGACATGGTGCAGGGAAAGATCGACTGGATGGACATGGAGGAGCGAGGCCAGAAGAGCCGAGCCGCCAACAAGGGAATCATCCTCACGCAGACCTCCACGGCCCTTCGCTACTCGCGCGCGGACGCCGAGGAGCTTCTGGACTTCCTGCGCAACAAGAACGAGCGACTCTTCGAGTACGCCGGCTACGTGTTCACCTACGCGGCGAGCGAGGAGGAGCTCGACGAGCAAATCGACAGAATCATCTCCACGGCCAGGGGCTCTGCGCTCACCGTCGAGAAGCTCTACTACCGCCAGGAGGAGGGCTGGGGCTCCGTGCTCCCCTTCGCCACCAACAAGTGTGACGTGACCAGGCTCCTCACCAGCGGCCAGATCGCCATGCAGATGCCCTTCGCATCGCTGGAGATCAACCAGCCCGGCGGCATCTACCTCGGACAGTCGAAGATCACCAACACGCTGGCCATCCTGGACAGGCTATCCCTGCCCTCGCCCATGGGATTCGACTTCGGAACGCCGGGCACGGGCAAGTCGAACGCCCAGAAGAGCGTCTGGCTGCAGGTCCGCATGCTCTACGGCGACAAGGCCCAGGGAATCTGGATCGACCCTACCGGTGAGGGACGCCCGGTCGCAGAGGCGGGAGGCGGCGTGAGCATCAGGCTCGCAGCCGACTCGGGCCAGTTCATGAACCCCTTCGACACGAAGGACGTGGAATCCCTTAACGAGCCGCTCCAGAAGGCCTTCAAGGTGGACGCCTTCCTGGCGCTCTCCGCATCGATGATGGCGGAGGGAAACCAGGGCCTCACCCAGGCGGAGCGATCCATCATCGCAAGGTGCGTGGAAGAGGCCTACCGCAGGGCCGGCGACGAGGGCACCCCGGTGCTCGAGGACTTCTACGACCTCCTCCTGGAGCAGCCGGAGGCGGCTGCCAGAGACATCGCCCTGCGATACGAGCGGCACGTCAAGGGCTCCTTCTCGTTCTTCAACCGAAGGTCCAACGTGGCCCTCGACGCCCCGATGGTGAACATCGACCTCCACGACCTGAACTCCGACATGAAGGTCTTCGGCATGCTGACCGCGCTGGAGCAGGTGCGCAACCGCATGTACCAGAACTTCGCCGAGAAAAGGACCACCTGGCTCTTCATCGACGAGGTTCAGAGCCTCTTCAAGCATCCGGCCGTCATCGCGTACTTCGAGAGCTTCTGGGCGGAGGGCCGCAAGTTCGGCCTCGTAGCCACCGGACTCTCCCAGAACGCCAGCTTCATGCTGGGAAGCGACATCGGCTCCACGATGATCCTCAACTCCGACTACCTGATGCTCCACAAGCAGTCCACCGTCGACCGAGACCTCTGGGCGGAGACGCTCAACCTCTCCGACGAGGAGGTCCGCTACATCGACGACGGAATCAAGCCCGGCGACGGCCTGCTGGTCGCAGGCGGCGCCAGGATGCCGATCACAAACGAGCTGCCCAAGGGAAGGATCTACGACCTGCTGACGACCAAGCCTTCCGAGGTCAACGCCCTCGGAGGCGGAGGAAGGTCCGCCCGATGACGCGATCGCCCGACAGGGACCCCATGCACGACGTGGTAGCCGGAGAACGGGAGAACCTCCTCAACTCCGGCGTCGTCTCCGGCGGGGATGCGTTCCGCGAGGGCGTCGTCGGAAGCGGCGTCGGCGTGCCGGCCAAGGACGCCACGGAGCAGACGGCAGCGAGCCTCGGCCTCAGGCGCATGGCCGCCGCCTCGCTCGTTGACGAGCTGGACGACGCGGACGAGCT
>DBFEBE010000069.1:0-7793 GCA_048318985.1 Collinsella sp.
CCACTTGAGCGCCCGCGGGGCTCCATCGGCGCGCGCTGCCCGACGGCTCCGTGTCGCTTTCGTGCAGCGGGATTCGTCCTGCTAAAATTCAGAGCGTATATGTAGTTCAAACGCACGACTCGAAGGAGCTACCAGTGGGTAACCACTTCCGTAAGCCCGGAGACGAGCAGGCAGCGCCCCAGGCGCCCCAGGCGTTCGCGCCGGATGCCGCCGCTCCGGACATCGAGGGTCAGAACCCCTCGCAGACGGGCGCTTTCGCTCCCGCTCCCCAGCATGCACACGACCCCTTCGCCTACACGCCCGCGGACGAGTTCGCATCTGCCAACGTGCAGGCGGCTCCCGCCGCGGATTCGTTTGCGGCGCCGTCCGAGACGGCACCGGTTCCCGCTGCCGCGGCGCCCTCCCCGCTCTCGAGCATCCCGTCGCCCGCCGAACCGGCGAGCACCGGGGTCTTCATGACGCACGCGGGTCCCGCGGTCCCCTCGACGGACGCATCCGAGCAGCGTCAGGTCCAGGCGGTCGAGAGCGCGCTGCAGAATCCCGACTTCACCTCGGTGTTCGCCCCGGTGGGCGAATCCCGGGCGAAGATGGCACGCGAGGCCGGCGTCGAGCCCGTCATCCTGATGGAGCATCTCACCAAGGTCTATGCCGCTCAGCCCAACAAGCCGGCGCTCGACGACGTGAGCCTGGAGATCTACCCGGGCGAGTTCGTCTTCCTCGTCGGCCATTCCGGCTCCGGCAAGACCACGCTGCTCTCCACCATGGTTCGCGACGTCAAGCCGACGTCCGGCCGTGTGCTCGTCGCGGGTCAGGACCTCATGCGCATCAAGAACCGCAAGGTCCCGTTCCTGCGCCGTCAGATCGGCACCGTGTTCCAGGACTTCAAGCTGCTCCCCAACAAGACGGCATACGAGAACGTCGCCTTCGCCCTGGAGTGTATCGGCAAGCCCCGCGCGGTCATTCGCTCTCAGGTTCCCGAGGTGCTGCGCCTGGTCGGCCTTGCCGACCAGATGGACTCCATGCCGGATCAGCTTTCCGGTGGCGAGCAGCAGCGCGTCGCCGTGGCGCGCGCGATGGTCAACCGCCCGCCGCTGCTCATCTGCGACGAGCCCACGGGCAACCTCGACCCCGCCATCTCGCTCGGCATCATGAAGCTGCTCGAGCGCATCAACCGCACCGGCACCACGGTGATCGTGGCGACGCACGACCGCGAGATGGTCGACTCCATGCATCGCCGCGTCATCGCGCTCGAGGCCGGTCACGTCATCCGCGACCAGGAGAGGGGAGGCTACGGACTGTATGGCACCCACTAATTTCGGCTATTCCCTCCGCGAGGCGGGCAGTCACTTCTTCCGCAATCTGGGCACCTCGCTCGGCGCCGTCATCACCATCTTTCTGTCGCTGTTCATCATCGGTCTGTTCATCGTGGGCTCCGCGATGGTCAACTCGCTGATCGGCACCGTCGAGCAGCAGGTCACCATTCAGGCGTTCATTTCCGACGATGCGTCCGATGAGGCTATCGAGGCCTTCCGCGACAAGCTTGAGGGCTGGGATAACGTCAAGAGCGTTACCTTCAAGACCAAAGACGACGCCCTCAAGGACTACAAGGACAACATCTCGAACAACGCCGACGCCACGCTCGCCGCCCTCGACGGCGAGAACCCGCTTCCGCGTTCCTTCGTGATCGAGATGGACGAGCCCTCGCAGGTCGAGAGCACGGCTGCCAAGATCAAAAACGATACGGACTTCCGCGAGATCGTCGATGACGCCGATGTCAACGAGGACAACGTCGATGCAGACGTCGACGCCGGCGTCCTGTACGGGCAGAAGGGGGTCGCGCGTCTCTTCGAATTCACCTCTTATGTGCGCATCGGCGCCGTCGTGCTCGTTGCGCTCCTCACCTTCATCGCCTTCATCTTCATCAACAACACCATCCGCCTCTCCATCACCGCCCGCCGCCGCGAGATCGCCATCATGCGTCTCGTGGGCGCGTCGAACGGCTTTATCCGCGGGCCCTTCATCACCGAGGGCGTCATCCAGGCCTTCCTGGGAGCCCTGCTTTCCATCGGTGCGCTGGAGCTCATCCGAAACTTCGGCATGCCTGCGCTGTCCAACGCGATGAGCCTGTTCAACTTCGCGATTCCACTGAACATGTATCTGGCGACGTACGGCGCCTTGATTCTCATCGGCGTCATCATCGGCCTGTTCGGCTCGGCCATCGCGATGCGACGCTACCTCAAGGTGTAGGCGTCGATATCGCGATTTCGAACGCGGAGCGCTCAGATGCAAGAGGGCTGCCCTTCGGGGCGGCCCTCTTTTCATGCGGCGGTAGGCGGGGCTCGCGCAAAAGCCGGTCATCTTCTAGACGCGCGGAGCGTCGCTGCGCGTGTGCGGGGCGTGAAAACGATGCCGCGTTAGACCCCGATGGCGGGATGGGTGTCGCGGTGCGCGCACGCGGCGTGACGGCCCGCGATATGCTCTTCCTGTGCGTGAAAGGCCCTAGACGCGGAGGATGCGTGCGCCGAGTCGCTCGGCATCCCGCTGATCGTGCGTCGCCAGCACGATCGCGCGGTCGCCGCGATGGCGTTCGAGGAAAGAGAGCGCGAGGTCGCGCGACGATTCATCCAGGCCGGTGAACGGTTCATCGAGAAGCGTGATCCGCGCGGGCGCGGCGAGCGCGCGGGCGAGCTCGACGCGACGCCGCTGGCCGCCGGAAAGCGTCTCGGCCGGCCGGTCGGCGACCTCTGCAAGCCCGAGCTCGCTGAGCAGCGCACGGGCGTCGGAATCGGGCGCCACGAGACGGATGTTGTCCAGGCAGTTCAGACGATCGATGAGGCGCGTATCCTGGAAGACCGCAGACATGGCGGATTCGGTCGCGAGCTGGATGGAGCCGCAGCTGGGTTCGCATTGCTGCGCGATGGTTGCGAGCAGCGTGGTCTTGCCGGCGCCGGACGCGCCCATCAGCGCAAGGGCCTCGCCGGCGCGCACGGCGAAGGTGAAGGGCCCGGCGACGGCGGAACCGTCGCGCCCGACCTCGAGCCCGGAAGCGGTGAGGACGGCTGCGGTCCCGTCCCCGCGCAGGGAGGCCCCCCGTACGCGCGCCTTGGGCGCAAGGCGGACTGCAAGGACGCCCGCGGCAGGCCAGGTAGCGTCGAGCAGCATGAGCGCGACGCGCTCAAGCAGCCAGGCGACAGCGATGACGGTAACGGTCCATGCGAAGAGGTCGGCAGTCTCGAGCAGGAGCTTCGCCTGGTAGATACGCTCACCGATGGAACCCATGGGAGTTCCGATCAGCTCGGCGGCGACACCGGCCTTCCAGCTCATGGTCAGCGCCGTCTCACTCGCGGCGCGCAGGTAGGGAAGAACATGGGGCCAGATGACGGCGAGCGACCGCCGTGCGCCCCGCATGCCGAACACGTCTGCCAGCTCGCTCATGCGGGGGTCTACCGAGCCCAGGGCACTCAGCACGGGAAAGTAGATAGCGGGAAGCACCATCAGGAACACGGCGGCCGTGCTGGCGTTGCGCGAGCCGAGCCAGATGAGCAGGATGACGACGATGCATGCGATGGGCGTGCCCTTTATGGCGGCCATGGCGGGGCGCAGAAGGAGGCGGACCGCGGGAAGGCGGTGCGCGGCCAAGGCGCAGGCGCTCGCGGCGAGGTAGCCGAGCGCCGTCCCCGCGACGATGTGCATCGCGGAGAATGCGACATGGGACCAGAAGGAGCCGGTGGGCACAAGGCGCGCCAGGGCGGCGGCGGTGTCGAGCGGGCCGGCCAGGATGAACGAGCTGCCGACCAGCATGCTCGCACCTTGCCATACGGCGAGCCAGAACGCGACGGACCCAATGCGCGCGAGGGCGCTCGATCCGGAGGACGGGGTTTCGATCGTCGTTCTGTTGAGCACGGCCATCACAAGATCCTTATGCTAGGCGTCGAGTACGAGGTAGAAGCCGTCGTCGGGGAGCGCGCCGCCCACGGAGGAGGGGTCGGCGTCGTACAGCACCTGCAGGTAGCCGGAGAGGGCGGCCGTCATCTCCTTGCTGGTCATGCAGACGAGGTGGCATCCGGGGATGGCCTTGGCGGCGATCGGCTCGGCATCGACGATGCCCGCCTCGACGACCAGGGGGGCTGCCGCGGCGGGGTCGTCGTTCACGGCGGCGACGGAGGCGTCCTGGGCCTTCAGGAACTCCTCGACCGCCTCGGGGTGCTCCTCGGCGAAGGCGGCGCGCACGACGGTGACGCCGGTCACCATGCGGCTGCCGTCCTCGGAGTAGGTGGACCAGACGTCGGTGAGGTCGATGGGTGCCGAGAGCGCGGGGTTCTTGACGAGCGCGGCGGTCACGAAGGGCTGTGGGAGAACCCCCACGGCGGAGGCGTCGGCGGCGAGCACGCTGACGACTTCGGCCGGCTCGCTCTTGAACTCGAGCGTGACGGTGTCGGCGATGCCTGCGGCGGCAAGCAGGTAGTTCATGGCGTATTCGGGCGTGGTGCCCTTGCCGGTGAGGTACACGGTGCGGTTCGCGAGCTGCTCGAAATCGGTGAGGGAGGCATCGCCGGTCACGACGGAGAGAACGCCGAGCGTGTTGATGTCGAGGCAGCGCACCCCTCCTTCGGTCTTGTTGTAGAGGACCGATGCGGCGTTCGCGGGGATGAGCGCGATGTCTAGGTCGCCCTTGATCATAGAGGGGAGGATCTCGTCGGCAGAGGTGGCGACGGTGAAGGAGTAGCTGTTCTCAAACGCGTCGGGGTCCTTCGCGCGGTCCATGAAGGAGACGAGGCCGATGGAGGTCGGCCCCTTGAGCGATGCGACCCGCACCTCGGTTGCGCTGGCATGGGAGGGCGCCGAGCCTGCGGGTGCGGAGCCGGCCTCGGTATGGCCGCCGCAGCCCGCGAGCGCGGAGGCGCCTGCCACGGCGGCGAGGCCCGCGGCGAGGGCGCCGCGCCGGGACATGACAGTGTAATCGGTTGATGCGTGCTTCATGAGGACTCCCGTTTCGCGTTGTAGGTATATCGATTGTGAACGATACACCCGCTCGGCGGCGCTGGCGCAACACGTCGAATCTTTTTACTGTTCTTGGTTCGTCGCAAGCGCTCGTGTCGTCCGGGGGCAATTAGAATGGACATGCACATACCTGTCGAGAGGGGACAGAAATCATGAGCAACACCATGCGCGGGGTCTACACCAACGTGACCAAGATCCGCCGGACCGTGTTCGAAGAGGTCGCTCGCCTCGCCTACGAGTGCCAGGAGGACGACTACTCCTGGGTCGATGAGCTGCCGTACGAGATCATCCAGGGCGATGTCGCCTCCTATCGCGAGAGCGTCTTTCTGGAGCGCGCCATCGTCGGCGAGCGCATCCGCTTGGCGATGGGCCTTCCGCTGCAGGGCGTTGATAAGCCCGCGAAGCTCTCCGAGGGCGTCGCCGAGGCCGCGAAGCCGGAGACGTATTACGAGCCGCCGCTCATCAACGTCATCAACTTCGCCTGCAATGCATGCGAGGACAACGTCTATCGTGTGAGCGACGCATGCCAGGGGTGCCTCGCCCATCCCTGTCGCGAGATCTGCCCCAAGGGCGCGATCTCCTTCGAGGGCGGACGCGCCGTCATCGATCAATCCAAGTGCATCAAGTGCGGTCGCTGCGCGAAGGTCTGCCCGTACTCGGCCATCCATCACCATACGCGCCCCTGCGCCGAGGCGTGCGGCATGAACGCGATCGGGTCCGACGACCAGGGCCGTGCGAAGATCGACTACGACAAGTGCGTCTCCTGCGGCCAGTGCCTCGTGAACTGCCCGTTCGGCGCCATCGCCGACAAGAGCCAGATCTTCCAGGTGATCAAGTCGATCCGCGAGGGGGACGAGGTCATCGCCGAGGTCGCCCCGGCCTTCGTCGGCCAGTTCGGCGGCAAGGGCAACGTCGACAAGCTGCGCCAGGCGTTCAAGGAGCTCGGTTTCACCGGCATGGAGGAAGTCGCGCTGGGCGCCGACCTCTGCGCCGTCCAGGAGGCGGAGGACTTCCTCGAGGAGGTCCCGGCGAAGACGCCGTTCATGGGAACCTCGTGCTGCCCCGCCTGGTCGGTCATGGCCAAGAAGGAGTTCCCGGAGCACGCCGAGAACATCTCCATGGCCCTCACGCCCATGACGCTCACCGCCCGCCTCATCCGCAAGCAGCACCCCAATGCGAAGATCGTGTTCGTCGGTCCGTGCGCGGCGAAGAAGCTCGAGGCGATGCGCCGCAGCGTGAAGTCCGAGGTCGATTTCGTCCTCACCTTCGAGGAGATGGCGGGCATGATGGCCGCCAAGAACATCGACTACACCCAGCTTGCCGGCGAGGGCTCGAGCGACTTCGACGTGGCGAGCGCCGACGGCCGCGGCTTCGCCGTCTCGGGTGGCGTCGCGAACGCCGTCGTGAACGCGATCCATCGCGACCATCCCGACATGGAGGTCAAGGTCGCCAACGCCGAGGGCCTCGAGGAGTGCCGCAAGATGATGAAGGCGGCCGTGAAGGGCAAGTACGACGGCTACCTGCTCGAGGGCATGGCGTGCCCCGGCGGTTGCGTGGCGGGTGCCGGCACCCTGCAGGGCATCACCAAGACCGCCGGCGCGGTCAAGGTGTACTCCAAGAAGGCCCCCATCAAGACGGCTCCGGAAAACTCGTACTGCAGCCTGATCCATGAGCTCGAGCGCGATGCGGACGGCAAGCGCGACGCGAGCGACGCGGTGGCAGAGTCCTTCGAGGCCCTGAAACCCGCAGGGGAGTAGGCGCAGCCTTCTGCGCTTTGCCATAAGGTGCCGACGACGGGGCCGGATGTCCGAAGGGTATCCGGCCCCGTTTCATGCAGGGGGTCCGCAGCGGCCTGTGCCGTCGGTCCGCGGCGCCCCCCCATTTGTCGCGCCGGACACGCGCGCGAAGGGTTGCGCCGGGGCCTGCGCGGCGGCGGCATCTCGGCAGCTCGGGCTCGCGTAGACCCGGGGGATCGGGGCTAGATGGTGAACTCCGCGTATGCGGCGGCAGGGTCACCGGGCGCGTTCGGTCCCGATCCCGTCGAGATCGCGCCCTCGTCGCGCAGGAGCTGGGAGATGTCGAGATCGGGGTTCTGGCAGGCGATGTCGAGGAGCTCTATGAAGTCGCGGATCACCTCGCGCGGTGTGAGATGCGTGTCGGCGCCCACGCGACCGAATTCGATCTGCAGGAAGGCCGCAAGGTCTTCTTCGGTGACGGTCGACGTATAGCCGAAGTAACCGGCATGGATCTGCCCGAGCTTCTCGATGAGCACGAGCAGCTCCTCATGGGTCAAGGGGTGCAGGCGGATGATGGGGGCGAGCATGTCGCGCATGTCCTCGCGCGCGAAGCGCCCCTGCGTGAGGCGACTGCGCAACGCCTCGTAGCTGAAGACGCCGCGCCTACGGTCCTCGATGGACGTCGGCGTGCCGCCCATGATGATGCCGAGATGTCTCGCCTTGCCCTGAAGGGTGTCGTTGTACATGGTGAGAATCTTCTCGTAGTTGTATTGCCGGGTGATCGCGTTCGGGATCTTGTAGAGGTTCACGAGCTCGTCGATCAAGACGAGCAGGCCCCGGTATCCCGCGCCGGTGAGGAACGCGGCGAACAGCTTGATGTAGTCGTACCAGCTGTCGTCGTCGATGATCGTCGATGTGCCCAGGTCGCTGCGCGCCTCGGTCTTCGTCCGGTATTCTCCGCGCAGCGACCTGGGCACATCGACGATCATCGACGACGACAGCTGGTACGACTACATCAAGCTGTTCGCCGCGTTCCTCACCGGCGCGGGATACCGG
>DBFEBE010000070.1:0-4886 GCA_048318985.1 Collinsella sp.
GCGGATCGGTGCCCGGCATGCAGACCAGCGACGCGGCCAAGTGCGAGGACCTTCTGATGAAGTGCGAGTACCTGCGCGATAACGGACGCGGCAACAACATCGTGTTCGCCACGGGCACGCCCGTCACGAACACGATGGCCGAGCTCTACAACATGCAGCGCTACCTCTCGCCGAACCTGCTGGACAGCCAGGGGGTCTCGAACTTCAGCGCGTGGGCCAAGACCTTCGGCGAGGTCACCGAGACCCTGGAGCCCAAGCCCGAGGGCGGCGGCCTGGATATCAAGCGACGCTTCGCGAGGTTCCAGAACCTCCCCGAGCTCATGAGCTCGTTCCACTGCTACAGCGACATCATGACCGCCGACGACCTCGACCTCGACCTCCCCGAGCTCGAGAGCCACGCGGTCGCGGTCCCGGCGACGCCCGAACAGCTCGCCGAGGTCGAGGCGCTGGTGGAGCGCGGCGAGAAGGTCCACGCCGGCTGCGACCCGAGCATGGACAATATGCTCAAGATCACCGGCGACGGCAGGAAGGTCGCGCTCGACCCGAAGCTGCTCTACCTCGAGGACGACCCCGACATGGAGCCCCTTTCGGGCGGCAAGGTCGACGAGTGCGTGCGCAACATCCTCGACATCCGCGACCGCACCGAGGGCGAGCGCGGCGCCCAGCTCGTGTTCGTCGACTCCTCCACGCCCGCCTCCGGGCGCTGGAACATCCAGGACGACGTGCGCCGCCGCCTCATCGAGGCCGGCGTCCCCGAGTCCGAGATCGCCTGCGTCACCGACGCCAAGGGCAAGTCGAAGCTGAAGGAGGCGCTGTACGAGAAGGTGCGCAGCGGCGATATCCGCATCCTGCTGGGCTCGACCACGACGCTGGGCACCGGAACGAACGTGCAGACGCGCCTGGCCGCGATCCACGACCTCGACTGCCCGTGGCGACCGTCCGACCTCGAACAGCGCCTCGGGCGCATCGTGCGCCAGGGCAACACCTTCGACCACGTCCACGACTTCCGCTACGTGTCGACCGGCACGTTCGACAGCTACCTATACTCCATCGTCGAGCGCAAGCAGCGCTTCATCAGCCAGGTCTTCACGAACAAGTCGCCCGTGCGAACGATGGACGACCTGGACGAGACCGTGCTGTCTCTCGCCCAGATGAAGCAGATCGCCGAGGGCGACCCCACCGTGGCCGAGCGCATGGACGTCGAGAACAAGATCGGCCAGCTCAAGCTCATGATGGCATCGCACCTGGAGGGCCTGGCCGACGTCCAGCACAAGATCGAGACGCAGTACCGGCCACTCGTCGAGGCGCTGACCGCCCAGCGCGACATGCTCGCCGACGACGAGATCCCGTTCGCGGAGGCGGACCTTGTCCGCCAGCAGACGCTCGGCTCCAAGGACAGCTTCATCACCGTCGGCGGCACGCACATCGCCGACAAGGAGGAGGCCATCCGCGCACTGCGCCGCGCCGCCTACGGCGTCCGACCCGGCTGCGAGGAGACCATCGGAACCTACCGCGGCCTTTCGGTCGTGTGTCGCCGCCAGCACGTCCTCGACGACGACTGGCTGCCCTATATCGGCCTGGCGGTCGATGCCGCCAAACACGTCCACATGTCGGACAGGGTCTTCCCTTCCGGAGAGAAAGGAGCATTCACCGTGCTTACCCAGATGGACCGCATCATCGCCCGAGACGCGAAGGGCCCCGCGGAGATCGAGCTGAAGCTGCGCGAAGCGCAGCACGCGCTCGCCGACGCGCAGAAGGCGGCCAAGGAGCCGTTCCCCAAGCAGACCGAGCTCGACGAGGCCGAACAGCGCCTCGCCGTCCTCGAGCAGGAGCGCATCGAGGCCGAGGCGCAGCGACAGCGCGAGCAGGCGCAGCGCGCCGAGGCCGAGGCCGCCGCGATCGAGGAGGGCGTCGAAGATGAGCGCGAGGCCGAGTGCAAGCACGAGCGCGGCCGCGTGGCGGAGCTGCGCCGCCAGGGGCTCATCTGCGAGGACTCAGCCGCACACGCCGCGGCGACGGCCACGGCCTGCGGCATTGCGTCCGGCTGCCCGGACGATGTCGCCGAGGCGGCGCGCTGCTCGGCGGCGGCATCCGTCCGCGAGGAGCGCGACGGCGGCGAGAAGCACAAGGCCGGCATGTAAGCCGGGGCGCTTTTAGGGTATACGCCATTAAGGACACGTCCGACAGGGGGCCGGTTTCCGGCCCCCTGTCCCCTTTAAAACCGAAAGGACACGCCATGCAGCAGCCCGAAATCGACTCCGCCGTATTCTGCGACGGCGCGCACTACACGATCATCTCCCGCGAGAACTCCAGCATCCTAACCTGCCCCGTCACGAGCGGGGCGGGCGGATACACGCTCAACAGGGTCGAAGGGCGCGACATCGACCGCGAGATCGACCGGCTGACGGGGCACGCCGCGTGCATCGCCGTCGACGTCCCGACCTGGTGCCGCATCGCCGGCGACCCGCTCGACGCCGTGGCCGACGCGCTGGCCGACCTGCTTACCGAGGCTCCCACGCGCTTCGAGCTCGAACGCCTCGCCGCCGCCTCGCCCGTCCTCACGGCAAACACGCCGGGCATCCCGGTGTTTCCCGCCGGGATAGCGCCGGCGGCCAACTCCTACACGCTCGCCGGGTGCTGCCGCTCCGCGCTCGTGCGCGGGCTGTCGCCCAACACGGCCGACCCCTGCCTCGTGGCGCGCCTCGCCGCCGAGGCGCGCGAGCGCTCCCTGTCGCTCACCGATCCCGAGACGCAGGCGCGCGGCGCCAAGAGGGCCGCGGGATCGACCGCGCAGGGAGAGGCCGCCGGGCGCGGGCCGGCGCTCTAGGGGCGGCCCTTCCCGTTCGGGAACATGCGTTCACACGGCGGGTCCGCGTCCCTATCATCAGGGCAATACCCGCATCGCCGGCGCCTTCTGCGCGCCGGACCGCCTAAGGAGTTTCGCCATGGAACACATCGTCCTCGAATATGATGAGAGCACGCGCACCGCGCTCGTCGTCGCCACGTCGGGCGGCCGCGAGCCCGTCCTGAGCGGGCACGCATCGCCCTACATCGTCGCCGACGGATACGATTTCGAGTCCCGTTCCTGGGGCGCCGGGCACTACTTCACCGATATCGCCGAGGCGAAGATCGACTACGAGCGTTCGTGCCGCCATCCATACCCGATCGCGGAGGGCAAGCTGCGCGATGACGAGTTCTGCACGATCCGATGGTGCCGCGAGGATGTCGCGGCGGCGCTCTCGGAATACCTCGCCTACCCCATCCCCGCCACGGAGAAGAACATCGATACCGCAATCGGGCAGCTCATGTTTCGCGACGGCCTCCAGGACCGCTTGACCGAGGACGGCTGGGATACCATCAGCGCCATCATCGACGAAGACGAGCTCGACTTCGGAATCTCGACCGCGCAGGGCGTCGACTTCTACAAGGAGGCCTTCGATCTCTCAACGTGCACAGATGCCGCGATCTGGCCGAGCGGCGATGGAAACGCCGCGTTCGTCATGGCATATCCCGCCGACAGCGATGACGGCGACCTTGCCGTGTACAAAATTGGCGGCGGCCTCATCGGGGACGACGAGATTACCGTCGAAGACATCGAGGGCCTGGGCGGCACGCGCGAACTGTGCGTGTACAAGCACGGCTTCGACGGCATCGAGGCCATCCGCGATTTCGCCAACCGCACGGCGGTCTGCAAATTCGACGAGCGCGTTGTCGTCCGCGACCCCATCGGCGCGATGCCCGACCTCGGGCCGACCCTGCGCAATACCGCCGTGCTCGACGAATGGGATGCGCGACTTGCCATGCAGCAGCCCCGCGACCCGCAGGGCATCGCCGCCGCGGCGCTCACGGCAGCCGAGGGCGGCACCAAGGCCGTCGCCGAGCACGGCGGCAACAAGCACTGACGTTCTTTCCGGCGCGGCGGGCGTTGCCTGCCGCGCCGCCTATCCATTTTGGAGGTTTCGCCATGAATCAGAATATGGCCGCGGCCAAAGACAGTAGCAAGCTGGTCGCCCTGCGCAGGCTTTCCGATGCAGAGCTGGCTTCTGAAATCGAGAAGGACGGCGACGCGATGACCGAGCTCGTCGATGCCCACATGAGTCATGTTCACGGTCTCGGCGGGACCGAGGCCGACAGCGCCGCATATTACGCGGCCCGGAAACGGCATGCGGACCTCCAGTTCGAATCCGGACGCAGGCTGCACGCGTCGCTCAATCGCGGGAAAAGGGAAAGCGGACAGAGTCCGCAGGCCATGGCGGAAGCCGCGACGAAGGCCGCCATCGGAAGCGACGGCGGCACCGGCGAGCATAACGGTATCAAACACTGACGTCTAAGGAGTCTCTCTATGAATGAGAACATCGATTTCATCGTCCTCGAGCATGACGACGGCGCCGGGTGCGCGCTCATCGCCGCCACCGTCGAGGGGGCCGTGCCGGCCATCGACGGGTACAACACGCCCTACATCGTCGCGGAGGGGTACGACCATGCCGCCCGCGACTGGGAGGACTGCCGTCTGTTCGACGACATCGGCAAGGCGAAGCTCGCCTACGAGAAGCTGCGCGGCCGCGATTACTCGCTCGATGCGGATATGCCCGACAGCATCGCATTCAGAGCCAAACACTCCGATATCGGCACCGACGATTACCGCGCAAAGGACTTCTACAAGAACGCCTACCGGCTGATCGACGACAGCTATACGGCAATTGCCTGGCGCTCCGAGGACCGCAGCCTCGTCTATCTCGCCGTGGCGGACAGGGGAAACGAGCTCTCCGTGCTGCACTTTCCGGCGTCGGCGCTCGAAGAGCTCGATTCGCCCGCGCTTTCCCATGAAGACCTTTTCAACGTCCTCGGGGCCGTCCAGGACCTCCACGTGGGCAACGCCTATGCGG
>DBFEBE010000071.1:0-7663 GCA_048318985.1 Collinsella sp.
CCGTCGCACCGGGCGAATGCATCGTTCTTTGCGGGGAGTCTGGCTGCGGAAAGACCACCGCGACCCGGATCGTCAACGGGCTGGCGGGAGGGTTCTACGAGGGCAGCCGGACGGGGGAGATCCTTGTAGCAAGCAGGGACATCGACGACCTGGAGGATTGGGAGCTCTCGTCTTTGACGGGCAGCGTTTTCCAGAATCCCCGCACCCAGTTCTTCAACCTCGACACGACCGGCGAGATTGCGTTTGGCATGGAGAACCTCGGCGTTCCCAGGAAGGAGATGCACAGGCGCGTGCGCGACGTCGTGCGCGAGCTCGGCATAGAGTGCCTGATGGGCAGAGGCATCTTCGAGCTCTCCGGGGGCCAGATGCAATCGGTGGCCTTCGCGAGCGCATGGGCCTGCAAGCCGAGCGTCTACGTCCTCGACGAGCCTTCGAGCAATCTGGACCCTCCCTCCATGGAGAAGCTCGCCTCCTTCATCTCGAAAGCCAAGTCGAGCGGGTCTGCCGTGATCATCGCCGAGCACAGGCTCTCCTACCTCGCGAGCGTCGCCGACCGGTACTTGCTCTTCGAAGGCGGTTCCGTCGCCGCCGAATGGGACGCGCAGCGATTCCTGGGGCTGTCCGACGCGGAGCGAGAGTCCTGCGGGCTCAGATCCTCCGAGCCGCCGAAGCTCGCCGACCTGATGCAGCGCCTTTCCCGTCCCGCCTCCGCCTTTCCCGCCGTCGAGGCGAGGGGAATCTATGCGGGGTACGAGAGGGGTGTGCCGGTCCTCGAGGGGATTACCGTCTCGTTCGACCCCGGGAGGGTCGTCGGCGTGGTCGGGCGAAACGGGGCAGGCAAGTCAACCCTGCTCAAGTGCCTGGCGGGGATCAAGAAAGAAGAGCTCGGGCATGTCCGGTTCCAAGGCTCGGTAGTCCCTCCCAAGAGAAGACCCAATCATGCGTTTCTGGTCATGCAAGACCCCGACTACCAGCTCTTTCGCCCGAGCGTGCGCGACGAGTTGGCATCCGCGGCCCCGTCTCCTTCCGACGTCGACGAACTTCGTCTCGAAGCGGTCCTGGAGGAGTTCGGCCTGGGAGATGTCGCCGACCGCCATCCCGCATCGCTCTCGGGAGGGCAGAAGCAGCGGTGCGTCTGCGCCATCGCGTCGGAATCGGGAGCGCAGGCGCTTCTCCTCGACGAGCCCACGAGCGGCCTGGACTTCCGGAACATGGAGCGCCTCGCGCTCATCTTGCGCGAAGAGGCGTCTCGCGGGAAGACGGTGGCGGTCGTCAGCCACGACACGGAGTTCCTGTCTAAGGCCTGCGACCAGATCGTGCTCATCGAGTGAGCCGGCCTGCAAAGACTGAGAAGGATTCCTATGAAAGAAAGGATTTGGAAATGACAGCAAAAGCAAAACAGAAGGAAAGCGGCAGCCTCAGCTCCAGGGACCTCATAGCCCTCGGCGTCTTCTCTCTGCTGTTCATGGTGGTGAGCATGCTCGTCGTGGGAATCACCTCCATGAGCGTCGTGGCGTACTGCGGCTGCTGCGCCATCGCGGCGATACCCGCCGGGATCGTCTGGGTCTACATGCATGCGCGCGTGCCGCGCGCAGGAACCTCGCTGATCATGGCCCTCGTCTTCGCCGTGGTCATCTTCGTCATCGGGTCGGGATGGCCCGTGGCGCTCGGCCTCGCCGTCGGCGGCGCCGTCTCCGAGCTGGCGCGGAAAGCGCTCGGGTACGGGAGGTTCGCAGGCGTCGCCGTGGGGTACGCGCTTTTCGAGACCTGCTGGGCGGCGGGCCTTTTCGTTCCCATGTTCGCCTCCCAGGACTACTACCGCGAGCTGATGGGGTCCAACAGCATCGACCCGGCCTACATGGAAGCCCTTCTGTCCACGGTGACTCCCGAGACGTTCGCGATCATCGCGGTCGTGACCTTCGCGGGCGGCATCATCGGCTCGCTGGTCGGACGGGCGGTGTTCAAGAAGCACCTCGAGCGCGCGGGAATCGCCTAGCGCCCTTTTTCAAAGCAACATGAGAGAAGAGGTATTCAATGAGCAAGGAAAGCAAAGGAAGGAAGCCGGGGGCCCTTTCCCGCTGCCTGCGGTTCGCGGGGAGAAGAAAGCCCCTCGTGTTCGCCTCCATGGCGCTGGCGGTCCTATCCGCGGCGGCGTCCTTCGTCCCATACGTGGCGATCTACTTCATGATTAGGGATGCGGTCGGGGTCTATCCGAACCTGGCCGCCGTCGACGTTTCGGCGATGACGGGCTACGCGGGCTTGGCGGTGGCAGGCATAGTCGTTGACGTGGGGTGCTATCTTGCCGCGCTGCTGTGCTCTCACGCCGCGGCGTTCGACGCGCAGTACCGCACGAAGCTCGATATCGCCGCCCATCTCGGGAGGATCCCTCTTGGGCACATAGCGCGGCTCGGCACGGGTAGGATCTCGAAGGTCATGGACGAGAGCGTCGGCGGGATCGAGCAGTTCATCGGCCATTCCATCCCGGACCTGGCGGCCACCGCCGCCGCGCCCGTCGTTTTGGCGGCGCTGCTTTTCGTCTTCGACTGGCGCTTCGGCGTCGCCACGCTGGCGGCGGTCGCCGTCGCATGCGTCGTGCAGTTCTCCGGCTATGCCGACAAGCGCGTCATGGCGAGCATGGGGCGCTACCAGGAAGTCAAGGAGCAGATGGGCAACGCCTCCGTGGAGTACGTCCGCGGAATGCGCGTCGTGAAGGCTTTCGGCCAGACGGCGCGCTCGTTCAAGCGCCTCTCCGACGCGATAAAGGACTACACCGGCCTCTCCCTCGACGTCACGCTCTTCTTCAGGAACTCCATGCCGGGCTTCACGGCGGTCCTCAACAACGCGTACCTGTTCGTTCTGCCCGTCGGCATACTCCTCGCCCCGGGCGCGCAGGACTGGCCGACGTTCGTGCTCTCGCTCGTCTTCTACCTCCTGTTCGTGCATTCGATATCGAGCGTGTTCACGAAGATCCTCTACGTGAGCGAGGACGGGATGCTCGCCCAGGCAAACATCGACCGCATCGACTCCGTGCTCGGCATCGAAGAGCTCTCTTGTCCCGAGGCGCCGAAAGCCCCGAAGGACGCCTCGGTGTCCCTTCGGGACGTGACTTTCTCCTACGAAGACGACGCGGAGCCGGCGTTGCGCAACGTCTCGCTGGAAATCCCCGCCGGCACGGTGTGCGCGGTCGTCGGGCCGAGCGGCTCGGGCAAATCGACCCTCGCGAACCTCGTCGCCCGCTTCTGGGACGTCGATTCGGGCCAGGTTCTCGTCGGCGGCGTCGACGTCCGCGAGATGGGCCAGGATGAGCTGATGGGCAGCCTCAGCCTGGTGTTCCAGGATTCCCACCTCTTTCGCGAGAGCGTCGCGGAGAACATCAGGCGCGGCAGGCCGGGGGCGACCGACGACGAGGTGGTCGAGGCCGCGAAGGCCGCCCAGGCGGACGCGTTCATAAACGGCCTTCCCCATGGCTACGCCACGGTAATAGGCTCCGAAGGCGTGCACCTGTCCGGCGGCGAACAGCAGCGGATAGCCATCGCGCGCTCGATCATCTCGGACGCGCCCATCGTGGTGCTGGACGAGGCGACCGCGTTCTCCGATCCCGAGAACGAGCATTTGATCCAGAAGGCGTTCGAGAGGCTCATGGCCGGCAAGACCGTGATCATGGTCGCCCACAGGCTCTCCACGGTCGTCGGTGCCGACAAGATAGTCGTGCTCGACGGCGGGCGCAAAGTCGAGGAAGGCACCCATCAAGAGCTCCTCGCCGCATCGGGGACGTACGCGAAGATGTGGAGGCAGTACACGGAAGCGGTCGAATGGGGCATCGAAGCGGCCCCGCGCGACGACACCCGATCCTCCGAAGCGACCGCCCCGCATGCAACGCAGGGCGTCTCCGCCGAGGAGTACGACCCTGCGGAGAAACCCGGCAAGCCGTCGAGCGGCAGGGCGCCTTGGCTTCAGAGGACGTTCAACCTTTCCGACGAGGGCTACGTCGGCCTCAAGCGCTCGGCCATTGCTTGCACCTTGAGCGATCTGGCGCTCATGATCCCCTTCGTCTGCACGGTCGCCGCGTTCGCGGCTCTCGTGGGGACCCTTGCGGGCGAGCCGTTCGACGCCGCCGCGCTCTGGTCGATCTTCGCCGTGGGGCTTGCGGGGAAGGTGGTGGTCTTCGTCGCTTCGAGAAACGACTACAAGAAAACCTACGTGGCCGCGTACACCGAGTCCGAAGGCACCCGCCTGCGCCTCGCCGACCACCTGAGGAAGCTGCCCATGAGCTTCTTCAACCGCCGGGACACGACCGACGTGGCCGACCGCATCATGGGGGACGTGACGGCGCAGGAGTCCATGCTCTCGTCGACGCTCCCGCAGCTCATCGCCGGAATCGTGTCGACCGTGGTCATCTGCGCGATGCTGGCATTCTTCGACTGGCGGCTCGCCTGCTGCGTTATGGTCACGCTTCCGCTTTCGGCAGGGGTCATCGCCTTGAGCCGCCGTCATCAGTCGCGCCTTTTCGAAAGGCAGAACCGCGTCCGCCTGGATGCGCTGGCGTGCGTGCAGGACTACCTCGAGGGCATCAAGGACATGAGGGCCTGCAGGGCGGTGGGCAAGGACTCCGCCGCCATGGAGCAGGCGATGCTCGAGCTCAAGAGGGTGACGATGCGGGTCGAGCTCGCCGTCGACGTCTCCGTCTCCCTCGCGAGCGCCATCCTCCGCTCGGGAGTCGGTTTGACCGCCTGCGTCGGGGCGGTGCTTCTCGCCTCCGGCGGCGTGGACTTCATGGTTCTGCTCATGTTCTTGCTCATCGTCTCCCGCGTCTACGGGCCCATCCTCGCCCTCGTCTCGCAGCTGCCCAACCTTCTCAACCTCTCGACGAAGACCGCCCGCATCAAGGCGGTCATGGACGAGCCCGAAGCGAGGGGGTCCGCCTCGGCGGATGTGCCCGGCCACGACCTGTCCTTCCAGGGCGTCCGGTTCGGGTACGGCGACGAAGAGGTGCTCCACGGCGTAAGCTTCGTCGCGCGCGAGGGGGAAGTCACCGCGCTCGTCGGGCCGAGCGGCTCGGGCAAGTCGACCTGCGCCCAGCTGGCAGCCAAATTCTGGGAGCCCGACAGCGGCAGGGTCCTCTGCTCTGGAAAGGACATCGCCGAGTTCTCCGAGGAATCGTGGCTCGCGCACGTCTCCATAGTCTTCCAGGACGTGGTCCTTTTCGACGACACGGTTGCGAACAATATTCGCATCGGCCGCGAAGGCGCCTCCGACGAAGAGGTGGCCGAGGCTGCAAGGGCGGCGCACTGCCTGGAGTTCATCGAGAGGCTTCCCCAGGGGTTCGACACGGTGCTGGGCGAGAACGGCGCCTCCCTCTCGGGCGGGGAGCGCCAACGCCTCTCCATTGCGAGGGCTCTCCTGAAAGACGCGCCCGTGGTGCTCCTCGACGAGGCGACCGCCTCGCTCGACCCCGAGAACGAGACGCTTATCCAGAGAGCGGTCGGAACCCTGTGCGCAGGCAAAACGGTGATCGTCATCGCCCATCGACTGAGGACCGTCGCCAATGCGGACAAGATCGTCGTCCTAGACAGCGGGCGCGTGGCGGAGGAGGGGAACCACAAGACGCTGCTCGCCGAGGACGGGCTGTACGCGAGGCTGTGGAGGCTCCAGCAGGAAAGCTCGTCGTGGACCGTTCCCGCCGACAGGGGCGATGCCGCCGATGTCCCGACGGGCAGATGAGCGGATGGGCGGGCGAGAATCCTCCGAGGACTACCTCGAGGCCATCCTCGTGATCCGCCGCCTGCGCGGGTCGTGCCGCAACGTGGACATCGCCGAGCGCATGGGCGTCGCCAAGCCGAGCGTCACCAAGGCGCTCGGCAACCTGGCGCGCAGGGGCCTCGCCGAGGTGGTCGGCCGCGACGTGCGGCTGACCGAGGAGGGCGGGCGCCTCGCCGAGGCCACCCTCGACAAGCACCGCTTCTTCGAGCGGCTGCTCGTCGAGTCAGGCGTGGACGCCGAGACCGCCTCGGCGGAGGCCTGCCGCATGGAGCACTGCCTGTCAGAGGACTCCTACAGACGTTTCGCGGCCTATCTCGGGAGCCGACGAGACGAGGGCGATGGCGGGTAAACGGAGGGCGGCTTGCAGGCCAGACTGGGCGACTGGCTCAGTTTCGGATACCGCCCACTAGGCAACTCCTCGCTGAGCGAGGGGACGATATCGAGCGGCGGCGATGGCAACGAGCATCGCGCCATCGCCGCCAAGCCCCGCGACGCCGAGGTGCAGCGTCTGCCGCTCCGGAAGGAGCAGACGCATGGCAGTCGAATCAGCAGGATGCCCGTACGTCAAGATCCCCGTGCCGATACAGGACACGTACTCGGTGGCGGAGATAGCGATACTCTTACGTGTGAGCAGGAACGCGGTCTACGAATGGAGCCTCCTCGAGGACGACCCCCTGCCACTGAGGAGGATGATGGGCAGAAAGAGGGGGCGCTTCGCGTTCAGGGACGAGCTCCTCGAGTGGAGCAAACGGCACGCGACGTGATTGTAGTCAGACAGAACCTTTCAGGACGCCCCGCTTCGATTCGAGTAGAGATAGTTCCCGCCCAAATTAACTAGGCGGTTCATCGAGGCTCCTCCGTCTATCAAGCCAAGGCCGCTTCTACTGAGATATCATGAGCATAAGAGTTGACAGTGACTAACTTTGGTGGCAGAATTCCCAACACGAAAGATAGCTAAGTTATTATTGGAGGGAGGTGACTGCAGTGAGCAACGGCAACTACCAGGAGACGCACGAGCGCATCTTGAAGAGCGGCCTTGCGGCGTTTCTGGAAGAGGGGTTCGAGAAGGCGAACCTGCGCAGGATCTGCAAGGCTGCCGGCGTGACCACCGGGGCGTTCTACAAGCATTTCAAAGACAAGGAGGCGCTCTTCTCGGAGCTGGTCGAGCCGCTGGCGAGCATGATTCGCAAAGCTTACGCCCAAGGCGAGAAGCGAGGTTTCGCCGGGTACGACGAAGGGAAGCCCGTGACCCCGGAGCAGGTGCGCGCCGCGCTCGAGGCCAAAGCGGCGGGGACGCTCGCGACCACGGCGATGCTGTACTCCCATCGCGACATCTACGAGCTCCTTGTGTTCCGCTCCTACGGCACCCCCTACGAGCACTTCCTTGACTGGCTCGTCGACGAGGAGGACAGGACCACCCTCCGCGTTCTCGAGCTGATCCACGGCGCAGAGAAGGCTCGAACCGTCATCTCGAAAGAGTCTCTCCACATCGTCAACCACGCGTTCTACAGCGCCCTTTCCGAGAATATCATCCACGCGAAGAGCGTCGAGGAGCTCAACGCGACGACCGAGGTCATTTCAACGTTCTTCAATGCGGGCTGGGAGAAATATCGCACGCTTTGACGGCTCTTTCTTTTTTTGCGTCAAAGATAACTAAGTCATTATTAACCGAAACTATACTTGAGGTGGTGCCCATGGCAGAGACAAGCGAGCAAGACCGGCAACGGGACGAAGCGGGGCGGGAGGCTATCAGGCGCCTGTCTGGTCCCGTCAAGGGACGCGTCATGCTGGCGCAGGCGTTCACGGTGCTCTCGGCGCTTTTGTCCTTTGCCCCGTATTTGGCTTTGGTATGGCTGGGAGACCTATTCCTGGCGGGGGAAGGCCCGCTCGCGCAGGCCGATGC
>DBFEBE010000072.1:0-7554 GCA_048318985.1 Collinsella sp.
GGCGGGGCCTTCCCTCGATTCGCGAACAGCGCCGCGTCCAGCGCTGCCGATGCCATGACTCGCCGTCCAGAATCCGTCCGTAACGCTGCGCCCGCCTCGCCGGACCCTGCTCGCTCGGCCCCTGTCGGCTCCGTCGCGAACATGCGCCCCGTCGCGCCCGGCTTCGGTGCGCCCGGTCGTGACGTCCCGGTTCCCGCGCGCCCGACCGGTTCGGCCTTCGATGCCGCCGCGACAGGCCGCATTCCCGTGTCGCGCGCATCCGTTGCTCCCGCCGTCCCGGCGCCCGTTGCCGCCCGGGCTGCGACGGCGCCCGGGCGGGCATATTGCGCGTCGGCTTCCGGCTCCGGAGCCGTTCCGCCGCGCGGGCCCGTGCCGTCCGGCTCCGCGTCCGGCTCCCAGCCGCCGCAGCCGCCGCGCAAGAAGAAGGGCGGCGCGCTCTCCATCGTCCTGATCGTCGTGGGCATAGCGCTCCTGCTCGTGGCGGGCGGCCTGTTCGTCAAGGCGCAGATCGGCTACAAGCAGGCGGAATCCACCTATGCCGGACTGCAACAGTACGCCGTCTCGTCCGACGGCGGAGACGGCGTGCCCGATGTGGATTTCGACGCCCTCGCGGCCATCAACCCGGATATCGTCGGCTGGATCTACGCGCCGGGAACCCCGATCAACTATCCCGTCGTGCAGACGGACGACAACACCACGTACCTCACCAGGCTCTTCGATCTTTCGGGCAACGGCTCGGGGACCATCTTCATGGATATGGACGACACGGCTCCCGGCATGGTCGACCAGCAGACCACGCTGTACGGCCACCACATGAATGACGGCAAGATGTTCAAGGTCGTGGACAACACGCTCGACCAGGCGTCGTTCGATGCGTTCCCCTTCGTGTACTACATCACCCCGAGCGCCACATACAAGCTGCGGCCGCTTATGACGGCGCAGGTCGAGGACACCTACGTGGACGCCCGCAAGACCAACTTCACCGGCGAGGGCGAGTCGCTCCGGGCCTATCTTGAGGACATGCTTGCACACGCCAAGGCTCAAGCCGATGACGCCGTGGCGCGAATCGAGGATACGGACCAGGTGATGAGCCTTGTGACGTGCGCCGGCGAGATCATCCCGCGCACCACGCGCGCCGTCATGGTGCTCACGGTCGAGGAGGTCACGGCTCGTCAGTAGCCGCGACCACGACGAGGGACGGGCCGCGCCAAAGGGGACGTACCCTTTGGCGCGGCCCATTCTTTTGACGTGACGACGAGGGGGCGGGCCGCATGCGACGCGCCTCCTTGAGGGCTTTGGGGGAGGCTGCGGAGGCGCGGCTCCATATGGGGACCGTGTCGAAGGGGCCCTGGTGCGGCATCGTGTGCTCCCGGGTCCAAAAACGAAGCCCGGTACCGCACAGCGCGGTACCGGGCTCTGCTGTCGAGCATGCACGCGGTCACACCTCAGAAAGGGGACAGGCACCAAATTGAGGCCTGGGCGCTCCGGCCGGTCTTACGCCTCGGGGCGGTCCATACGGCTGGATACGTCGGGATGGATGCTCATGCTTTGGAAGCGATGGGCCATGTAGGCGTTATCGAAGTGGTCGGCGTAGAACTGCTCCACGGGCGAGGTGGGCGCAAGGCCGCTCGAGCGGGTGAACCAGCAGTCCAGCGCCTGGACGGTCATGCATGCGTTGACGAGCATGAGGGTCGCGACGACCGTGGTGAGCGAGTAGCGGAGCTTCCAAGGGATCAGGTTGATGAGCGCGAGCAGGCGCGGAAGGCACAGCTTGATCCAGAAGACGCCCAGGATGCCCCACATGATCATGAAGGGGGTGGAGGTGCGTCCCGCGAAGATGATAGCCATGGGGTCGGGGATGCCGGGCAGGAGCTCATAGGAGTAGCTCCACGCGATGGCGCCGAACGACGTCTGCATCCACCAGCTCACGCCGGCCTCGAACACGCCTCCCACAAAAGCGCTCACCAGGAAGATGAACAGGAAGTTCTTGCGGTAGAAGCGGTTGAGGATGATGGTGAGCAGCACGGCGCCCACGCCGTAGATGGGGGAGAAGGGGCCGAACAGCAGGCCCGCGCGGTCCTGGTACACGCCGGGGTCGACCCACACCATGTGGAAGATCACCTCGATGATGAGGCCGAGGACGCAGCACACCATGAAGACCCAGAACAGGTTGAAGAAGTTCAGCTTGATATAGCCCTCTCCGGAGAGGTCGCGCCCGAGCATGCCCTCGGCGGCGGCTTCGCGGTCCTCGAGGTCGCGCAGGCGGCGCTGGAGCTCGCGCTCCTCGCGGAGCGCCGGATCGACCGAGACGGAGATGACGGCGAGGATGGCGAGCTGGATGAAGGGGCGGATAAGGTGAAGCCCGAAGCCCTGAAGCATCACGTCGACGATGATCTGCGCGACGCTCAGCAAGATGAGGACGTAGGACCAGCGCACCGCATCGCGGCGATAGCTCTTGAGCAGCGTCCAGCCGAAGATGATGGACCCGACCGACGAGATGAACGAGATCGCGAAGCCGATCGCGTTGACGGTCACGGTGAGGGTGAGGTTGGTGCCGATGATGGCTGCCTCGGGGTCGGTGAAGATGAGGTAGGCGCTGATGCCGAAGAAGGCGCCCAGCAGCGGCAAGGAGATGACGCCACCCAGCAGGCAGATGATGCCGTAGACCTTCATGAAGAGGGGGACCTCGCGGTTATGGAGCGGGGTGGGGGTATCCGGATCGAGGTCGTTGCCCGGAAGGTCGTAATCGATCCTGTTTCCGGTCTTGTCGTCAGCGGTGATGCGCACGGTCGCGTTGTCTGATGTGCTCAATGAAATCCCATTTCGCCTGTGAGGATAGATTTGAGACACTATACCGCATATGGGTGTTGTGCCGCCGAGCGGGCTGCGCCGCCGCTTGCGGCTACGCCATCGGGCGGGCGCGCCGCTCCGTCGGGTGCACTGCCCGACCGCTCTCTCGCTGGGCGCAGACGGTAGCACAAGTCGGAAAAACTACCGGGATTGGTGGAGTTTTGTCGACTTGTGCTACCGTTTTCCGGCATCCCCCGCGATTCCCCGCCTCAATTTGGGGACAGGCACTTTTTTGAGGTTCGCGACCCCAATGGGTTCGAATCCCCGCGCGTTCCACTAAAAAGCGAGCCCGAGGGACTCGCTACGCAACCGAACCTGGCGGAGAGAGGGGGATTCGGGGCTGCTGCGCAGCCCTTCGCTGCGGGGCCCGGCGGCCCCTTGCGCGCTGCGCTGGCAAACGGCTCCGCCGTTTCCTCAGCTCCGCGCCCTTGCGGGTTCGAATCCCTGCGCGTTCCACTAAAAAGCGAGCCCGAGGGACTCGCTGCACGACCGAACCTGGCGGAGAGAGGGGGATTCGAACCCCCGGGACGCTCGCGCGCCCAACGGTTTTCAAGACCGCCGCATTCAACCGCTCTGCCATCTCTCCGTGAGAGGTAATGATAGCATCGAATCGCGCAGGGCGGACAGACGGGAGGTCGATGTGGCTGCATGGAATGACGACGAGCGCTTCATGCGTGTCGCGCTGGAGGAGGCGCGTACCGCCGCCGAGCTCGGCGAAGTGCCCATCGGGGCCGTGGTGGTCTATCGCGGCGAGATCGTCGCCCGGGCCCACAACCTGCGCGAGCGCGATGGGGATCCTTCTGCTCACGCCGAGTTCACGGCGATGTGCGCGGCGGCGAGAGCCCTGGGCCGTTGGCGCCTGACGGGCTGCACCGTCTACGTGACGCTGGAACCCTGCTGCATGTGCGCGGGCCTGATGGTCAACGCCCGCATCGACCGTTGCGTGTTCGGCGCGCCGGATCCCAAGGGCGGCGCGACCGGGTCGTTGTTCAGGCTGCATGCGGACGCGCGCCTCAACCATGCGTTCGCGGTCACGCCTGGGGTGCTGGAGGGCGAGTGTGCCGGCTTGCTGCGCGAGTTCTTCGGCGATGTCCGCCGCCGCCGTGCGCTCGAGGGGTGCCGGACCGCTCCGGAGGACGTGCCCGCCGCCCCCGCCGTTCCACGGGAAACATCTGATGTGCCTGCGCCGCGCGTGCTGCTTGCGGTCGATTCCTTCAAGGGCTCGGCGACGAGCGCGCAGGCGGAGGGCTGGATCGCGGAGGGTATTCGCCGGGTATGCCCCGAGGCGAGCGTCGTGTGCCTGCCGTTCGCCGACGGCGGCGAGGGCACGCTCGACGCGCTCTCCTCGTCACTCGGGGGCGAGGCGTGCACGTGCTTGGTGCCGGGTCCGTTTGGGGACGAGGTCGCCGCACGGTACCTGCTCGCAGACGTCGACGGCGTAGCCACCGCGGTCATCGAGTTGGCGCAGGCGGCGGGCATCGGGCACTCGCCCTGCACCCACGATGCCGCCTTGGCGGCGTCGACGTTCGGCGTGGGGCGCCTCGTGCGCGCCGCCGTCGAGCGCGGCGCCCGCCGGCTCTGCTTCGCTCTCGGCGGCAGCGCCACGACCGACGGCGGCGCCGGTATGCTCCGGGCCCTCGGCGCGAGGCTGCTCGACGAAGACGGCTCGGAGGTGCCTGCCGGCCTCGCCGGGCTCGAGCGCCTGGCCTCCATCGACCTCGCGCCCGCGCTCGGACTGCTGTCCGGCTGCGAGCTCGTGGTGCTGTCGGACGTGGACAATCCCCTCGCGGGCAAACGGGGCGCGGTGCGCGTCTTTGCGCCCCAGAAGGGCCTCGGGGCTGGAATGGACCCCGATGAGCGCGAGCGGGCGCTTGCGCAGGCGGACGCGTGGATGGTTCGCTACGGCAGGCTGCTCGACGCCGCCCGCGCCGCGCTGGAAGCGGCGTCTGGCGAGGACGGCGGCGCGGCGGCATCGGAGGCGTCGCGACCCCGCGCGTTTCGTTCGGTCATCGGCGTGCCCGGGGCGGGCGCGGCGGGCGGCGTGGGGGCCGCCCTGCTCGCGCTGTCGGCGCGCTTGGAGTCGGGTGCCGAGGCGGTGCTCGACCTCATCGACTTCGATGGGAGGCTCGCGGGCGCCGACCTGGTGGTGACGGGCGAGGGCTTCATGGATGAGCAGACGGCGGCGGGCAAGGCGCCGGTTGCGGTGGCGCGCCGTGCGCGTCGCGCGCACGTGCCGGTGGCCGCCGTGGCGGGCGGGCGCGCCGAGCGGCTCGAGTCCGTGTACGCGCGTGGGATCGACCTGGTTGTCGCGGGGCCGCGCCGTCCCATGCCGCTTGCGGACGCCCTGTCCGCCGGAGAGGTCGAGGCGAACCTCGCTTGCGCGGGCGAGGAGGTCGCGCGCGCCTACCTGCTGGGGCGCTGAGCGCCGGCGTCGCCTCGCGCGCGGCGCCCCGATCCTCCCGCCGCCGCGCAGCTGCGCGGGCGTCTTGTCGTGCGGTCGCGGGCGTGATAGGATGGCAGAACGCGCCGCGCGCGTTCGATGGGTTCGGGTGACGATATGTTCCGAATCTGGTCAGGTCCGGGAGGAAGCAGCCATAAGGAGCCTCTGCCGGGCACCCGTTCCCATCGAGCGCACGGGCGCTTTTTTCATGCCGGTCGAATCTGCGGCGCGACGCCCGCCGGCCGCTCTCGGTCGGCGGGCACGGAGCGGCTGCGTTCTCGACCGAAGCCCCCCTGTTTAGACATGCGCTTTCGCCCGCCCGCTCTCGGCTGCCGCCAGGCGAGCGTTATGCGCTCGTAACGCGTGGGCAAGGCAGCCGTTACATCTTCCCGTCTCCCCGTGCGGTGGCGGCGACCCGGAGTACAATGCGGGACGTTACTTTAATGCGCATGCGCCGTGAGTCGCGGGGATGTCTATGTTTCAACTGTTCAGGCGGTTCGCCGGACCCTATTTGCTCCAGATCGTCGTCGGGCCTGCCTGCAAGCTGCTCGAGGTGCTGTTCGACCTGCTCACCCCCTTGGTCATCGCCAAGATGGTCGATGTCGCCGTGGCGGCGCGCGACGTCGACGCGCTGCTTCGTTACGGGGCGCTGCTCGCCGGCATGGCGGTGGTGGGCATCTGCTTCACGCTCGTGTGCCAGAAGATGGCGGCGCTTGCCTCCCAGGGCATGGGCACGGCCATCCGCGGCGCACTCTTCGAGCACGTCAACGAGCTGTCCTACGCCGAGCTCGACCGCTTCGGCACGCCTTCGCTCATCACCCGCATCACCAACGACGTCAACCAGGTCCAGCTCGCCATCGCGCTCGGCATTCGCCAGCTCATCCGTTGGCCGTTCCTCGCGGTGGGGTCCATGGTCGCCGCGCTGCTCATCGATGTCGAGCTGGGGGCGATCTTTCTCGTGGCGACGCCGCTCATCGGCCTCGTGTTCTGGTTCGTCATGGCTCGGTGCGTTCCCTATTTTCGGCAGATGCAGCAGAAGCTCGACCGGATCGGGCTCATCACGCGCGAAGGGCTCTCCGGGGTGCGCGTGGTGCGCGCGTTCGTGCGCGAGGACCATGAGCGCGAGCGCTTCGCCGTGGCTGCGCGCGAGCAGGCCGCGACCGCTATCGCCGCCGGCAGGCTGTCGAGCACCCTCAATCCGATGACCTTCCTGGTGATGAATCTCGCGGTCTGCGCGATCCTGTGGAGCGGCGGCCTGCGGGTCGATATGGGCGGGCTCACGCAGGGCCAGGTGGTCGCGTTCGTCAACTACATGACCCAGACCCTGCTCTCCATCGTTTACGTCGCCAACCTGGTGGTGGTGTTCACGCGGGCTTCGGCCTCCGCCGCCCGCGTGAACGAGGTGCTGCGGTGTGCGCCCGGCATCACGGATGGGGCCGACGCACCGGTGGACCTGTCCTCCCTCTCCTCGCGGACCGACGGCATGCCCGCGCTGCGTCTCGACGGCGCCACCTTCTCGTACCCCCGGGCCGCCGCGCCGGCGGTCGACGGCGTCTCGCTCCGGCTCCGCTGCGGGGGGACGCTCGGCGTCATCGGCGGCACCGGGTCGGGCAAGTCGTCGCTCGTCTCGCTGCTCCCCCGCCTGTACGACGTGACGGCGGGGTCGGTCGAGGTCATGGGCGTCGATGTCCGCGAATGGCCGCTGGAGCAGCTTCGTCGCGCTGTGAGCATCGTTCCGCAGCGGGCTGAGCTGGTGAGCGGGACGATCCGCTCCAACTTGCTGTGGAGGGATGCGGGGGCGGATGACGCCGAGCTGTGGGGCGCGCTCGAGGCGGCGCAGGCGGCGGAGTTCGTGCGCGGCCTGCCCGACGGGCTCGACGCGCGCGTCGAACCCAAGGGGAGGAACTTCTCGGGCGGCCAGCGCCAGCGCCTGACGATCGCCCGCGCGCTCGTGGGCGCGCCCGAGGTGCTGATCCTGGACGACTCGTCCTCCGCGCTCGACTTCAAGACCGATGCGGCCCTGCGCGCCGCCGTCCGGGCGCTCTCGCGTACCGCGGCTACGCGCTCGGGTCTCCCTTTGACCTGCGTGATCGTGAGCCAGCGCGTGTCGAGCGTGCGAGATGCGGACCAGATCTGCGTCATGTCCCATGGCCGCGCGGCGGGCCTGGGCTCGCACGCGCAGCTGATCGAGGGATGCGGCCTGTACCGCGAGATCTGCGCATCCCAGCTGAGCGAGGACGAGATCGCCGCCGAGGGGGTGGGCG
>DBFEBE010000073.1:0-5054 GCA_048318985.1 Collinsella sp.
GCACAAGATTCCTTTTCGGCATGCCGGCGGCCGAAATCGATCCCGACGATATCTCGGTTGCGAGCCTGCGCCTTGCATGCTCGACCTGATCCGAGATGCCGAGTGAGGCGGCGACGCGGCCGTAGCACCTTTCGACGATAGCGTTGAGGGCATCGCAGTGGTTATCGAAATCGTGCGTACGGTCGAGAACGGCAGGGGATAGGAAACGCTGCATCTGCCCGGTGAATGACCCGTCGGCATAGCAGACGTGCGCTCGTTGCATGCCGATGGCGATCATTCTGGCAAGGGGCACGGGACAGCGGTAGTCATCGTGCTTTGCCGCGACGAGTGCGGCTACGGCAGAAAAGTCGATTTCCTGCGCACGGACGATCCAGGGAATGTCACAGAGGTCGCGGTGCCTGATATGCGTATCGGTGGCGGAGAATGAGATCAGCTTATCGGCCAAGATTTCCTCGAGCGTCTGGCACCGGATTGTAAGGTCGTCGTACATTCCGGCGAGCTCGGGATAATTGACCGCGACGCGGCGGACCGTGGATGTATGCGCCGGAACGGACGCGATCTCGAGCTTGATTCGCTGTTTCGGCAAATCGGGGCGCGCGATGTTGGTGTTTACCGAAACCGTCCATCTCCGCATCCCGACGCCATCGAGATCGTTGATGACCTTCGGTTCCCTGACGCTCACTTCGGTATCGTAGGATCTCAGCAGGTCGCAGCGCAAAGTCCTTGAGAAATCGTCCAAGGGAAGCGAATCGAACTTATCGCCGGCGACGAAATCGAGGTCTTCGCTATATCGTTGCGATCCGTAGCAGAGGCGCAGTGAAGTCCCGCCCTGAAAGGTGATGTCTTGAAGCAGACCGTTCCTCCCGAGGGACCGGATGATCTCGTAATGGACGATTTCTTTTTCGATGACGGGCGTGAGCCCGGCGCCATCGACCTTGCTGGCGATCTCCCCGGCAAGTTCTTCAAGGTCAATCAGCATCCACTTCATCCCAATCGATAAGCTCCAGGCTGCGCTTCCTCGAGACGAGGTCGTGCAGGCAGCGCTCCTCGGTCGCGATCGGCAGCCGATTCCTCGGCATACGGTCGAGTATTCCCCGTTTAACGTCATTCAAACCATCGTTCGTGTGAACGAACTCGATGGCACCGAAGCGGGTATCGACGAGACCTTCCGCGCCCGTCGTCACGCATGAGATGCGTCCGAGCGGGATCTGCGAGATGAAGCCCCACTGCGATGCTGCGGACTCGAGGCTTTCATAGGTGACCTCGCCGGGGCGCAAGAACACCGCGATATGGCCGAGCAGGTCGCAGCCGTTGGGGTGGAAAAGCAGGTAGAGGTACGCGTCATGGGCGATGCGCTCGAGGATGCCGTCCGCGGTGAGCCTCTTGATGGTCGAGCGGAGCGTATCGCCGGACTCACCGAAAAGGGCCCCCAGCTCGCGGCTGCGGAAAAGGATCCGGCCCTCCAGGTCGCACCCATGCAGAATCTTGATTCCCTCGACGCTTTTCACAGAAACCCTCCTGTCTCCCTACCGACAACTATACCCATGTGGTCTAAATATAAACCATTCACCCCGAAAATACCATTCCATAAAACCCAGCACGATAGCGCCCGCCGGAAACCGGCGGGCGCTGCGCATCACATCGCCACGACCCCGAAAGCGAAAGAAGGCGCCCTCGGAAACCGAGGGCGCCTTACCGACCGCACCTATTGTACCGCACGCCGATTACGCTGAATACCGTGCTCGCGGTAATCGGTACCCGGAGCGCTATTCCCCGCGGCGACCTTTGCTGCGGCAGCTATCGCCGCAGGGCTCTTGCCGCCTTTGACCTTCGCCGGCTTGAAGAACTCCGGCGCAGGTTTCGGCTCGTCGCCATGGTAGAAATGGAGCCCGTTTACGGGCGATCCGTAGCGAACGGCCTGGCTGATCGCGGTGGGCGATACATGCAGAGGGCGGGCCGCGGCCGGGTTGCCCATGAAGGTCTCGCCGGTTTCCAGGCAGACGATGGGGCGGGTCTTCGAATGACGCTCCCTGAAGAACTCGGGCGCGGGTTTCGGCTCGTCGCCGTAATAGAAGTGCAGCCCGCCGCGCTCGACGCCCGTGCTGGCCGATGTGCGCACGCCTCCGGGCGTGATGCCGAACGCGCGGCCCGCCTGGAATGCCGATTCGAACGTCTCCCCGGTATCGAGGCACACCACGGGGCGCGGCGCCCTGTTGGGCGGGATGAAGAACTCCGGTGCCGGCTTCGGCTCGTCGGCATAGTAGAAGTGCAGCCCTTGGGTGCAGGTGCCGCGCTGGATGGAGCGGAAGATGTTGCGCGAGTCGGCGAAACCGAGCTCCTTGGCCGCCCGGTAGGCGGAGTCGTAGGTCACCCCGGACTCCAGGCACGTGATGGGCCTCTTGCGTTTGGCATCACGATTGTCCATGGCGGCACCCCTACTGCCTAATTCCGGCGCCGCGCGCACGGTCGCCGGCGGTCGAGCTGGCCGCGACTGAGGCGCGGTGACCCAGTTCGACGGGATCGGGCTTCACCGCGACGACGGCCTTGGGTTTCTTCTCGGAATACTCGATGCGCCCTCCGAAGGGATTGGAGAATCCGAAACAGTCCTGGGGGGTGTACAGGTCGATGCGGTCGGACTTCCACTCGCCGCGCACGGGTTCCATCATCGTGTACGCGATGTCGTGCGGGTCGATCTCGAAATCGCAGTCGAGCACGGTCCCCATGGTGCCGCCGCACCCGCCGACGGGGTCGTAGATACCGAAGATGGGTTCATACGTTCCGGGCTTGACCGTGAACGTGCCGGCGTTTTCGCCCTCGCCGCGGCAGATCATCGACAGGCTGGCATCCAGGAACGCGTCGAGCGGCAGCGTCGCGAGGACCGCGAGCCCGACAGGGCGATTCTGCGGCATATTGAAGATATCCTCGCGGAAGCTGCGCTCGAAAGGCGTAACGGGGTCGTTGACGACCTTCTCGATGGTCGTGCCCTGCGAGGCGCACAGCTTGTCGAAGATGCTCTCGGGGATGTCCGCGGGACGCGTGAAGGGCCTGTAATCCTCGGCGGGCTCGTACTCCCACCTGTCATCCTCGCCCTGGCCGCCCCTATGGCAGACGCAGGGGAGGTAATCTTCCTGCCAGTCGCGCGCCGCGTCGATGACGTCGCCCTCGGAATACAGGCCGTTGACGGACAGTATGAGCGAGGTCTTGAAGGAGAGCCCGCTGAAATCGATGTCGTAGGAGAACCCGAACTTATCGGCCAGGTCGTCGAGGAGGCTATCGCCGTCGACGTAGAGCTCGCGCCCGAGGCGCCCCGAGCCGAGCCGCGATTCGATTGCCTGGGCGAACTCATCGGCGATATTCTTGCAATCCGCAAGTCTCGCCTCATCGAGCCCGTCGTTGAACCTGTCCGTGAGCACGCAGGTGACGGCATGCGACAGGTCGCCAGCGGTCAGACCCTTGTGCGTCTTGATCTTATCCGGGTCGATGAGGCCATCGGCCCACGCAAGCGAGGTGTCCGCGAGCAGTTCGCCGCAGATGCGCGCGGCATAGCCGTACTCCCCGTATTCGGGCCAGTAGTCGAGGTGGATATCCCCTCCGTTCCGGATGGCCTTCAAGATTTCCTGCCGGTTGAAACGGTTGCCGACGACATCCGCGAGCATGGCGGTGGCCTCATCGACCCCGAGCAGTTTCACGACGTCATCATAGCTGTCGATCTCGAGGTCATCGGTAAGGGTCGCGCTGTCGTTAGAGTTGAAATCGGCCATGTCGGCACCTCCAAAAAAACGGTTGTCCCCATCGATGCTACCCGCCGCGAACTCGCACGGAAACGCCCCTTCCCGAACGGGAAGGGGCGCCCCTCCATCACCGCGCCGAGGATATCCTTTTGCAAAAGACCCGTCAGTTCGGAGAGGACATGACCGTAGAGCGAAAGTTCGATGCGAAGTCGATGCTGGGGATGCTGAGGAGATACGAGGCCACGGTCGGCGACCTTTTCGCCGTCGTGCCTCCCCTGATGTCCCGGGACAGCGTGAAGGTCGCCGATATAGACGGAGTGACCCTTAGGCGCATCTCAGTGAAAGACCTGACGGAAGGCATCCTGATGCCGGAGGACAAGGTGGAGGGGGTCGAGCTCATCCGGGTCGATGCGGCCGAGCTGACCGTTACCGCCTGCGTGCGGGCGATATCCTCATGTTGAGGACGCTGCCCAGGCACAAGTACGCGGACTACATGGTGGTGAACGTGGAGTATGCGGAGCAGCACCTTGCCTCGTTCCACAACATGATAACCATACGCCCGCGGGCCGTGGATATGGCCGAAGGGGAGCGCATAGCGTATTCCGAGATGATGGTGACATGGCGCTTATAGGTCCAAGGCCTGAACGCCCGGCTTTTTGCGCCGAGTTCGAGAAGCGCATTCACGGCTGGAACTATCGCACTCTAGTGAAGCCAGGGCTCAGCGGCCTCGCGCAGGTGAAGGGCGGCTATGACCTTTTGCCGAAGGAGAAAGTTGCGCTCGACTTGTGGCGCGTGGGGTATCCCCAGCCTGCGCATCGCGCGCGTCACCGATCGGCCGCACTCCTCGATCATATCGACGGCCCTGCGCTTCTGCTCGTCCGTGTAGCTCGGCATTCGCGAACTCCTAACCGGACCGATTCGGTCCAACTATTTGTCCGCACTCCCATTTGTCTCGAATGCAACGACGCGATGTCCAGCTATGGCTCAGCCTTCGCAACCTGCTGGACTGCTCAGTAGTGCGCAGTAACTACTTGGTAGATACCCAGTAGCTGCGGTGTGGCGCAGGTAGTCGGCGATGAAAGGCGCGGGGCGCGCCTTGCCGCCCGTCCTAGATGACGCCGCACGGTAGCGCTATCGGGCAGCTGCGCTACCGCAGGTAGACGCTCTTGAGCACCTCGACGACCTGCTGCGCCCCGACGCCCTTGATCTTGAGCGCCTTGGGGTCGACGGGGTCCGACTCGTAGGCCTCCAGGAAGCGCCGCATGTCGGCGCGGACCCCCTCGCTCATGGCGGGGCGCTCGCCGCCCGCGAGCAGCGTGGCGA
>DBFEBE010000074.1:0-4934 GCA_048318985.1 Collinsella sp.
TTCGCATACCCAAAAGACGACGCCCGCCGATACGATTGCCTGGAATATCAACTTTCCGTCGAAAGGGGAAGCCATGCCGGACAATGATGACCTCCGCATGAACCAGAACGAGACCCTTAACTGCAAGCTCGCCCTTATGGGCGTCTGGACGGAGGCGTGCCGCGAAGCCGCCGCATACTTCGGGGTCAACCCGGACGGCTCGGGCAACTTCTCGTCCGTCACCCAGGCGCAGGCGGGCTCGACCGCGGGCACACTCGCCGTGGACGGGATCTCGGCCGACGAGATGACGAGCCGCCTGGCGGCGTCGCTCGTCGAGCACTTCCCGGACAAGACCGACATCATCACCGGCGACCCGGCCGCGGCCAAGGCCTACGTCAAGCAGTACGTCGTCGACCTCGCCAACCACCAGGCGCTCGCCCAGGCGCGAACGAACAGCAAGCTGTTCCACAAGCAGCTCAACCGCGCCGCCGTGGGCCTGGCCGATGAACACGGCCCGTACGCCCCCGTGCCCGCCGCCGAGGAGGAGTTCGACATGTGCGTGCCCCTCATGGACGGCACGATCGAGGAGAACAGCGAGGAGGTCGCCGAGTTCAGCCGCGAGCTCGACCGCACCGGCATCCGCTACAAGTTCAGCGAGCTGGCCGCCGCCGGATCCGCGAAGGTGCAGACCTGCCTCGAGTTCATGTCCCGCGACATCAAAGCCGTCCAGGCCGCATGCACCCGCGCGGCCCAGAACATCTCGGCGCGCGGACGGGCGTTCGCCGACAAGGTGAAGTGCGTGCCGTTCGTGCTGTCCGCCGCGGCGCAGGGCATCTCGGACGCCGTGCGCGACGCCGCCGAGCTCATGGGCAAGGGCTATGAGGAGATCAAGGCGGCGGCCGCCAAGGACCCGCGCTCGGTGGCGGCGGCCGCCAAGCACTGCGCCGACGCCACGGCGAACGTGCCCACGCACCATCTCCCCAAGGCCTCGCACGGCGCGCACATGGGCTAGACATTTCAGACGAGACAACGGCCAGGGAGGCCACCATGTTCAAGACCTGTAGCGACCCGGACTTCAACTGGGTCCACTGCCTTTGCGATTCGGCCACCTGGGTCGTCAAGGAGCCCGGCAAGCCCATCGGCTTCTTCTACTCGCGGCTGTTCGACGATGCGCTCTCGCTGTCGGGCCTCGGCTTCGCCGTCGACGCCTTCCGCATCGACGAGGACGGCACGCTCGACGACTTCTACAGCGATATCCTCTGGGACTACGGCGCGGCCGACGAGCTGGAGCCAGGACAAGGGCGAGCGCTACCGCGCGCGCGACACCGTGCTCGCGGCGGTCGATATGCTCACCGACGAGGCCGACGAGGCCGGCATCGACGCCTGCCCCGAGTTCTACCGCAACGACTACATCAGCATGTACCTCAAGACGCAAGGCCTCGGCGAGCGCGTGAAGGTCGGCGGCGCCGAGGCCTTGCGCTTCTCGGTCGTCTCGACCGACTGCTCATGCGGCGACGACGAGAAGGGCGACTTCGAGACCCTGGGCGCGGCCATGAGGGCGGCCAAGAGGCTGGTCGACGTCGAGGGCTATGAGGGCGCCGCGGTCTACGACCGCAAGCAGGAGGCCTGGTGCGCGGGATGCAACGTCGCGACCGTCATGGACATGAACGGCCCGGCATCCGTCACGCATCCGTTCTGGACGATCACCTGCGAGGCCGAGAAGAGGGAGCCCGCACAGCGGGCCGCCGCGCTCGAGCGCGCGCAGGCCATCGACCGCGCCAAGGACGCCGCCGCGCGCACGGCGCGACCTAGCGGCGCGCATTACCGTCCCCGCCGCGCACAGTAGAGGGAAGCATAGATATGGACGACTACGATATCGAGCTCACGCCGAACGATCCCGAGTTCGGTCCCGACGAGTGCGAGAGCGCCTATGCCCTCTGGGCCTTCAAGGAGGACGGCGAGCCCGTCAAGTTCCTCGAGGCCTCCCTTGTCGAGGACCCGGACTACCCTAGCGGCTATTCCTTCTCCTGGCGCAGCCTGTCGTGCGACAGGACCGGAAAACTCGTCGAGGGCGAGGGTGGCGTTATCGGGGACGTCTCCCGCGCCGACTATGTCGCGGACATGGTGCTCCCCGGCGGGGCCGTCTTCTCGCAGGTCGAGGATGAATACCTACCGAATCTGCCGTATTCCTTCGAGAAGGACAGTCTGAGCGACAGCGCGAGGAAGTCGGCGGCCGAGGCGATCCGCGGAGCGATCCTGTCGCTGCCGCTCTCCGTCCCGGAGACGACGGAGGCAATACCGGCCTTCTACAGGCTCGACAACCCCGCCATGCCCGACGACCCCCTCACCCGCGACATGCTCGCCGACGCACTCCAATCGGTGGAGAACTACCATCGCGGCGGCGCTATCGACGCCCTGCTGTGCAACCGGGACGGGATGAGCGTCGCGAAGCAGGCCCTCATCGTCTCCGCGGCGAAGGGCTTGCGGTCCAACAGCGGCCTGTTCGATGCGATGTCCCGCGCCGTCGGGTTGATCCGCGCGACCGAGGGCTCCGCCGCGGGCGTCAGCGACTGCGCGCTCGCGCAGAGTCTCCTCATTACCGGGTTCCACCACATGCAGAACCGGTGTTTCGATACCGTCTCGCGCGGCCTAGGAGACGTCCGCTACATGGACACCTCCAAAGCCGTGAAGATCTTCGCCGAGGAGCTGACGCGGGATACCGGCCTCGCCCTCGATGCGGCGCTCAAGGGGAAGTATGCCATGCGCTACGGTCGAGACGTCGATGCGCTCATATTCACCGATGCCGATATCGACGAATATGCCGAACTTCTCGGCAACTGCTGTGCCGACCTCGATCCCGAACAGCGCTCTAAGGCCGCCGCCGATGCGGTACGCGAGTGGTGCCGCGACCACGCCATGGACGGCTTCAGCGACTTCCTCTATGACTACCAGCCCGAACAGGTCAAGGGTATGGCGCGAAACACCGGCGTCAGGCATTGACAGGTTTTCGGGGCGGTGTCAGGGGCGCAGGCCGATTTGGACCGATGCCGCCCGCCCGGCCGTCGCCGCGGCCGCCTCGCGGGCTGCCATGCGTATAGCCGCCGGGGAAGGCAGGCCCATCTCGGAACGCTTCGCGTACACGGCTGAAAGCGAGTGGCCGGTCTCGGCCGCGATCTGCTTGGGCGACGCGGCGTAGTCCCGCAACCGGCCGAGCTCGTCTGCCGTCCACCTGGTCCGGCAGATACCTCGGCGGGAGCGCGCCGCCCTCACGGCCATCTCGGTCCGCCCCGTCGCGGCGGCCACGTCCGCGGCGGCAAGCGACCTGTCGGCGAGCAATTCGAGCTCGGCGTCCGTCCAATGGCGATATACCGCGGCGTCTTCCATCGCAGCCCCCTCATCGTATGTAGCAGAATCTCTGGACTCATACCCATCGGGCGCCCGGTGATTTCAGCACTTCCCGTTCGGAAAGCGTTTTTCTTCACGGGATTACGGTCGCCGCGAGGACGGACAATCCCTTAAACGCGAAACCTGACTATCGGAGGTTTCAATGAGCGATGCATCGATGCGACGCGGCATAGGGGGCTTCCCGTTCGGGAAACACCGTGGTGCCGCACATGCGGCGCGGATAACATCGACGCCAAGCACCTATCCGCCATCTGTCCTGTGGAGCTGATCTGTATGGCAAATAACGATTTCCGCGACGGCTTCGACGTCTGCGTGGGCAACTGGGGCTACTACAGCGAGGGAGAGCTTCGCGATACCTGGATGCACCTGCCGATTGATCCCGACAAGATCGAGCCCTGGCTGCGTAGCCACGGGCTCGTCGACGCGGAGCACGAGGAGACCTATATCTCCGACTACGATGGGCTGCCGTTCCGCTGCCCCCAGGTGTTCGATGAGTACGGCCGGCTCGACAAGCTGAACGTCCTCGCGATGCAGCTCACGCTCCTTCCCGAAGGGGACTTGGCCCATATCCAGGCCGCTATCGATTACGGCGAGCCCCTGGACCATCTCGACGAGCTCATGAACCTCGTGGCGCAGGCAGACGAGCTGCCCGTATTCGACTACCTCTATGACGATATGTATGTCGAGGACCAGTGGCATAAGACCTGCCTCGAGCGTTCGACGCCGCAGGAGAACTATGCGTACACCGTCCTCAACGACGATTCCGAGTTCTGGAACCTCATGAACCGAGGAGACGGCGAACTCCTCTCCTGCTTCGACTTCAACCGCTACGGCGAGATCGCCGTGAACAACGGCTATGTCGACCTGTGCGAGACCTGCTATGTCAACAAGGGCGGCGACTGGCCGCTGCTCGACGAGTACTCGTTCGAGGAGATCGGGGGCGAGACCGTGGCCGAGTGGCGCGGGCGTGTCGCCCAGGAGAAGCCCGCAGCACCGTCCGAGATCGCCTATGCCGCCAGCGCTCTTGCGGCGCTCAGCGCCGACGACGGTGCCGGCGGCACCGCACGCGCCGCGAAACTGTAGGGGGCGGCCGCCATGATGTTCAGGGATATCAACCAGTCCTCCACGATGGCTCGCTCGGCCTACCCCGACGGCAACGGCGAGCTCACCGATTTCAGCCTGTTCGCGACCAAGTACGACGCGGGCAAGCCCTCCATCGCCACCGACGGCCTGCCCTCCGAGCTCTCCTATCAGGTCAGGACCGCCATCCGCCGCGCGGTAGACGAGCTCGGCATCAACGTGCCGGAGGCGGCCGTCGTGCTGAAATACCCGATCCACTTCTACTACTCGGACGCGAGCGCGGAGCTCACCGGGGTGCTCGCCCTGCCCGGCGCGGTGGCGATCCTCGCACTCGACGGGTTCATTCCCAAAGAACAGCTCGCCGCGCCCGTCATCGGCGATATCTCCAGGCTGCGCGAGGTAGCGGATGAACTGCGCCGCCGCGGAGGCCTCGAGCCGCTTCCCGTTCGGGAAACTATCTATACGCACAC
>DBFEBE010000075.1:0-13438 GCA_048318985.1 Collinsella sp.
GTGGGGGAGCGTGTGGGGAAAAGTGTTGAAAAAGGTCGCTCGTCCCCATAAGATTGAATGCGTCGACACACGGGGCGGTTCCCCGCAAGCAATGCCAGCCGAGCAACCGAGGGGAGGGCGCAGCAGTGATACTGACCGGTACGTACGAGCGAAATCTCGACGCCAAAGGTCGCCTGTCCCTGCCTGCCGTCCTTCGCGACGAGATCGGCGAGCACGTCTGCGTGGTCCCCGCACCGGATGTCGATGCCCTGTACGTCTTCTCCAACGCGAACTACGAGAAGTGGGTCAAGGGCCTTTTCGAGGACCGCGGCGGCTTCAACGCCCGCGATCGTCGCGACCAGGCGCTCATGAGGTGGCTCAACGCCAGGACCGTGTCGGTGGACATGGACTCCGCGTTCCGCATCGGCCTCGCCGAGCAGCTCCGCGCTTCGAAGCATCTCGAGCGCGAGGTCACCGTGGTGGGCAACTACGACCACCTGGAGATCTGGGACCGCGCGACGTGGGAGGCCCAGTCCGCCGGATCCGACGACGACCTGGCCGAGCTCTTCTTCTCCTAGGGCGGACCGACGAAAGGACGCGCATGGCAGCGGGAACGTTGAAACCTGAATATCGGCATGAACCTGTCATGCTCAACGAGGTGCTCGATCAGCTGAAGCTCAAGCCGGGCTCCTGCGTGTGCGACTGCACGCTCGGGGGTGCCGGACACTCCCTGCGCATGGCGCGGGAGGTGGGCGACGGCGGCCTTCTCATCGGCATCGACCAGGATGACATGGCGCTCGAGGCGGCGTCGGCGCGGCTCGATGAGAACGCTCCTGACACCCCCCGCAAGCTGCTGAAAGGCAACTTCGGGGATCTGGACGAGCTCCTCGTCTCCGCCCAGGTTCCGGGCGTGGACGGCTTCCTGTTCGACCTGGGGGTCTCGAGCCCGCAACTCGATATTCCTGGAAGGGGCTTCTCGTACAACGAGGACGCCCCACTCGATATGCGCATGGATCCGGGGAACAACACCCTAAACGCAGCAGAGGTCATCAACACCTACACCGAAGCCGACCTCACCCGGATTCTTCGCGTCTACGGCGAGGAGAAGTTCGCACGGCAGATCGCACGCGAGGTCGTGCGGCGCCGCGAGACGGCTCCCCTGCGCACCACGGGGGACTTCGTGGAGGCCATCAAGGCGGGCATACCCGCCGCGGCGCGCCGCCACGGGGGGCACCCTGCGAAGCGCAGCTTCCAAGCCGTTCGCATCGAGGTCAACCACGAGCTCGACGTGCTGGAGCGCGGTCTTGAGGCCGCGGTGCGCTGGCTCAACCCGGGCGGGCGCATCTGCGTCATCTCCTACCACTCGCTGGAGGACCGCATCGTCAAGCATCTGTTCGCTGAGCTGAGCCAGGGCTGCACCTGCCCGCCGGAGATTCCGGTGTGCGTGTGCGGGCACGTGCCGACACTCAAGGTTGAAACGAGAAAGCCGCTGGTCGCCACAGCCGAAGAGGTTGCGGCGAACCCTCGGGCGCGATCCGCCAAGATCCGCGCGGCGCGAAGGCTCTAGCGAGCCTGCGTATCCGCCGGAGCGCGCCCCCGACTCCTTGGCATGAAACGCACTCTATTCGCACCACTTCTCTCGACGGGGGTTGCACATCGTGGCCTATTACACTTCCAACGCAGCTCGTGCATACGATATGCAGCCCTCCGCGGCTCCCGACCTCGGCCACGTCGAGGCGCCGGAGCTGCTCGAGCGCCCGCGCTTCGACGTCGTGACCGGCGCCGGCCGCGAGTCCGATCAGGCCGTGAGCCCCGTCTTCACCCATGTCGTCAAGGTGTTCGTCGTCCTGGCGGTCCTGTTTTGCGCCCTCGGCGCGGCGCGCGTGGGCATCGCCTCGGCGACCGCCGCGACCCTGAACGCCAACGCCGCGCTCACCTCGACTCTCGAGTCCGCCCGCGCGGAGAGTTCCGATCTCGAGGTCATGCGCTCCGTCTACGGCTCCAAGACCCGGATCCGCGAGCTCGCCGTCGAGCAGCTCGGGATGGTCGAGTCCGCCGACACCGTCACCATCGACCTCTCCGAGGCTGCCGGCGCGCAGGCCTCCGCAGAGTAGGAAGACGCACATGCCTTACGATAGCCGCGACCACGGCGGCCGCGACCGCACCGGTCGCGGCCGCGCATCCGGACCGGGCAGCCGCACCAGGGCGTCCGGTCCTTCTTCGTTCGAGGCCCGCGGGGCCCGCGCGCGCCGCGAGCGCGACAACGGGGCGCCGCGCGCCGACGAGGGCAAGCTCGCCACGAGGCGCACCCTCGTGAAGGGCGGGATCGGCCTGCTGATGGGCTTGGGCGTCTTCAAGCTCGCCGGCCATCAGATCTTCTACCGCGACGAGAACATGGCCCGCGTGGACGCGCGCCGCCTCGCCGCCCAGACCCTCTACGCCAAGCGCGGCACCCTGTACGACCGCAACGGCAACGTTCTCGCCTCGAGCGTCGAGTGCGCCAACGTCGCGGTGAACCCTCAGATCGTGAAGGACCGCGAGAAGGTTGTCGCCGCGCTCGTGGACGTCCTCGGGGTCGATGAGGCCCAGACGCGCAAGGACGTGGCCGGCGACGGCACCTGGGTGTACATCAAGCGCCGCGTCGACGCCGACGACGTGGAGGCGCTCGAGAAGAAGGGCCTCTCCGGCATCGAGTTCGAGCCGACCATCAAGCGCGTCTACCCGTACGGCGGCCTTGCGAGCCAGGTGCTCGGCGTCGTGAACATCGACAACGAGGGCATCACGGGCCTCGAGCTGCAATACGACGAGCTCCTGACGGGCGTGAACGGCCAGATCGTGCGCGAGCGCGCCGCCGACGGCAGCTACATCGCGGGCGGCGCCTACTCGAAGGTCGCCGCGCAGGACGGATGCGACCTCGTGCTCACGCTGGACGCGAACATCCAGCGTGCCGCCGAGGAGGCGCTCGCCGAGGCCGTCGAGAAGAGCGGCGCCCACTACGGATCCGTCATCGTGACCGACCCCACGACGGGCGAGATCCTGGCGGCCTGCTCGAATCCGAGCTACGACCCGGCGGACCTGTCCTCGGCGCGCACCGAGGACATGAACCTGCGCGTCGTGACCGACGCCTACGAACCGGGAAGCGTCTTCAAGGCGCTCGTGTGCGGCATGGGCATCGATCTCGGCCTCATGGACGTCGACACCACCTTTGACGTCCCGGCTTCCGTGAAGGCGGGGGACGACGACGTGACCGACGTCGACGACCGCGACTACGGCATGACCATGTCGCTGCGCGAGATCATGCGCCGCTCCTCCAACACGGGCATGGTGCTCGTTGGCAAAGAGATCGGGGCGGACAGCTTCGCCAGCTACATCGACAGCTACGGCATCGGCGCCCTGTCCGGGGTCGATTTTCCCGGTGAGAACCGCGGCATCGTCAAGGCGCGCGACGAGTACGACGGCGCGTCGGTCGCCGCCATGTCGTTCGGCCAGTCCCTTGCCGTCTCGCCCATCGAGGTGATGCGCGCGATGTCCGCGATCTCCAACGGGGGCGTCATGACCTGCCCGCATTTCCTCAAGGCGAGTCGCGGCGAGGAGGTCGACTGGTCGGAGCACGATGCGCGCGCCATCTCGGAGAACGCGGCCGCGCAGGTCGCGGACATGATGCGGACCGTCGTGGACGAGGGCACCGGTTCGGGCGGGCAGGTCGAGGGCTACGACGTGAGCGGCAAGACGGGCACCGCGCAGCGCGCGAGCGATGAGGGCGGCTACCAGGAAGGCAGCTTCATGGCCTCGTTCATGGGGTTCGCGCCCACCGAGGACCCGAAGGTCCAGGTGTACGTGACCCTCGACGGCACGGCGTACACCTCCGCCGCGGCGGCGGGTCCCTTCGCCAAGGTCATGGCCGCATCGCTCTCGGCCCTGGGGGTCCCGCCCACGCGCTAGCCCGGTGGCGCCCGGGGCAGGCACACATGACCTGCACCAACGGGCCCTCGCCCCGCGCTACAATGAGCCGCTGGCATAACGCATCGAAACGATCGGCGAGGAGCATCGCATGATTGAGATAACCGTATCGGACATCGTGGAGGCGACGGGCGCCCGCCCGGTCTGCGGCGACATGTCGCGCGCATGCCGCGGCTGCGCCATCGATTCCAGGAAGGCGGGACGCGACGCGATCTTCGTCGCGTTCCCGGGGGAGCGCGTGGACGGCAACGCGTTCGCCGGCGCGGCCCTCGAGGCCGGCGCCGGGTGCGTCGTCATGACCGCCGACGCCCCCGAGGGGGTTCGCGTCGCGGCGGAGGAGCGGGGCGCGGCGATCGTGCGGACCGACGACCCCACCGCGTTCATGCTCGACCTCGCCTCCTGGTGGCGCGACCGGCTCGACGCGCGCGTGGTGGGCATCACCGGCTCCATCGGCAAGACGACCACCAAGGACGTCCTCACCGCGCTGCTCGCGCGCCGCTACCGCGTGCACGCGACGTCCGGCAACTTCAACAACCTCATCGGCCTGCCCCTCACCGTGCTCTCCGCGCCCCGGGACACCGAGGTCCTCGTCGTGGAGATGGGCATGGACGGCAGGGGCCAGATCGAGCGCCTCTCGCGCTGCGCTCGACCGGACCTCGCCGTCATCACGAAGGTCGGCACCTCGCACATCGGCATGCTCGGCAGCCGCGAGAACATCGCGCGCGCCAAGGCCGAGATCGTCGCCGGCATGCGCGCCGGGTCCGGCGTGCTCGTCATGGGCGCCTCCGACGACTACTTCGCCTTCATCCGCGACGGCTTCGCCGCGCCGGCGGGCATCGAGGTCGTCGCGTGCGGCTCGGGCGACGGCTGCGACGTGACGGTCTCTGGGATCGAGCTGGGGGCGGACGGCTGCCCGAGCTTCGACGTTGCCTTCGCCGACGGCGCCCGCATCTTCACGCGCCTTGCCGTGCCCGGAGCCCAGGCGGTCATCAACGCCGTGTACGCCGCCGCCGTCGCGCACCGGATGGGCGTCGAGCCGTGCGAGATCGACGCCGCCTTCGGCTCCCTCGAGCTCACCGCCCGCCGCGTGGACGTGCGCCGCGCGGCTTCCGGCGCCCGCGTCATCGACGACTCCTACAACGCTGCGCCCGAATCGGTCGCGGCCGGTCTCGACCTCCTGTGCAGCCTGCCCTGCGAGGGGTCGCGCGTCGCGGTGCTCGGCGAGATGGGCGAGCTGGGGGAGGAGTCCGCGCGCCTGCACGCCCTGACGGGCGCCTACGCGGCCGCCAAGAAGCTCTCGCTCCTGGTCTGCGTGGGGGGCGACGCCGCGCGGTCGATGGCGGGCGCGGCCCGCATGCTCGGCATGTCCGATGACGCCGTGCAGGTCATGGACGATACCGACGCGGCCATCGCCGCGCTCGCCGATGCCTTCGGCCCAAAGGACCTGGTCCTGGTCAAGGGGTCGCGCTTCGTCGGGCTCGATCGACTCGTGGAAGAGGTGTGCTAGATGATCCTCGGCAACCCCCTGTATCCAACCTACCAGGCGTTCCTCGCCGCCGGCATCTCCGCGCTCATCGCCGCGGCGCTCATGCCGCTCTGGATTCGCATCCTCAAGTACGAGGGCATCGGCCAGCAGGTCCGCGCCGACGGCCCCCAGCGCCATCTCGTCAAGCAGGGGACTCCCACCATGGGAGGCGTCGTGATCCTCGTCGCGGTCGTCCTCACCTGCGCGCTCATGGCCAGGTGGACCCTGGCGCTCGTCCTGGTCGTGGGCGCGACGCTCGCGACGGGCCTGCTGGGGCTCATCGACGACGTCACGAGCGTGACCCATGGCCGCTCGCTCGGCCTCACGCCCGCCGCGAAGATGGTCGGCCTTACCATCATCTGCGTCGCCTTCTGCCTGCTCGCGGTCAACTTCTGCGGCGTTCCCGCCGAGGTGCGCTTCCCGGGCGGGTTCTCGATCGACCTCTCCGTGCTCTCGACGACGTTCGAGGTGGGCGGTCGCCCCTTCACGATCCCCTGGCTGTACGTCGCGTTCACCTGGCTGCTCATCGCGGGCCTCTCCAACGCGGTCAACCTCACCGACGGCCTTGACGGCCTGGCGGGCGGCACGTCGATGATCGCCATGGTCATCATGGCCGGCATCGCGTTCATCTGCGGAGAGGCCAACCTCGCCGTCTTCTCCGCGTCCTGCGCCGGCGCCTGCCTCGGCTTCCTCTGGTTCAACTGCTATCCGGCGAGCATCTTCATGGGCGATACCGGGTCGCTGGCGCTCGGCACCGCCTTCGCCTGCATGGCGATCGTCACCAACACCGAGGTCTCGTCGCTCATCATCGGCGCGCTGTTCATCATCGAGGCCTTGTCCGTGATGATCCAGGTCGCGAGCTTCAAGCTCACGCACAAGCGCGTCTTCCTCATGGCGCCCATCCACCACCATTTCGAGAAGAAGGGCTGGGCGGAGACGAAGGTCGTCATACGCTTCTGGATCGTGGCCGCCGCGTTCGGCGCCCTCGGCCTCGCCCTGTTCTTCCAGTTGGGATAGTGATTCCGCATGCCCTTGCCACATAGTTTCAGCCTGCTCGTCCTCGGACTCGGCTCGACCGGGGCCGACGTCGCCGCATGGGGGCTCTCCCATCCCGAGCGCGTGACGTCGGTCACGGTGTACGGCGGGGCGGGAAGCGCCCCCTCCGACGTCTCGCGCGCCCTTGAGGAGCGCGGGGCGAACGTCGTCCTGGGCACCGAGGAGGTTCGCGGCTCCTTCGACGTCTGCGTCTCGAGCCCCGGCATATCCGAGTTCTCCGGGTTCTTCGATTCCGCGCGCAGCGCGTCGAGCCAGATCATGGGCGAGCCGGAGTTCGCCTGGCGCCTCTCGCGCGCCCGCTGGTGCGCGGTCACGGGCACCAACGGAAAGACGACCACCACGACCCTCATCGACCACCTGCTGCGCTCTTCCGGCCTGCGCGTGCGCGCGGTGGGCAACATCGGCACGCCGTGCATCCGCGCGGTGGACGATGCGCCCGAGGGGTCCTGGCTCGCCGCGGAGCTCTCGAGCTACCAGCTCGCCTGCACCTCCGAGCTGCATCCCCGCGTGGCGGTGCTGCTCAACATCACTCCGGACCATCTCGCCTGGCACCGGTCGCATGAGGCCTACGCCCAGGCCAAGCTCCGCGTCTTCGCCAACATGGGGGAGGACGACCTCGCGATCGTGGACGTGGACGACCCCGGCGTCGCCGCGCACGCCGGGGAGATCTTCGCGCCCGGCCGCCGGGTCCTCTCGCTCGGCCTCGCGGACCCCGGGACCGAGGACGCCGCCTTCCTGCGCGACGGGGTCCTCACCGTTCGCCTGGCGGGGGAGGAGACCGCCCTCGTGCCGGCCTCCGAGCTCGCGATCCGCGGGCCCCACAACGCCATCAACGCCCTCGCCGCGTCGGCGGCCGCGCTCGCTTGCGGGGCCGCCGCCGAAGAGGTCCGCGAGGGGCTTACGGGCTTCCGCCCCCTCGAGCACCGCGTCGAGCCCTGCGGCGAGATCGACGGCGTGCTGTACGTGAACGATTCCAAGGCAACCAACACCGATGCGGTCGAGAAGGCGCTCTCCGCCTTCCCCGGGCGCGACGTCATCGTCCTTCTGGGCGGTCACGACAAGGGCACGCCCCTCGAGGGGTTCGCCGAGCGCGTCTGCGGCAGCGTGCGCGCCGCCGTGTGCTTCGGGGAGGCCCGGGAGCGATTCCGCTGCGCGCTGGAGGACGCCGACCGCACGGGCGACGTCGACATCGCGCTCGCGGACGACCTGCGCGACGCCGTCGACGTCGCGCGCTCGCTTGCGTGCCGCGGCGACGTCGTGCTGCTTTCCCCCGCATGCTCGTCGTTCGATGAGTTCTCGGGATTCGAGGAGCGCGGGCGCGCATTCAAATCCTATATCGAGCAGCTCCGCCGCCCGGCCGGCGACGGGGAGGCGTAGGCCGGGATGGGCGCGAACGAGCGCGACAGGCGCGCCGCCGCCGCGGCCGGGTCCCGAAAGCCCTCCCGCGATGCCGGGCGCGTGGCGCGGGACCACTCCGTCCTCGCGGAGAAGTACATAGCGGGCGTCCCCGCGCGCATCATGCGGCCCAGGCTCGTCTTCTTGGCCTGCCTTATCGCGCTGGTCGGCTTCGGCGTGATCATGGTCTACTCCGCGAGCTCCGTCGAGGCGCTCAAGGAGGGCAATCCCTCGACGCACTATCTCATCAAGCAGGCCCTGTTCGCCGTCGTGGGCGGCATCATCCTCGTCGCCTCGTCCCAACGCTGGTTCCCTTGGTCGCTGATCGAGGGCGACGGGCTGCGGCTGGTCATCGCCGCCTTCTCGGTCCTCCTCGTCTTCGTGCGCTTCTTCGGGCAGGGGGCGGGCGGCGCCACGCGCTGGGTATCGATCGCGGGCTTCACGCTGCAGCCCTCCGAGCTGCTCAAGCCGTTTCTGATCATCCGCACGGCGCAGCTGCTCGACGGCTATTATCTCGAGCGCGCCCTGCCGCGCGAGACCTTCATCCGGTGCGTCCTCACCGACATCTTGCTCCCGCTCGCGCTCGTCTTCTTCCAGCCCGACATGGGGTCCACCCTCATCATCTTCGGCGCCCTGTTCCTCATGGCGGTCTTCGCGGGCCTCGAGGGTCGCGTCATCGCCGCCATCGCCGCCATCGTGATCCTGGCGGGCGCCTTCGCCATCCTCATCGAGCCGTACCGCCTCGAGCGCTTCAAGGTCGTGATGGACCCGTGGAGCGACCCGTACGACTCCGGCTACCAGGCGACGCTCGCCATCATGGCCTTCGCCTCCGGCGGCCTCACGGGGCGCGGCATAGGCAACTCGACGATGAAGTACAACTACCTGCCCGAGGCGCACAACGATTACATCCTCGCCATCATCGGCGAGGAGCTGGGCTTCATCGGCACGATCGCGTTCTTCGCCTTGTTCTGCGGACTCATCTGGTCGGCGTTCAAGATCGCGGAGCGCGCCTCGTCCCGTGCCCATCGGCTCATGGCCGAGGGAGCCGCGCTCATCCTCATCCTGCAGTTCCTGGTCAACGCGCTCGGCATCATCGGCGTCATCCCCATGACGGGCAAGACGATGCCGTTCATCTCGTACGGCGGGTCCTCGCTCATCGCCTCGTTCATGCTCGCCGCGCTCATCCTGCACGTATCCGTCGAGAGCGGCCGCTTGGCGCCGTACCGCGCCCGCCGCGACCGGTTCGCCGTCATGTCGGAAGCCGATGCGGTCTCGAGCCACCTCGGTCGCTCGAGCGCGGGCGCGCCCCGGCGCCGTTCCGACCGCGACGCCTCGCGCTCCGGTTTTTCCGTCTACGATGGAGCCTCCGCCGCGCCGGAGGCCGACACGTCGGCCCCGGGTCCGCGCCCCCGTGCGTGCTCGGCGTCCGCTCCGCTCGCGGACCCGGTGTCCCGTCCGGGGTACGGGCGCGTCGACCTGGGCGCCGACCCTGCCGCCCGCCTGCGATCAGTCAGGAAGACGACGCCGCGCCGCGGGCGCGGCGACACCCGTAGATAGGAAGTGGAACCATGACCGACAGGCTTTCCGTAGCCATCGCCGCCGGCGGCACCGCGGGGCACGTCAACCCCGCTCTCGCCCTGGCGGAAGAGCTCGCCGACCGCGGCCACGCCGTGCGCTTCTTCGGCCAGACGCGCCGCCTCGAGGGCACGCTCGTCCCCAAGGCGGGCTTCCCGTTCTTCCCGGTCGAGGTCACGGGCTTCGATCGGGAGCGCCCGTGGTCGATCGTGCCGGCGCTGCTGCACCTCGCGCGCGAGGAACGGCGCCTCGTCTCGGCGTTCCGCGCCGATTCCTCACTGCGTCCCGACGTCGTCGTCGGGTTCGGGGCCTATGTGGAGCTCCCGCTCGTCCGCGCCGCGGCGCGTCTCGGGATCCCGGTGGTGCTTCATGAGCAGAACTCCGTCTCGGGGCTTGCCAACCGCAAGAGCGCCTCGTCCGCCGCGCTGGTCGCGATCTCGCAGCCGGGCGTCCGCGAGACGTTCGAGCGCGCGGGGGCGAAGCGGATCGAGTTCACCGGAAACCCCGTGCTGCGCTCCGTCCTTTCCGGCGACCGCGCCCGCGGCCGTGCGGCTCTCGGCATCCCCGAGGACGCCGTGTTGCTGCTTGCGTTCGGCGGATCGCTCGGAGCCCAGCACATCAATCGGTTCATGGCCTCGATCAAAGATGAGCTGCTGTCCCGATCGGGCGTCTACGTGCTGCACTCCTGCGGTGCGGAGGATTTCGACGCCACGCGCGACGCGCTCGCGCTCACCGCGGACGAGGCGGAGCGGTACCGCGTGCAGCCCTATATCGATGATATGGGCGACATGCTCGCCGCCTCCGACCTCGTCCTGTCGCGCGCCGGCGCCTCGTCGGTCGCCGAGATCGCCGCGCTCGCGGTCCCCTCGGTCCTCGTGCCCTATCCGCATGCGACGGCAGACCACCAGACCACGAACGCGCGCTTCCTCGTGGACTCCGGCGCCGCCGTGATGTGCGCCGACGCCGACATCGATGGAGACGGGTTCGCGCGCACCTTGCTCGGCCTGGTCGACGACGGCGCCGCCCGCGACGGGATGCGCGCCGCCGCGCGCGGACTCGCCGCATCCCGGGCCGCGTGCGCCCTCGCCGACGGCGTTGAGTCCGTCTGCGCGGGCGCTTAGGGCCGCGCGCGGACGCCCGCGATTCTCAAGCCGAGACTCCGGTGATACACTGGACCATCGGCTACACGCAAATCAACTGAGCACAGGAGAGAGCCATGGCAGCACCCGAGAGCACATCGTCCGCCCCCGCCTTCAAGAGCGCGCACTTCATCGGCATCGGAGGCGCCGGCATGAGCGGCATCGCGCTCGTCCTCCATGAGCGCGGCTACGCCGTGACGGGCTCCGACCTCAAGTCCTCGCGCTACATCCGCCAGCTCACGCGTGCCGGCGTCGAGATCCACATCGGCCACCAGGCCGAGACCGTCGACGCGGTCGCGCCCGACGTCGTCGTGGTCTCCACCGCGATCCCCGAGACCAACCCCGAGCTCATGCGCGCGCGCGAGCTCGGGATCCCCGTGTGGCCGCGCGCCAAGATGCTCTCGGCGCTCGGCCAGGGGTACACGACGGTCGCCGTCGCCGGCACCCACGGCAAGACCACGACGTCCTCCATGTGCGCCACCATGCTCGACCGCATGGGCCTCGACCCGAGCTTCCTGATCGGCGGCGTCGTCGAGGGGTACGGCACCAACGGCCGCAACGGCTCCGGCGAGTTCTTCGTCGCCGAGGCCGATGAGTCGGACAGCTCCTTTCTGTTCCTCGACCCCGACGTCGTCGTCGTCACGAACGTCGAGGCGGACCATCTCGACCACTACTCGGGCATCGAGGAGATCGAGGAGACCTTCGTGAAGTTCATGGACCTCGTCGGCGACGAGGGCACCGTGATCGCATGCGGCGACGCGTCGCGCCTGCGCGAGCTCGCCGCCTCCTCGGGCCGCCGCGTCCTCACCTACGGCCTCGACCCCGACAACGACGTGGTGTGCACCCCGCGCGCCCATGTGCCGGGCACGCTCGGCAGCGCCTTCTCCGTGACGCTGCCCGACGGTACGGTCCGCGAGGTCTCCATCAAGTCCAACCCGGGCCAGCACAACATGCTGAACGCGTCCGCCGCGCTCGCCGTGGCGTACGCCCTCGGTCAGGACACCGCCGCGGCGGCGGAGGCCCTGTCCACCTTCGAGGGCGTCCGGCGCCGCTTCACGCACGTGGGCGAAGTCGACGGCGTGACGCTGGTCGACGATTACGGCCACCATCCCACGGAGGTCGCGGCTACCCTCAAGGCGGCCTCGGCGCTCTCCTTCGACCGCGTGGTCGTCGTGTTCCAGCCGCACCGCTACTCCCGCCTCCAGGCGCTCGCGTCCGACTTCGCGGACGCCTTCGAGCGCGCCGACGTGCTCGCCCTCATCGACGTGTTCCCCGCGGGCGAGATGCCCATCCCCGGCGTGACCTCCAAGATGCTCGGCGACCTGGTCGCAAAGCGGCATCCCGGCAAGCGCGTCTTCTACGCGCCCAGCCGCGCCGCGCTCAACGAGTACCTCGATTCCGAGCTCAAGGGCGGGGACCTGCTCATCACCATGGGCGCAGGCGACGTCACCGCCGTCGGTCCGGAGTATCTCGAGCACGTCGCCGAGCTCAAGCGGGGCGACCGATAGGCCATGGGGCTGTTCAACGCGATCATGTCCCTGTCGGGTGCGATCGACACCGAAGTCATCGAGGACGAGCGGATGGCGCGGCACACGAGCTACCGCATCGGCGGCCGCGCCGCGCTCTTCATCACCTGCCACAGCTACCACGCGCTGCGCAGGTGCGTCGACGTGCTGTCGCGCGAGCAGGTGCCCTGGGTCATCGTCGGCAAGGGGTCGAACCTGCTCGTCTCCGACTCGGGCTACTCCGGGGCCGTCATCACGCTCGGCCGCGAGTTCTCCCGCACGGTCCTCGCCGAAGACGGCGTGACCATGACGGTGGGTGCGGGCGTCATCCTCGCCCGCCTCGTCAACGAGGCGCTCACGAAGGGGCTCTCCGGGCTTGAGTTCGCCGTGGGGATACCCGGCACCGTGGGCGGCGCCGTCTCCATGAACGCGGGGCTTCGCAGCGAATGGGTCGGCTCGCTCATCGAGGACGTGGTCACGTACAAGCCGGGGGAGGGCATCCGCCATTACTCCCATGACGACGTCTCGTGGGGCTATCGCGAATGCGGGATCCCGGGCGACGAGATCATCCTCGAGGCGACCTTCCGCCTCGTTCCCGGCGAGAAGCCCGAGATTCGCGCGAAGATGGAGCGCCATCTCGCGCGGCGCCGCAGGACGCAGCCGGTGGGGTCCGCGAGCTGCGGATCGGTCTTTCGCAACCCGCCTGATAGAAGTGTAGGGGCTATGGTCGAGGAATGCGGATTGAAGGGTTTTTCAATCGGCGGCGCCGAGGTCTCGCCCGTACACGCTAACTTTATTGTCAACAACGGCACCGCGACCGCCCGGGACGTGACCGCCGTGATCCAGCACGTGCGCAAACAGGTAAAGGAAACGTATGGCGTCGAGCTCAAACCGGAAGTCAAATTCCTCGGCTTCTAGCCAGAAGCCCACCTTCCGCCGCTCGAAGGGGGGCGCTCCGAGCGCGAGCTCCCTGCGTCCCGCCGCACGTCCGAAGCCCGTCGCGAGGCCCGTCGTCGCGGCTCAGCCGCCCAAGGCGACCAAGAGCACCTATACCTCCGGCGCGAAAGCGGGCGCATCCCCGAAGCAGCCCAAGCCGAAGCGCGTCGTCCCGAAGCCGACGGCACGCAAGCCGCCGTCATCCAAGCCCGCCCCCGTCCGCGCGCAAGCCCCCGGCGGCACCGCGCCGCGCGCGGCGGCGTCGGCGGAGCGCTGCAGGACGGGCTTCGCCGAGGACGCGGGACGGGCGGCGCGCTTGGCGGAAACGCGTGCGTTGGCTTTCGCAAGGGCGCGGTCGCTCGCCGCAG
>DBFEBE010000076.1:0-10102 GCA_048318985.1 Collinsella sp.
TTCTTCAGGTCGACGATCTTGTTGAGCATCGCATCGACCTCGGCGGAAAGCTGCTCGAGGAAGACATCCACCTCACCGGGGTCGTAGCCGCGCTTGGCCTCAGAGAAGGTCTGGGCCTGGATGTCAGCGGGGGTGATAGCCATATGTATGTACTCCTTTACAACGCCGAGGCGAAACCATATGGTCCTGCCTGCGAATTCCTATAAAAGTATACCTGTTAGCAATCGCATGCCGAGATTCAACGCAAGAATTGCAATTACCGGCGAGAAGTCGATTCCGCCCATGGGCGGGATGAGCCTGCGGAACAGGTTGAGGTAGGGCCCGCAGACCTGATCGAGAACCTGGGCGATATCCGCCATCAGGCCGCCGGCGCGCATGGGGATCCACGTGAGCAGGCAGTAGACGAGAATCAGGATCTGGTAGAAATCTACGAGCTGGTAGAGGATGCGGATAACGGTATAGATAGCGATCAAACCCCTCGGTTACTTGAGATAGCCCTCGGCGCGAAGCTTGTCAAGATCGGAATCCTTGACCTCGCAGCCCTGCGGCAGAACGATGAACACGCGGTCGCCCAGCTCGCGCACGGAGGCGCCGAGCCCGCAGGCGAAGCCGTACGAGAAATCGAGCACCCGCTTGGCGACCTCGGTGCGGACGCCAGCGAAGATGAGGGCGACCGGCTGTCGGGTGCGCACGCGGCGCACGACGGTCTCGACGTCGTCATAGCTCTCGGGACGCAGGATGTAGGCGGGGAGCTGCGGGGTCCCGTTCATGACCGCGGCGGCGCGGCTCGCGGTCTCGGAGACGGGAGCCGTCGAGGGCACCGAAGCGACGCTGTGGCGTGCCTGGGCATAACTCGAGGGCGTGTCATAGGCGCCGGGACGGTAACCGGAATCGGAGCGCGCCGGCGGGTTGTACGTGGTCGCATGACGATCAGCGTCGCCGACGAGCTGGCCGCTGCGGGTGTAGACCGCCACGGACTCAGCCTCCCCGCGGCGCGTCTGGCCCAAGACGCCGTTGCCCGGCTCATCCTGGCCGTACCCGTAGGGGTCGCCTGCGCCGTAGCCGGCGTCCTGGCCGTAGGGGTCCGCGTAGTCCTCGGACTCGCCGTAGTAGTCGTCCCCGTACGCCTCGTCGGAGCCATAGGAATCCTGCCCGTAGCCCGTACGCTCGGCGATCTTGCTCTTGATATCGTCTAAGAAGCTCACGATGGTACCTCTCTGCCCGTGGTGCATATGATGTGTGGTTGGCGCAGGCTGGGCACAGCCCAAACTCCGCTTATTGTAGAACAAACCCCGGGTCGAACACCACACGACCTAGGCGAACGAGGGTGGAACCCTCCTCGAGCGCGATCTCGAAATCCTCGCTCATGCCGCAGGAGAGCTCCTGGAAGGTCCCCGGCGGGTACGATCGCGCGAGGTCGTCCGCGAGCTCACGAAGACCCGAGAACGTACGGCGCGCGACATCTTCATCCCCGCGCGGGGCCATCGTCATAAGCCCCCGGACGCGAATGCCCGAAAGCTCCATGACCTCATCGAGCTCACGGCGCAGTTCGTCCGGCGAGAATCCCGACTTGGCGCTCTCCCCGCTCACGTTGACCTCCAGCAGCACGTCTGCAGGGGCCGAAAGAGCGCCCGACTCGATGCGGCGCCGGGCGCGGTCGGACACCGCGCGCGCCAGGTGCGAGCTGCCGATGGAATGGATGAGCTCGGTGCGGCCGAGCACCGCGTTCACCTTGTTCGTCTGGAGGTTACCGATCATGTCGAAGCGGAGGCCCTCGAGCTCTCCGGTCTCGGCGAGCGCGCCCGTCTTGCGCGCAAGCTCCTGGGGACGGTTCTCACCGAAGACCCGGTACCCGCAGCCGATCGCATCGCGGACGCAGTCGACGTCGACGGTCTTGGAGACGGCGACCAGCGTGATGCCCTCCCATCCCCGTCCGGACCGGCGCAGAGCGGCATCCATGCGCGAGACGATCTCGGCGCGGCGGGAGCGCAGGAACTCGGTGTATTCATCCATGGCAGCGCATCTCCTTACATCGCTTTCGTGACCCCATGGTAACGCAGGACGCGACCGCACGTATGCGGTCGCGTCCCATGCAACGAATCGATTACGCGGCAGGCGCCTTACGCCTCCTCGCGATCCTCCTCGATGAGCCGCTTGAGCTCAGAACCCACCTCGTCGAGAGGCAGGGAGGAGACGTAGTGGGCGTCGCTGGCGGGATCGAGGATAACGCCCTCGCCCGACGGCACGCGCATGCCCTCGAGCTCGTCCTCGTCGGCATCGGCGAGGTCGGCAGCGGTCCAGCGCTGGCCGGTGAGCAGGAAGACCAGGCGGTAGGCGCACTCCATGGAGATGTTCGCGATGCGGTCCAGGTACCGGGAGACCATGATCGTGCGGCGGAAGTCGTCCATGGCGGCGTCGTCATCAAGCTCGACCGCCTCGGTGCGGTTGAACGTACGGAAGAACTTCTGGTACAGGTCGTGCACGACCTCGTCCTCATCGGACAGGGAGAGCACGAGCGACAGGTCGTTGTTGACGAGCGCGGTGACGCTCGCGCCCATGACGCGGTAGACGCTCTCGGCCTCGTTCTCGATGAGGTCGACGAGAACGGCGGGCACCTCGAAATCGCTCTTGACCTTGCGGTTCGCGGCGCGGGCGATACGGCGGACCTTGTCGCACATGCGCTGGAGGTTGAAGTCGATGTAGATGATCGTCTGCAGCAGGCGGAAATCGCTCGCGACGGGGCTCTGGGTGGCGATGAGGTTGTAGCAGACCGCCTCCAGGTTCGCGCAGCGGGCATCGATCTGGAAGGTCTTCTCCTTGGCCTTCTTGGCGAGGTCGCGGTCGTCGGTCACATAGGCGCGCACGGCGTCGTGCAGCGTCAGGTCGACGGCCTCGAAGATGGAGAGCATCTCGTGGCGAGCCTCCACCAGCTGACGGGAAAACAGTTTACGCATACAAGCTCCAATCAGTCGCGCGGGGCGGATCCGCACCCGCAACCTGCGTGGCACCGAGGCCGCGGCATCAGCCGAAACGGCCGGTGATATAGTCCTCCGTGCGCTTATCTATCGGACTAGTGAAGAGAGCGTCGGTCTGACCATACTCGATTAGTGTAGCAGGCTCTCCGGCGACCTCCTGCAAGAAGAACGCGGTGTAGTCGGAGATACGGGCGGCCTGCTGCATGTTGTGCGTCACGATGATGATGGTCATCTCGGGCGCGAGCTCGGCCATCAGGTCCTCGACCTTCTGAACGGAGGTGGGGTCGATGGCCGAGCAGGGCTCGTCCATCAGGAGAACGTCCGGCTGCACGGCCAGCACGCGCGCGATGCAGAGTCGCTGCTGCTGACCGCCGGAAAGCGCCAAGCCGTCTTTCGAGAGCTGATTGGATACCTCTTTCCAGAGGTTGGCGCGCTTGAGGGACTCTTCGACGATATCATCGAGGTCGCTTTTGCTAGTCACGCCCTGCAGTCGGGGGCCAAAAGCGACGTTCTCGTAGATGGACTTGGGGAAAGGGTTCGGCTGCTGGAAGATCATGCCGACGCGGCGGCGCAGATCGACCGGGTCGACGCCCTCGGCGTAGATATCGGCACCGTCGAGGGTCATCGCGCCTTCGCAGCGGGTCCCCTCGATCAGGTCGTTCATGCGGTTCATGCAGCGCAGGAAGGTGGACTTGCCGCAGCCGGAAGGACCGATGAACGCGGTGATCTTGTTCTTGGCGATATTGAGGTTCACGTCGGTGAGGGCGTGGAAGTCGCCGTACCAGAAGTCGAAGTTCGCGGCGGTGATCGCGGAGACCTCGGGGGCGGGCGCGTTCTGATAGACGGACATGGGACTCCTTAGGGACTAGCGGCTCTTGCGGGAGAGATAGCGCGCGAACAGGTTGAAGGCGAGGATGATGAGCATCAGCAGCAGCGCCGTGCCGTAGGCGGCGTTCATGTTGATGCCGTCGTTGGCGAGCAGGTACAGGTGAACCGTCATGGGACGGCCCGAATCGAGCGGGCTGATCGGCAGGTTGATGGCCTGGCCCATGGTGTACAGCACCACCGCGGTCTCGCCGATGGCGCGGCCGATGGCGAGCACGATGCCCGTCGCGATGCGGCCGAAGGCGGAGGGAAGGACGATCTTGCTGACGACCTGCCACTTCGTGGCGCCCAGGCCATACGCGCCCCAGCGGATGTAGCGGGGGACGGCCCGGATGGCCTCCTCCGTGGTGCGCATGACGATCGGGAGCATGAGCAGCGCGAGCGCGCAGGCGGCGGACACCATCGAGAGGCCAAGGCCCATCGCCTCGACGAACAGCGCGTAGCCGAACAGGCCCATGACGATGGAGGGCACGCTCGCAAGCGTGTCGGCTGCATAGCGGATGGTCTCGACGAGGCGTCCCTGCTTGGCGTACTCGGCAAGGTAGACGGCGGCGAGGACGGCGATGGGCGTGCAGATGAGCATCGCGAGCGCCGTCACATAGAGCGTGGAAACGATGGTGGGCCAGATGCCGCCCTCGGCGTTCACGCCCTGGGGCCAACCGAAGATGAAGTCGGGAGAGATGTGGGGCGCGCCGTTGATCACCACATAGGCGATGATGGCCACGAGGACGAGCGTGGTGATGTAGGCCGCGCACCTGAACACACCGAGCATGACGGCGTTCGCGGTGTCCTTCGAGATGCGGCCCGTCTTACCGTTCGCGAGCGCGCGCTTGATGCGCTCGCGGGAGGTGGGCTGGGTTTCGGGAGCCGGTCCGGTCGCTGCCATGGCCTACCCCTTCCTCTTCTTGGAGAGCATGCGTACGATGCCCACGAGCGATGCCGAGATGATGAAGAGCACCACGCCCATGCCGAACAGGGCGGTGCGGTGCAGGCCGCTCGAATAGCTCATGTCGAGCGCGATCTGGCTGGTGAGCGTGGAGATGGGGCTCGCCACGGAGTCCGGGATCACCGGGGCGTTGCCCACGACCATGAGCACCGCCATGGTCTCGCCGATCGCGCGGCCCATGCCGAGCACGATCGCATCGACGATGCCGAAGCGCGCGGCGGGCAGGACGACCTTGTAGATGACCTGCCACTTGGTCGCGCCCATCGCGAAGCCGGCCTCGCGAATGCCCATGGGGATGGAGCGCAGCGCGTCGATGGTGAGCGTCGTGATGGTGGGCACGATCATGATCGCGAGGACGAGCCACGCCGTGAGGGCGCCGAACCCGAGGCCACCGGAGATCTGGGCCACGAAGGGGCGGATGATGACCATCCCGAAGAAGCCGTAGATGATCGACGGGATGCCAGCCAGCAGGTCGACGGCGGGGCTGATGATAGCGCGCACGCGCGCGGAGGCGATCTCGGTGAGGTAGACGGCGGTGCCCACGCCCAGGGGAACACCGAGCACGAGCGCGCCGGCCGTGACGAGCGCGGAACCGGCGGCGAGCGACAGGATGCCGAACTTACCCTCGGTGGGAGCCCAGTCGAGGCTGAAGAAGTTCGCGAGCCCGATATCGGTGAACACGGGAGCGGCCTGGAGCATCGTGAACGCGAAGATGAGCACGACGGTCACGACGGCGAGGAAGGCGCAGGCGAAGAACAGGTACTGGAGCGCGCGCTCCTTGAGGTAGGTGCTGCGCGACACGAGCGCGAGCTCGCGCTTGGGGCGCGATGCGCTCTCGGGACGCGGGGTCTCGGTGGAATTCATAGGTCGTGCACGCCCCTTAGCTCTCGGATGCGGAACGGTCGACGGGGATGAAGCCCGCCTCGCGGATCATATCGTCCATGTGCTCGGACAGCACGAAGTCGATGTAGGCGGCGGCGGAGGGTGTCGGCTCGCCCTTCACGAAGAAGTACAGGTCGCGCGACACCGGGTAGCCTCCCGACGCGATGGTCTTCTCGCTCGGTTCGACATGGTTGACGTTCAGCGCCTTGACCGTCGTGGTCGCATACCTGGAGTCGACGAACCCCATCGAGATGTAGCCGATCGCGCCCTCGGAACGGGACACGACGTCGCGCACCTGGCCGGTACCGGGAAGGACCGCGGCGCGGCGGTCGAAATGGGCGTCACCCATGACGATCGTGCGGAACGCCTCGCGGGTGCCGGACGCCTCGTCACGGTTGACGAGCTGGATGGCCATATCGGGCCCGCCGACCTCCGACCAGTTCGAGATCTCGCCGGTGTAGATGGCGCGCAGGTCCTCGACGGAGAGGTTGTCTACGGGGTTCGCCTCGTTGACGATGACGGCGATGCCGTCGTGGGCGATGGGGATCGTGGTGAGCCCGAGCTTCTGCTCCTCGGCGTTAAGGCCGCGTGACGAGGACGCGATGTGCGCCGTCCCGTTCGAGACGGCTTCGATGCCCGCGCTGGAACCGAGTCCGCTGACGAGGACCGAGACGCCCGTCTCCTCCTTGAAGCCCTCCGCCGCGATCTCGGCGATGGGAAGGCAGGTCGTGGAACCCGCCACCGTGATCTGCTCGGAGGATTCCGCCGCCGAGCATCCGGGGAGCAGCGTCAGCGAGGCCGACGCGAGCGCCGCAGCCAGAAGGCCGCGACGCGTCAGCGCAACATCGCCACAGCCGCGTGTCGTCCGCATATTCCGTTTTCCTTTCGGTAGGAGAAAAAGCGCTCGTTCAGGCGCGTCGTCGAGAGACGAGGGTCGTGAATCTCGCAACGGGGGACTCCTGCTTCCTCAAGTGACTGACATATGGCGCGGGACATATCGAGAAGGCGTGCGCCATACGGGTTAATGTTATCAAATTGTAACGAGAACATCTGTACAACTTCAGGCGAGACCTCGTACTCGTCACCGAGGATATGCGGGCCTATATAGGCGGAGAACGAGGCGGGGTCCTCCCCCGTCATCTCGGCGAGCGCACGGGCGGCCTTTCCCGCGATCCGGGCGTACGTTCCCCTCCATCCCGAATGGACGACCGCGAATCCACCTTGCGCGCAGATGACGACCGGCGTGCAATCCGCATAGCACAGAAGCACCGGGACGTCGCGAGCCGTGCACACGACGGCGTCCGCGCCGGCGGCGAGGCGCTCCCGGACGTGCGCAAGGTCCCCCGCGTCCGTCGGAGCCACGCGGACGACCGTATCGCCATGGACCTGGTTGGGGACGAGCAAGCGCTCCTGAAGGCCGTCGGCGCCCAGGGCGGCGAGGACGCGGCGGCGGTTCTCGGCGACCGCGGCGGGGTCGTCGCCCACATGGGAACCGAGGTTGAGCGAGGCGTACGGGGGAAGCGAGGCCCCGCCCGTGCGCTCCGTGAACGCGAACCGCACCGGGCCGTCCCAGCAGCCGTCGAGGACGACCCCGTTATCGAAGATGCGCCGTTCCATGTGATCACCCCTCAGGTATGCATGACAAGTCGATGAGCGCAGCGATCCGCACCGAGATGCCGGGTGGACGGAACCCGCAGCAGCAAGGCCGCACCGAACGGGGCCCCTTCGCACCGCAGGGAGCCATGCGGTCGCCCCTTGCGAATGAGCGGCGCGAGACCGCGCGCGCCGCGACCTGCCGAGTCAACACAAAGAAGGCCCCGCGTTCCCAAGGAAAAACTTCGCGTAGCGCTTTTCATAGGGAACGCGGGGCCTTCCGACCGCTAGACGAGACTAGAAGTTGCCGCGCTTGAGGAAGTCGGGGAGCTCGAACTGATCGTTGCCGAAGTTCGGGAGCTCGGTGCCGCCCACGTTGCGGGTCGCCGAGGCGCTGCCGGACGGGGCGGAGGCGCGGGAAGCGGGCTCCTCGCTCTTACGCGCCGGCTGGCCGAAGAGCTGGTCCTGGCGGTTCACGTTGGCGTCGGAGAAACCGGTCGCGATGACGGTGATGCGCACCTGGTCGCCCAGGGACTCGTCGACGACCGTACCGAAGATGATGTTCGCCTCGGGGTCGACGGCATTGGCGACAACGTCGGCGGCGTCGCTGATCTCCTGGATGCCCAGGTCCTTGGAACCAGCGATGGAGAGCAGCACGCGCGTGGCGCCGTCGATGGAGCTCTCGAGCAGCGGGCTGGAGATGGCCTGCTGGGCGGCGTCGACCGCGCGGGTATCGCCCGAAGCGGTGCCGATGCCCATCATGGCGGTGCCGGCCTGCTTCATGATCGTCTTCACGTCGGCGAAGTCGAGGTTGATGATGCCGGGGACGGTGATGAGGTCCGTGATGCCCTGGGTGCCCTGGGACAGGACGGCGTCGGCCATCGCGAAAGCCTCGAGCATGGTGGTCTTCTTCTCGGCGATATCGAGGAGCTTGTCGTTGGGGATGACGATCATGGTGTCGACGGACTCGGAGAGGGTCTTGATGCCCTCCTCGGCGGACGCCTTGCGCTTGCGGCCCTCGAAGGTGAAGGGCTTGGTGACGACGGCGACGGTCAGCGCGCCCACGTCGTTCATCGCGATGTCGGCGACGATGGGAGCCGCACCGGTGCCGGTGCCGCCGCCCTCGCCCGCGGTGATGAACACCATGTCGGCGCCCGCGAGGGCCTCGGCGATGTCGTCGCGGGACTCGTCGGCGGCCTTGCGGCCGACCTCGGGGTTGGCGCCGGCGCCCAAGCCGCGCGTGAGATCGGTGCCGATGTGCACCTTGATGTCCGCGTCGGAGATCGCGAGGGCCTGCGCATCGGTGTTGATCGCGACGAACTCGACGCCGCGGATACCCTCCTCGATCATGCGGTTGACGGCGTTGGTACCGCCGCCGCCGACGCCGACAACCTTGATGACGGCGAGGTAGTTGTTGATCTCGTTCTCGTGCATATGTCGGTCCTCCGAACATCGATGTATGCGCTGGGCGGCCTTACGACGAATAACCCACGAAGGTTAACCCTCAAGTAAAGATTAAATGTCGAGGTAAACCGCGTTATGGTTGCACAAATTGCAGGTAGAAGTCAACTTGTTGTGAAGCACTTTGTGAATTCCGCAGGTAAACACATCTGCCGTTCACGGCGCTCCGGACGGCACGCCGCCTATGCCTCCAAATCGGCCGACCTGAACGTATAGGCGTCGGGCGTGCGCACGTTGATGTAGGTGACGCCGGAGCGCTCCGAAAGCAGCTTCGTGACGACGCGCTCCTTGGTGCCTATGTCCTCGGGTGCGCCGAGCGAGACCTCCACGCCCGAGGTCAGGTTCGCCGAGATCGCCTCGATCGAGGGGATCGAGAGGTCCTTGACCTGGGCGAGGAACTCCTTGCTGAACCCCTTCGCGTACGCGAGGCCGGCCTTCACGACGCCCGAGGTGACCTCGGCGCCGCTCGAGGGCGAAACGTCCGCGCCCGCGTCGATGAGCAGCAGCGCCCCGGCTTCGCGCGCGAGCGCGAGCGCGGCGTCGACCCCCGTCAGGCGCCCGGTCGCCTCGGCGTCGGGATCCACCGCGTCGGTGCCCTCGGCGTTCGCGGCATCGGCGTCGGGCGCGCCCTCCGCCTCGGGGTCTGCGGTATCCCCGTCTGCGGTATCGGTGCCGGTGCCGGCGTCTGCCCCGTCGGCGGAGTCGCCGTCCGTGGACGCCGGGAGCGCGGCGCCCTCCCCCGCCGACTCCACGACCGAGCCGTCGGCATCGACCGTGACCGACAGGGACATGGGGGCGATCCAGGTGCCGGATTCGCTCACCGCCCAGGCGATATCGTCCGCGGCGATGTAGACGACCGCAGCGACCTTGTATTCCTTGGGCGTGATGATGAGCCTGTGGGGGAACTCGCGCTCCACGTCGACGGTATCGACCCACGGGTTCTTCTTGAGGGATGCGGCGAGGGCGTCCGCGTCGACATTGAGCAGCGTCGAGCCCTCGGGCACGTCGAGCAGGCGGGCCATATCCTCCTCGGACACGTGCTCGCTGCCCTTGACCTCGATGTCGGTCGCTGCGAACAGCGACGAGTTGACCGCGACGACCCCGCCGATGCCCACGGCGAGCACGACGGCGACCGCGATGGCGACGACGAGACCGATACGGCCCTTGAGGGACGCGCGCGACGCGGCCGGGCGGTCGGAAGGGACGGCGGAAGGGGACGGCGAGGCGGCGCGCGCACGCGGGCGCGCGGCGGCGTCGGCGGAGCGCTGCAGGACGGGCTTCGCCGAGGACGCGGGACGGGCGGCGCGCTTGGCGGAAACGCGTGCGTTGGCTTTCGCAAGGGCGCGGTCGCTCGCCGCAG
>DBFEBE010000077.1:0-6461 GCA_048318985.1 Collinsella sp.
GGTGCGGCCCTCCCGAATGAGGCAGGGGGAGGGGGCTGAAGACTCGCTTTGCGGCCAAACGAGTCGTCAGCTCCATCTCCCAGTCCCACTTTCGCCTCGTTCTCGATATTCTCCCCGCTTTCGCCGGCAATTCGGCCACCGTCTCCGTCACCGTATGTTATTATTCTCGTCGCATATTTGCGGGCGTGTTCCCGCAACCTACGTAATGGCTGGCGAGAAACGGAAACGAACATGAAACGCACCCACCGTGCCTTGTCGGCGGCGCTTGCCGTCGTCTTGGCGTCTTCGTTGTGCACCATCCCGGCATACGCCGTCGAAAGCGATGCGGAACCCGCCCCTCCCGGACGGGTCCAGGCGGATGAGACGGCGCCGAATCAGAGCCCCGAAGCCGATCACGGGTCTGGAAACGAGGTTCCGGACGCATCCGGCACCGCCGAGGCTTCCGGATCCGAATCTCAAACCCGAACCGAAAACGCAACGGAGCCTACGGCTTCGCCCCTGCAAGCTGAAAACGCTTCGCGCAGCGCCGTTGCCCCGCCGGCAGGCGAGCTGCGCGTGACGCTGACCGAGGGCCGTCCGGCGGCGACGGCCGGCACCGCCTACGAGGTGGCCCTCGCCGACTCCGACGGCGTGCAGGTCGGCGCGCAGCAGCTGAACCTTTCCCTTGAAGGCGACTCCTGGTCGGTCGCACGATTCGACGGTCTGGCCGACGGTTCCTACACGCTGAGCGTGCGCGCGCCCGGCATCGCGCCGTACTCCCAGAAGATCGACGTCAAGGGCGATTCCTCCGCCGTTGAGCTGTACGTGGGCGACCTGGCCGCCGACCCGCAGGCTCCGGCGCGCATCGGCGTGCTCGTGCCCGGCGATGTCAACGGCGACGGCACGGTCGACGATGCGGACGCCTCCGCCATCATCGACGACATAGAGGCGGGCGCGGCAAGCCCCGCCTGCGACGCGAACGGCGACGGCACGGTGTCGCTCGCGGATCTCGAGACGGCCGTGTCCAGCTTCGATCGCGTCGCGGTGGAGGCCACCGTGGCGCGCTCGCTGCCCCCCGCGGCGGTCGAGGCGGCGCCGGGCGAGGGCACCGAGGTGGCGTCCGGCAGCCTCGACGAGGTGGTAGGCGCGGACGCGAAGCCCGTCTCGCTCAGGGCCTCGGAGGCCATTTCCGACGAGCATCCGGTGGAAGTGTCCTTCGACCTGGCGAAAGATTCCGAACAGGCCCCGCAGCTGGGCGGCATGGTGATCAACGTGCCCGCCAGCGGCGACCATGCCCCCGAGGCGGGCCGCCTCTTGGTCGAGCTGACGGACGGCACCGTCCGCGAGATCGGCATCTCCCGCGCCGAGGCTCGCGCGGCCTTCTTCCGCTCCAGCGCGCCCACGGCCGTGATCGACGAGAACGGCACGGTGGTGGTGGACTTCGGCGGCCAGATCGCTGTCAAGAAGGTCACGCTCGTCATCACCAAAACGCAGGGCGGCACGAACCTCGCCGAGGTGTCCAAGGTGGAGTTCCTCAACAACATGGAGGAGCGCATCCCCGAACCCGAGCTGAACATTCCCGGCGAGCTTTCCGCCGTCGCGGGCAGCAAGCAGTTCTCCGTTTCATGGAAGGCGGAGACCAACGTGACGGGCTACGAGCTCTCCATCAGCGCGAACGGCAGGGAAGAGGTCAAGCGCACCACGGGCACCTCGCTTTCCATCACGCAGTTCGACGAGCAGAAGATCAAGAACGGCACCGTGTTCACCCTCAAGGTTCGCTCCACGAACGGCGCCTGGCGCAGCGACTGGTCCGGCAGCGTCCAGGTCACGCCGAAGGCCGAGAAGGTTCCCGACGCGCCCGAGGGCATCTCGCTGTCCGGCGCCTATCGAGGGTTCAAGGCCAGCTGGAAGAACATGGAGGACACCGATTCGTACAACCTGTTCTATCGTGAGAAGGCCGACGAGGGCGGCGATTTCACGAAGGTGCCCGACCTGACGAAGACTTCCTGCTCCGTTGACGGTTTGAAGGACGATACCGAGTACCAGGTGTATCTGACCGGTGCGAACGAGATCGGCGAGAGCGCGCCTTCGGTCATGGCCGTCGTGCGCACGGCGAACGTCAAGCCGGCGCAGCTGCCGGCTTACCGCCTGGTTAACACCGAGAACGCGGATGGCGACTACCTGAACCGCATCGTCTCGGCAACCTACGGGCGCGGCTCCATGATCGACAGCCCGCTGGACGAAGCGTCGGGCGAGGCAAAAAGCGCCTACGGCTTGTTCGACGACGACTACGCGTCGTATCTCAAAGTGGCCGACTGGGACGAGGGCGGCTTTTACCCCGCGCTCGGCAAGGGCGTCACGGTGACGTTCGACCAGCCCCAGACGCTCGGCATGGTTTCGTTCGCCGACGTTCAGGACGGCGTTCCTTACGGCAGGGTCAGCGTCTCTTACGTCGACGACGCCGGCGCTTGGCAGACCGTCCAGGCGAACGTGCAGATGCGCACGGGCGAGAACGGGCGCAAGTACGTGCTGGCGAAGCTGCCTCAGCCCGTGACCTCGTCCAAGGTGAGGATCGGCATGGGACATTCCTGGTCCTCGGGCAACGTCGTGGTCGCCGAGATGCGCTTCCATGCCTACGACAGCCTGGAGAACGACATCATGGCGCTGTACGCCGACGACCTGCACCTCGAGCTGAAAGACGACGTGACCTCCGCGGCGGTGGACGAGCTGCAGCAGCGCCTGGACACGCCCGACCCGGCAAGCGGTGAGTTCAACCCGTACCGCGTGGAGCTGCAGGTGGAGCTTGACAACGCCCGCAAGCTGCTGGCAACCCAGGGCCTCGAGGGCACGGTGCGCGTGCACAACGGCATCTCCTCGGCGCGCGACAACCGCAGCCTGGGCATCAGCGGCCTGAACGCCTGGCAGCCCTTGGGCGCCGTGGTGGCCGAGGGCGACCAGATCGTGGTGTACACGGGCGCGAAGGGAGCGGTCACCGGCAAGGAGGCGCCGCTGCGCCTCGTGGTGTCGCAGCAGCATCCGGAGTCCAGCAACGTGTCCACGACCATCGCCACGCTCAAGGTGGGCCGCAACGAGATAACGATCCCCAGCTTGTCGTCGCTCGACGTCGAACACGGCGGCCAGCTGTACGTGGAGTACACGGGCGATAACGATGCCGCCGATTGGGGCGTGCGCGTCAGCGGAGCCCAGGCGGTGCCCGTGCTGGATCTGTACCAGGTGGACGACCCGGCCGAGCGCCTCGCGCGCACCACGGCCTACGTCAAGGCGCTGGAGGCATACGTGCCGGCCCTGGAGGAGAGCCATGGAAAGCTGCACGGGGCCGGCGGAAACGCCGCGGTGCGCTTCGACTACGATCCTAGGAACTGCATCCTGAACGCCACCGACGTCATGCTCGACCAGATGATGTACTCGGTTCCGGCCCAGCAGATGCTGGCCGGAGCGGGTTCCGGCGCCGCCGACGAGCGTGCGGCCCGGCTGCTGGCCTCGTTCGACGCCATGGACCAGATGATGGAGCTGTTCTACCAGCACAAGGGCCTGGCCTCCTCGTTCGACAAGGGCACGGCCGATGCCGTCAAGAAGGCGAACCTGCTGCCGTCGCAGCACCTGAACATCCGCTACACGCGCATGTTCGCGGGCGCGTTCATGTACGCGGCGGGCAATCATATCGGCATCGAGTGGGATTCGGTGCCGGGGCTCGGCGAGGGCTCCCCGGTCGCGGTGGACGGCGACGGCGAGAAGGCTTCCGGGTCGTACTTCGGGTGGGGCATCGCGCACGAGATCGGGCACAACATCAACCAGGCTCAGTACGCCTACCCCGAGGTGACGAACAATTACTTCGCGCAGCTGTCGCAGTCCAACGGCACGAGCGCTTCGGCCCGGTTCAGCTACGACGAAGTGTACGATCGCGTGACCTCGGGCGACGAGGGCCGCACCGGCAGCGTGTTCACGCAGCTGGCCATGTACTGGCAGCTGCGCCTGGCCTACGACGCCGGCGGCGCGTACCAGCTGTACGACACGTACCAGCAGGCCTTCGACAACCGCTTCTTCGCGCGCGTGGACAGCTACGCCCGCGCTCCGAAGACGGCGCCCGCGCCCAAGGGAACCGAGCTTGTCCTGGGCGGCGGCGAGAAGCAGAACATCATCCGCCTGGCCAGCGCTGCAGCCGAGCGCGACCTGACCGACTTCTTCCAGCGCTGGGGCTTCACGGCCGACGAGACCACGAAGGCCTACGTCAGCCAGTTCCCGGCCGAGACCCGCGCGCTGAGCTACGCCAACGACGACGCCCGGGCCTATGCCCGCTCCCACGAGGACACGGGCGCGGTCCTGGACAAGGGCGTCGCTCGGGCGACGGCGGAGGTGAACGGCAGCGAGGTGGCGCTCTCTCTCGGCGCAGACGCATCGGCGGGCGATTCCGTGCTGGGCTACGAGATCGCGCGCCTCACCACGGCCGACGGCGTGCAGCAGCGTCAGGTCGTGGGCTTCGCTCAGGCTGCGGAGGACGGCACGGCCTCGTACGTCGACAACGCCTCCTCGCTGGGCAACCGCGTGGTGTCCTACGAGGTGACGGTCGTCGACAAGTTCTTGAACCGCTCGAAGGCGCTCGTGCTCGATCCGATCAAGCTCACGGGCAACGGCCTGCAGGACAAGAGCGGCTGGACCGTGTCCACGAACATGTCCTCCGCGCAGGACACGGTTCCGCCCGCCACCGATGACGATCCCGACGCCCCCGCGCCGAAGCCCGCGTCCGAGCTGATGGTCGACGGCAAGGCCGACACGGTGTACACGGGCGGGTCGGACGGCGAAGACCCCGTCATCATGCTCGACATGGGCAAGCCCACCGAGGTCACTTCGCTGCGCTATACGCTGGGAGCCGGCGCTAAGGGGTCGGCCATCGGGGACTACCGCATCGAGACCAGCCTCGACGGCGAGAGCTACACCCTCATCAAGAAGGGCTCGCTGTCGCTTGACGAAGACGGAAAGGCATCGCTGTACTTCGACAACGGCAAAGACCCCTGGATCTGCACCTACGATGCACGCTACCTGCGCATCACGGCCGTCGGCCAGGCGGGCGGGCAGCTGTCGGTGGCCGAGCTCGACGTGTTCGGGCCCTCGGGCGACGACGTGTCCTTCCTCGACGCGAACGGCGGCGCGGCAGGCATCCTGAAGAGCGACTTCGTGTACCAGAAGGCCGACGAGAACCTGGACAAGCAGTTCATCCCGAAGGGCTCGCTCGTGTTCACCGGCTCGTACAAGGGCAACCCGGCGTACAACGTGGTGGTGCTCTACGACCAGGACGGCAACGTGGTGGGCGGCGTGAACGCCGACGGCAGCACGGTGGCCAGCCAGATCATCATGGCTCCCCAGCCCGGCGACGCCATGCTGGGCGACGTGTCCGAAGGAAGCTGGGTCTACTGGATCGAGCCCGGCGACTTTGCGAACATGGAGCTGCCCAAGCAGGTGCGCGCCGAGCTGTACCGCGTGGACAACGCGCTGACGAACGAGGGGCAGCGCCTGGTGAGCGACTCGCTTCCGGGCAAAGTTCCCGACAATCTGCCCGACGTCGAGCTCGGCGGCAACGCGACCGTCGCAGCCGATTAGCCTGAAGCCGAGAGGAACGGTTGAAGATATGTTTGCGAAGATGAAGAAGATAGCGGCAGGCGCGCTGACGGCATGCGCGCTCTGCCTAGCCCTCGCCCCGGGAATCGCCTGGGCGGGGGAGGCGCCTGGCGTGGTTCTGGACAAGGGCGCCTCGAACGGCTCGGCCGACGTGAGCCTGGTCGTCCCCAAGGGAGGCGACGAGGTTCGGGCGCTCAAGCTGTCGTTGACGGTGAAGGGCGAGGGCGGCGAGGCGCTGGAGGCCGGGTTCGGCTTCTCGAAGGCGGTCGAGGGCGCCGCGGTGGCGCAGGTGCGCTTCAAGCCGGTGGACGGCGGCCAGCGCGTGAACCTTTACGTGGCCGTCAAGGACGGGAACCTGTTCTCGGGCGACCGTCTCGATCTGGGAACCCTCGCGTTGTCGTCTTCGAGCGATTCCGTTGCGGAAGTGTCCGTGAGCAGCCTCGAGGTCGTAAGCTCCTCGCATGTGGAGATGGACGAGAAGCAGCTGGGCATGGAGCTGCCGGCTCCGTTGTCCGTCAAGGTCGCTTCCGGCTCTTCGGTCGGGCCCGATGAGCCGGGCGACCCCGGCGGCACGCCGGGCGGGAGCCCTGACGACGGTTCGGGCGACGGGTCTGGCGGCAACCCCGGGGACGGCTCGGAAGGCTCCGGGCAGAATCCGGGCGAAAACTCCGGTGAAGGGACCGGCGGATCGAACGCCAAGCCGAGCCCCGAGAAGCTTCCGAGCGGCACGAACGTAAGCCCCGGGGCTCCCTCCGGCTCGGATAAAGCGCTGGTGACAACCGGCGACGGCTTGTTCCCCCTCGTGGCGGGTTGCGTAGCTGTCGCCCTCGTCGCCGGAGCCGTTGTGT
>DBFEBE010000078.1:0-19762 GCA_048318985.1 Collinsella sp.
CGAGCGCCTGGGATATGCGGCCCGAGCGGAACCACCGCATCCAGGCGTCGAGCTCGGACATGAATTCGGCCAGCCCGACGCCCCTCCAGTCCCGCGGATGGAAGAACTCCTGCTTGAGCAGGCCGAAGAAGCCCTCGGCGCGGGCGTTGTCGCCGCTCGTGCCCTTGCGCGACATGCTCCTCGCCAGGCCGCGCCGCTCGCATATCGCGATCCACCCCGGCCAGCGGTAGTGCCCGCCGCGGTCGCTGTGGACCGCCGGGGCCTCGCCCGGCGCCAGCGTCGCGCAGGCCGCCTCGAGGCTCGAGTTCGCGAGGGCCGCGTCGGGGCGCGCCCCGATCGACCAGGCGACGGGCCTGCCGTCGAAGCAGTCGATCGCGGGGGACAGGTAGCACTTCTCGCCGGAGGGGATCCTGAACTCGGTGATGCCCGTGACCCACAGCCCGTTGGGGCGCTCCGCCCGGAACCCGTGGGTGCCGTCGGGGCGCAGGGGCAGGTTCGGCGGGGCGGGCGACGCCTCGCCGGCGTAGCTGCCCCACCTGCGTCGGGGTCGCCTCCTGGCGGCGAGCCCGAGCTCGCGCATCAGCCGGCGCACGACCTTCTCCGAGACCCGCTTCCCGCCGCGCCGCAGCTGGGCGTGCACGGCCCGGTAGCCGCGCCGGCCGCACTCCTCGAAGGCCGCGGCCACGAGCGGCCTCAGGGCCGCGTGCCTATCGGTCCCCAGCCTCGCGCGGTGGTACTCGTAGGAGCCCTTGGAGATCCCAAGGAACGCGAGAACGCGGGTCAGGGGCAGGCCTGTCTCCGCGCGCAATCTCTCGCCGAGCTCGACGCATCTCCGCCTCGACGTCGTAGCCGGGGCGGAGCCTTCCGTTTTTAGGTCGTCCAACACCGCCTTGAGCAGGGCGTTCTCCCCCATCGCCGCGTCGTAGGCGGCCCTCTCGTCGTCGTTCAGCGCCGTCACCCCCGAATCCTCGTCCACGGCACGGATTCTACCCGCCCGGCGGGCGCGCGGGGCGCGGCCCGCCGCCCACCTGGCCACGGCCGACTTCGAGACCCCCGCGAGCGCGGCGGCCTCCCTGACGCTGGACCCCCCGTCGATCGCGCGCAGGGCGATCTCGACGGTCTCCGGGCTGTACATGCGGACCTCCGTTCCGGACCGCCGGGGCGGTCCAACTTTTTGTCCGCACTCCCGCCGTGCCATTAGGGTACGTCCCTTTTGGCGAGGGCCTGTCCCTTTTGGCACGGATCGCATGGACGCAACGAGACCGGGGCCGCGCAGGGGCGGCCCCGGTCTCAAGGGGGTGGCGTTTTTTCAGGTCCCGTCGCTCAGGGCGGTTAGGCTGCCTCCTGGCCCATCATCACGTTGAGCTTCTTCGAGACGAGCATCAGCAGGAGGCCTCCGACGATCGTGATGCCTCCCATCACGAGGAAGTACATCACCTCGTTGCCCGGCGTGTAGAAGTTCGCGGCGAGCGTGGAGAGGCCGGCGCCCGTGGAGCCAACGAGGCTCCAGACGGTCATCATCTGCGTGGAGAAGGCCTTCGGGGCGACCATGGAGGCGGCGGCGTAACCGATCGGGCTCGCCAGGGCCTCACCGATCATGATAAGCGCGTAGAAGACCACGAGCCACATGGGGCTGACCTTGACTCCCGCCGGATACAGCAGGAACGGCAGGCACATGAACACCGGGCCGAGGCCGTACATGATCGTGCCGAAGCCGACCTTCCAGGGGTTCGAGGGCTGGTGCTTGCCGAGCTTGGTCCACAGGGCGGTGACGACGCTTCCGAAGATGAAGGCGAAGATGGCGGGCACGGTCTGGAAGGTCGCCGGGCTGATCTCCATACCGAAGAGGTGCAGGTCGACGTTCTGCTCGGTGTAGATGGCGAGGACGGTGGTGGACTGGGTCCACACGAGGGCGGTCAGGCAGGTGCAGGCGTAGAGCGGCACGAGCGCCTTTACGCGCAGGCCCTCGGCATGCGTGGTCTTCTTGCTCTTGATGATGTACACGAGGTACACGATGGGGATGAAGATCGCCGCAGTGGACAGCGTGTTAGCGAACTGGGAGATCGTCACGATGCCGTTGAGGAACAGGAAGGCGAGCAGCGCGACGGCGACCACGACGGCCCCAACGATCAGGCCCATGGTCTTGACCCTGCTGTCGGCCGGCAGGGGATCGTCCGGCTCGAGGCCGATGGGGCCGAAGAACTTCTTCTCGGTCAGGACATAGCAGACGGCACCCACGACGGCGGCGGGAGTCGCCGTCCTCGTACATCTTGCCCGCGAGCGCCTCAAGCGAGCGGCCGGCCAGCATGGTCGAGAAGACCAGCATCACCTGGCTGGCGGCGTAGCCCGCGATGCCCGTGCCGGGGATTGCGAGCACGACGTAGGCCACGGCCATGAAGCAGCGCGCGAAGCGCAGGCCGCGACGGGGACCGAGAATGCGGTCGGCAACATAGGAACCGACGAGGCCGGCCAGGATGGAGATCGCCGAGTACAGCGAGATCAGCTGAGCGGCATCGGTCTGCGAGAGGCCCAGGCCGCCCTCCGCTACGCTCGCATAGAGATAGAACACGAGCAGCGAGCTCATCGTGTAGTTCGCGAACGAGTTGCACAGCTGCATGATGGAGAGCGTGCCGACGGCGCGCGGATGCCCGAGGAACTTGCGCTCGGTACGCAGCGAATGCACCAACTCCTTCTGCTCGCTGCTGAACGCGTCTTCTGCTGCCATAGTCCGTCCTTTCCTTGTTTCCTACAATGAAATCTTCTTCACTGGGGTGAATTGTTGCTTCATCATAGGATTTCACTTCTATGAAATTTCTTCGTTCTCTGTGAATGAAGGTATTCGGGCGGTAAGCGGTAGCCGCGCGCAATAAAAAGCGGACCACCCCCCGAAAGGGGATGGTCCGTACAAGATCGCGTGCACCGCGAGCCTTGCCGTGCCAAAGGGGACGTACCCTAACGGCACGGCTAAACGTTCGGCGTGCCATTAGGGTACGTCCCTCTTGGCGAGGGCCTGTCCCTTTTGGCACGCGCATTGGGGCAGCGGTGAACCCGCGCCGCCGTTAAGCGCTGTAGACCTTCTCGCCGCCCAGGTAGGTCGCGGCAAGGGTGAGGTCGGGGTTGAGCACGACGAAGTCGGCATCGCGGCCGGGACGGATCGAACCGCACACGTCAGCCATGTCATTCGCCTCGGCAGGGGCCTGGGTCGCCATGTAGACGGCCTCGGCCTTCGTGGCGATACCCCAATCGGCGACGTTCTTGACGGCGTCCTTCATGTTGAGGATGGAGCCAGCGAGCGAGTTGCCCTCCTTCAGACGAGCGGTACCGTCCTTCACGATGACGGGGAGCTCGCCGAGCTTGTACTCGCCCTCGGGCATACCGCCGGCGCACATGCAGTCGGTGATGAGCGCGACGTGCTCGTGTCCCTTGGCCTGCATCACGATGCCTGCGGAGATGGGGTTGACGTGATGCCCGTCGCAGATGAGTTCGGAGTAGGACTTGTCCTGGCTGGACAGGGCGGCGCCCACCATGCCCGGCTCGCGATGATGCAGGCCGCTCATGCCGTTGTAGGTGTGGACGAAGACCTTGGCGCCGGCATCCAGGCAGGCCTGGGCCTCGGCGCAGGTGGCGGCGGAGTGGCCGAGCGCCACGACGACGCCGGAGGCCACGGCGGCGGCGGTGAACTCGACGGCGCCCTCGTACTCGGGTGCGACCGCGACCTTCTTCACGAGGCCGTGCGCGGCGGCCTGCCAGCTCTCGAGCTTCTCCATGGTGGGAGCGGAGAGGTAGGCGGGATTCTGCGCGCCCTTGTACTTCTCGGTGAAGAACGGACCCTCCAGGAAGATGCCCTGGATACGGGCGTGCGGCGTATCGTCGCCGGCCTCCACGTACTCGGCCACGGAGGCGCAGGCGGCCTCGAGCTGCTCGGTGCTGGCGGTGAGCGTGGTGGGCAGGTAGCTGGTCACGCCGTTGCGGAGGATGCCGCGGGAGACGGCTGCGACGCTCTCGGCCTTGCAGTCCATGATGTCGTGGTTATCGAACCCGTGGATATGGGTGTCGACGAAACCGGGCGCGACCTCATGACCGGAGCAGTCGACGATCTCGCAATCGGGCTGCTCGGTCACGTACGCGCCGAACACGCCGTCCTCGACCATGAGGTAGCCGCCGCGGGCGACGCGGGTGGGAAGATAGAAGGCATCGGCCTTGATTGCATAGGTGCTCATGTGTTCTCCTCACACATTCGGGTGCACATACCGCAGGTGTACCCAAAAAAGAAGGCGCCCACCCGTCCTTGCAGACCGGGCGGGCGCCTCATGGATGCTAACGGGCAGCAGGCTTAGGGCCCGGTGCCCCGAAGGCGTTGCTTACGCCTCGAACGGATGGATGGTCACGCCCTTGACGACGCGGTTCACGGTACCGGTCGGGCTCGGGGTGTCCGGGGTGTTGCCCACGCGCACGGAGTTGAGCAAGGAGACGACCTGACCGACCATGACGAACGGCAGGGCGAGGTAGGCCTCAGGCAGCGCGTCGAAGCCCTCGAACGTGAAGGCCTCGCCAGCGAAGGCAGTGTCGCCGGCCTGCTGGACCGCGATGGCCTTCTTGCAGATGCCGTCGCCGTCGATCTCGTTCAGGATGTCGAGGTCGTACTGGCGGGTGTAGGCGTCGTTGTTCACGAACACGAAGACGAGCGTCTTGTCGTCGACGAAGGACTTCGGCCCGTGGCGATAGCCCATGGAGGTGTCGAAGGAGGTCGCGACGAGGCCGTGCGCGAGTTCGAGGATCTTCAGCTGGGTCTCCTGGGCGAGACCGCCGAAGGAGCCGGAGCCGAGGTAGGTGACGCGGTTGAAGTCGTTGTCCAGGTAGGCAGCGATCTGCTCCTCGCGGGCGACGACGTCCTCGCCCATCTTGGCGGCGCACTCGACCCAAGCGGTCTTCTGCTCGAGGGAGGCGGTGTCGAAGATGAGGGCGGTAAGCAGCTCCATGCAGCTGTAGGAGCCGGTCATGGCGAAGCCCTTGTCGTTGGCGCGCGGGATGAGGAGCGTCAGGGCGTCGGGGTTGCCGGCGGACTCGACGGCGAGCTTACCCTCAGGGGCGCAGGTGATGTTGAGGAACTTGACGTTCTTCACGAACTGGCCGGCGACCTGGACGGCAGCGAGGGACTCCGGGCTGTTGCCGGAGCGGGCGAAGGACACGAGCAGCGTGGGATCCTCGGGGCAGAGGAAGTCGCGAGGAGCGCTCACGATGTCGGTCGTGGCGATGGGCTTGAAGTCGTAGAGGGCGGTGTCGCCGGCGTGGCGCAGGTAGGGGGCCACGGTGTCGCCGACGTAGTCGGAGGTGCCGGCGCCGGTGAAGACGACGGACAGACGGCCCTCGCCCATGGCGCGGGCATCGGCCAGGAACGCCTCGATGGCCTCGAGGTTCTCCTTGTAGATGTTGAGGGTGTCGAGCCAGAGCTCCGGCTGCTGCTTGATCTCGGCGGTGGTGATGTCGGCACCGAGCGCCTTGAGTTCATCGAGGGACTTCTCAAACATTGATAATACCTCTCCTTCTGAGTAGGGCCTGTACGAGGAAGTATACGACTTAGTTGGTTATCTGGTAGTAACCAGTTTAGCCAATCGTATTCCTCGCAGTTCCAACACAATCCAAACGCTCGGACCCACGGCTTGCGCCCTGTGCCCGAGCTTCCCGAATCCTATTCACTCCGCTGATGGAAGACTTTGTACTTGAACTGGTCCGCACGGGCGACGGAGAGCGTGTACTCCACGATCTCGTTGCTCGCGTTGTAGGTGGTCCGGACCAGATCGAGCACAGGGGACCCTTCAGAGATATCCAGCAGGTGCGCGTCGGCGGGACGCGCGATGCTGGCGAAGAACTCCTCCTCCGCCACGCGGATCTTCTCGCGGTAGACCTGCTCGATGACGTCGTAGAGCGACATCTGCTCCAGCATGGGCCGCTTGAGCCCCATGAACTTGCGGACGGGCAGGTAGGTGCGCTCGACCATCATGGGCATGCCGTCGGCGGAGCGCAGGCGCTTGAGCTTGTAGAGCCTGTCGCCGATACGCACCCCGAGGTGCTCGGCGAGGTTCTTATCGACCTCGATCTCGGAGAACTCGAGGATCGTGGTCTCCGGCACGCGGCCGAGCGAGCGCATCTGATTCGTGAAGCTGTAAGCCTGCATGAGGTTGGTGGCCTGCGCCGCGCGGTCCGCGACGAACGTGCCGCGACCATGCTGGCGCACGACGAGACCCAGGCGCTCGAGTTCCTGGAGCGCCAGGCGCACCGTCGTGCGGGAGAGCGCATAGCGCTCGGAAAGCTCACGCTCGGAGGGCATGAGATCACCGGGACGGTACTCGTTTTCGATCTTCTCGGTGAGGATGTCGACGAGCTGATCGTAGAGCGGCTGCTTACGCGCTGCCATCGCCATGGGCCTACCTCCTATTCAGGCTTCGAATCGAGAGAAGAAAGGCCGCTTCCCCACGAAGGGCAAACGGCCTTAAACATACACATGAAGTAAGGGGCGGGGTGCTCTTGGAGCTTGCGAGCACCCCGGGCCTTAGAGCCTTACCAGATGCTGGGCCACAGGCCGAAGGGGCCAGCGCCGAGCAGGCCGATGATGAGCAGCAGGACGATGCCCTTGATCGGCGTGAAGTTGTGCTTAGCGAACAGGAAGTAGAGGCCAAGCACGAGAGCCAGCGGGACGAGCTTCGGCAGGACGGTGTCCAGCGTGGAAGCGACGGAGTAGCTGACCTCGGTCTCGGTGACCTCAGCGTAGGTCACGGAGCTCATGCCGTTGCCGAGCTCGGTGATGCCGCACTCGACAGCGTTGCCGTCAGCGTCGGCAGCGGTGAGGGCGGAGCCGTCCTCAGCGGTCATGCCGAGCGTACCGGCCTCAGCGGTCTCGACGTCGATGGCGAGGTCGGCGAAGTTGGCGGCCTCCTCATCGGACACCACGATGCTGTGGGCAACGAGGCCACGGGTGGTGCCGTTCGGGATCATAAGGTTGATCTGGGTGCCACCCATGGTGACCGTCAGGGCACCGACGACGAAGACGCCGAGGATGGAGGCGGCACGGGTGAAGGCCTGCATGTTGGCGGTCAGCGCGTCGATGGCGGCGGTGCCGACCTTGTAGGACCACTTCATGAGGCCGAAGCGGCAAGCAGCCTGCGCGATGTTGAAGATCAGCAGGAAGATGAAGGGAGCCGCGATGGAGCCCTCGATCGCCATGTTGGAGGTGATGCCGGCCGTGATGGGCACGAGCGTCAGCCAGAACAGGGCGTCGCCGATGCCGCCCAGCGGGGAGGCAGCGGAGATGCGGACGGCGCGGATGGTCTGGGTGTCAAGCTTGTTCTGCTCGAGGGAGAGAACGATACCCATAACGAAGGTGACCAGGAACGGGTGCGTGTTGATGAAGTCCAGGTTGTGGTACATCGACGCAGCGAGGTCGTTCTTGTTGGTGTGGACCTTCTCGAGGCCGGGGAGCATGGCGAAGAGCCAGCCGCCGGACTGCATGGTCTCGTAGTTGAACGAAGACTGGAGCCAATAAGAGCGCAGAGCCATGCGGTTCAGGGTCTTATTGTCAACCTGCGGAGCGGGAGTCAGATCCTCGTACTGTGCAGGTACAACAAACTCATTAGATGCCATCGCTCATGTCACCTCCGTCAAAAGCAGCGCCCTTGAGCTCGGTCTGCTGCTGGAAGTCCCAGAAAGCGATGCCGAAGCCGATAAGGGTCAGGATGAGCAGGGCCGGGCCGGCGATAGCCGGGATGTTGACCGCGATGAGGGCCAGGCCGAAGCCCATGAAGAAGAAGCCCCACATGTCGCGGTTCATCATGATCTTCAGCAGGATGGCGAAGCCAACGAACTTCATCATGCCGCCGGCAGCGGACAGGCCGTTGTTGACCCACTCGGGGATCGCGTCGACGACCTGCTGGCCGAAGGTCTGGCCACCGATGAAGAGCAGGGACACGATGACGGCGAAGATCAGGCCGAGGATGACCTCGGAGATGACCGTCAGGCGGGTGATCGCCTTGGTGTCAGCCTTGGTAGCGGCGGCGCGGAAGGACTCGAGCATCGGGGCACGGAGCGTGAAGAAGAGGGTCACGCCGTACTGGCCGAGCAGAGCGAACGGGATCGCGGTAGCGGTGGCCACGTTCGGGTCCATGCCGAGAGAGCAAGCGAAGATGGCAGCCATGATGCCACCGATGACCGCGTTAGGCGGCTGGGCACCACCAATCGGCATGTTACCGATGGTCATCAGCTGATAGGTACCACCGACGACGAGGCCGGTCTGCACATCGCCGAGGATCGCGCCGATGATGGCGCCGGTGACGATGGGCTGGTACAGAGACTCGAGGAAGTCGAACTGATCGATAGCGGCAATGAAGGTAACGACGAAGATGAGCGCTACCTGGACAAAGGAAATGCCTTCCATCTTATGCTCCTCCTTTCGAAAAATGTCTTACATAAAGAACCTACAGGAAGCCCCGGACGGTGCGTCCGGAACGAAACGGATACGGAACCCTTACGAGAAGAGCTTGTTCGTATCCTCGACCGGCGTGCTCGGGACACGCCTGATCTCCAGCTCCACCCCCAATTCCTGAAGCTCTTTGAAAGCGGCGACATCGGAGTCGTCGACGGCCACGGAGGTGGCCACCTGCCGCTTTCCTTCCGACATGTGCATGTTGCCGATGTTGACCTTCTTTATAGGCACCCCGCCCTTGACGAGCGTAAGCACGTCCTGCGGAGTTTCGGCCACGATAAAGATCTTCTGCTTCGGGGACGCCTTCGCGATGATGTCGATGGTGTGCTGAAGCGAGAAGAAGCGGGTGGCGACGCCGGCCGGGGCCGCCATCTTCATGAGGTTCTGACGCATGGTGTTGGTGGACACCTCGTCGTTGGCGACGAGGATGAGGTTGGAGCCCAGGGTGGAGTTCCACTGGGTCGCAACCTGACCATGGATCAGGCGGTTATCGATACGGGTGAGAAGAATGTTGGGCTCTGCCATTGCGATCCGTTCCTTTCGTGTTCGCATGTCTGGCTTATACAACATCGGGGTGGCTGGTGCCTTCCCTCGAGGATGCCTACTTGCTGATCTCCTGGATGGCGTACCGGGAGACGTCGAGGGTCGCTCCCGAGCGGACCTTGACCTCGACCACGTCGCCGTCGACGCTCTTGACGGTTCCGAAGATGCCGCCGCCGAACATCACGCGCTGGCCCGGTGCGAGCTCGGTGTGGATCTGCTCGAAGTACTTGGCCTTCTTCTTGATGTTGGCCTTGGACCAGAAGAAGTAGACGACGCCCATGATGCCGATCAGGATGAGCAGGGCGACGGAGGAGGCGAGAACGTTCGCGCCGAAGTTCTCCATTAGATGCCGTCCTCGTCGAGCTCATCGGAAGCCTCGCCCATGACGGCGGCGAGGGACTTGCGGCAGATCGCATCCTGACCGACCTGGACCGCCTGGTCGGCGAGCGCGGTCACGTCGGTGGCGCCGGCGCGGGCGAACAGGAGCTCGATGATCATGGGAAGGTTGGCGCCGGTGACGATCTCGAGCTTGTCGATGTCGCTGGCGATCATCATGGACTGGTTGAACGGGGTGCCGCCGAGCAGGTCGACGAAGACGATGACGCCCTCCTCGCACTCGGCGCGCATCGCGGAGATGGCGGCACGGAGGTCGTCGCCGTAGGTGGCGGCCTGAGACCCCTCGAAAGGCACGATCTGGAACGCGGGCTGATCGCCGGCGACCATATCGAGCGCGCTCTTGATGCCGCAGGAGAACTCCCCGTGACCCGTCAGGATGAATCCGATCATTCCAGCGTTTCCTTTCCTTCAGGATGTGCGGAGGTCTCCGCAACTGGTTGTAACCACGTGATAAGTCGTTGGACATAGTACCATCATGCAAATGCCCGTCAATCACGCTCTCTCTACAGGAACAAGCAAAACCGTTCACGGGCGTAATTCTACCGTTTAAACGGTGTTCACCCTTTTGACCTGCTTGTTTATCAACTCTAGACAGCTTTATTTACTTTCTTTTGAGCACATTTACTTTTCGAAATTGTTTTCTAGCTGTTCTTCAGGGCCCATAATTTTCGCTGGTAACTTATGAAGAAGTCCACACTTGTATTAAAAGTGCTGAACAAGTGGTATTGCTTTCAGAAGCCGCAATATGGAGTTTCACCAACGGCACACGTTCTTCTGCGAACGGTAGATTATGACTATTGCACCCAGCACCGGGGGCTCGCGCGATATGATTCGAGGCCCTGTCGTTCCTCGGTACCGGGCGGCTTCGGGCATCACGCCGCCCGCTTCCCAACGAGCCGCACCAGCACGACGCGTCCGATGGGTCGCAGGCGAAGCCCCGGTCCGCCGCCATACGGCCAGGAAGGCGCAGGGCCCCACCGCCCGCCTTCACGTCAGATTAAGGGCCAACCTAAACAAAAAAGGGTCCCCATCGGGGACCCTCTTGCATTCGATGGAGCCAACGAGCGGATTCGAACCGCTGACCCACGCATTACGAGTGCGTTGCTCTACCAGCTGAGCCACGTTGGCATATCCAAGGGCCAGATGCGCGGGCGCACATCCGACGATTGGTTATAGTACGTGCTCCGAGCCGTTTTCGCAAGTGCCTGCACGGGTTTTCTCCAAAAAGCATCCCCGGCAGCCGGGCGCGGAGGCGGGAGCGCCTTCACGGCCCAACGGACCCGAAGGCCTCATTCGGGCCGGGCGCACGGCGGGTCGCCTACTCCGTCTCGTCCCAGAACGCATCATCGACGATCTTGAAGCAGATCTTCTTGATGGCGCAGGCCCCGTCTCCCGGGAACTGGAGCGTCGGCATATGCGGCTCGCCGACTACGAACAGCACGAACTTGCCTTCGTCGAGATCTCCGGCGATGCCCTCCTCGGTATCGACGAGCTCGAAATCGTCCGCCTCGTCAAACGGCTCGACTTCCGTCCGCTCGCCCAGGGCGACCTTGAACGCCTCCCGGCCCTCGACATCGATCTGAAGGTCGTGGTAACGGCGGTGCGTCTCGTAGTGAGCGCCCTCCTCGGGACGCGTCGTGGGCGCCATCACGTTGGCGTACACCCGCTTGCCCATGATCTCATGGGAGCCGCAGTCGAGCTGGGCGGGATCGTTCTCCGCCAGCCAATCGATCAGCACGTCGAGACCGCGGTACAGGCCGCGATAGCGCTCGATGTCGCACAGCGCTCCGTAAATCATCAGACCATCCTCTCTCGGGCCGCCGGCCCGCACGTTGTCGGCAGCGCACGCCGCGCCGCCCCGATACGCCCCGCCGCGATGGACACACGATGCGGCGGGGCGGGCGCCCGCGCTACTCCGCCGTAGCCGCCAGCCTCCTCAGCACGCCCAGGATCACATCGGTGCAGCCCTTGCCGATGGCGCCGCTCGCCTCGGCGAGCACCTCCTTGTGGGAGTTCGCGGGCTGCCCCGCGCGGTTGGTGACCAGCGTCACGCCCAGGACCTGCATGTCCAGGGTATGCGCCATGATGGCCTCGCACACGGTCGAGCATCCCACGAAATCGGCTCCCAGGATGCCGAGGGCGCGCACCTCGGCGACCGTCTCGTACGTGGGACCGAGAAGTCCGGCGTACACGCCGTCGGCGAGCGGGACGCCCGCCTCCTCCCCCGCCGCCCGGGCGAGGTCCGTGAGATAGGGCGAGTAGGCGCCCGCCATCGGGACGAACGGGTCCTCGCGGTCGCGCGCGGCGGCGAGACCGCCGAGCCCCACGAGCGGATTGGTCCCCGTGAGGTTGATCTGGTCCGTGATCAGACCGACCGTGCCCGGGGCCACCTGGCGCACCGCCCCCGACGCGCACGTGAGGATGATGTCGCGGCAGCCCAGATGGTGCGCATGGCGCACCAGGGAGGTCACCGCGAGGGCGGTATAACCCTGATACAGGTGCACGCGACCGGGATACACCACCACCGGGACGCCCTCGAGCGTCCCCACGATCACCTCGTGGCGATGCCCCTCGACCGGGATCGCCTCATCGGGAAACCCCTCGATGTCCTCGTACGGGATGCGGCGCACCGCGCGCACGCGGTCCGCGAGCGCCCCCAGGCCGCTGCCCAGCACGATCGCCACCGGATGCTCGAAACTCGGTTCGCAATATGCGACCGTACGCTCGTCAACCATCGGGATACCTCCTGTTCCGTCCTGCCCCGCGGCGCGCTCGCAGCCCGACGGGAGCGCCGCGGGGCAGGAGGCGCCGCACGCAACGCGGCCCCTGCCGCATGATGGGCGTTCGCGGTTCAGGATACCAAGGCCCGAGCGGTCCTGCGGCGCGATATCGCCCGAACGGGGCGCTCCGTCCGTGTGCGCGCCGGCGGACGCACGGGCGCGACGTTCGCGCAGGGCGGCAAGCGAAAGGCGAAAGACGACATTGGCGCCCGAAACGCAACGGAGCCCCCGCCGCACGGGCGGGGGCTCCGCAAGGAAGCTCGATCTGAGCGACGGCGCGGGGCGCCGCCATGCTCCGCCGCTACACGAACAGGCCGAGCAGCGTGACGTCCGCGCTCGCGAACAGCGTGTTGCAGAAATCGCGATACGTCGTGTTGGCCTCGGATGCAACGCTCGAGTACTCCTGGTACGCGGTGTAGTACGCGGTGTAGTACGCGGTCAGGGCCTGCTCGTAGGTCGCGGAGTCGGCCGTGAAGTCCTGGCCGGCCAGCGCCGTGGCGTACGCCCCGTCCTCGCTCGCCCAGGTGCCCTTCTCGGCATCCCACTCGTCGCCCGCGAGCGCGATGATGTAGTCGGCGTACTCCTTGGAGGCCGCGGAGGTGTCGCCGTCGGCGGGCTCGGTCGGCGCCTCGGGCGCCTGGGCGGAAACCTCGCCCACGACCTCGTCGTAAAGCTGCTTGAGCGTAAGCTGGTCCTTGACCACGCTCTTGGCCTGCTCCTCGGAAAGGCCGTACTGCTCGGACATCTCGGAGTAGTCGGAGGTGCCGATCGTCGACTCGGCGTACTCGGCGATCTCGTCGTCGGAGGGCTCGATCCCGCGCGCGGCGGCCTCGTCGAGCAGGATGCGGTTGCGCACGTAGGCCAAAGTGGTGTCGGCCGTGGGGACGGCGTAGTTGCCGTCCTCGTCCTGAGCGGTCTCCAGGCTGTACTGGTCCTCGATGACCTCGCGGACGGTCAGGGTCTTGGCAGCGCCGCCGTAGGTGTAGCGCGCGACCGCGGCGTCGAGCTGGCCCTCCTCCACCGTGGCCGAACCCGGGCCCTTGGCGCCGAAGCCACCGGAGCCGAAGAAGTAGCCGCCGATCGCGGCGACGACCACGAGCACGGCAGCCGCGGCGACAAAGACCTTGGATACGCCGCAGCCGGGCTTTCGCGGCTCCCCGTCCTCGGAATCCGCCGCATCGCCGTCGTGAGACCCGCCGTCGCCGCCGGAGCCCGAGCCGTCGCCGCCGGCGATGCCCTCGGCGCTCTCGCCCTCGACGAGATCGACCTCGACCTCGGGCAGGTCCTCCGGCACATCAGAGCGCTCGATGACCTCGATGCCGTCGATGACCTCGTGCTCTTCCTTCTTCTGAATCAAACCCATGGGCATATCTCCTCGCATGGTCGCGCCCGCTCGCGTAGGCGGGCGTCAGGGTCCCAAATGAAAAAGAGGATACGCCATCCTGAACGGCGCATCCCCTTAGGTATGTATTAAACGGTCCGAACCGACGAATTACTCATCAGCGTCATCGTCGTCCGAAGCGGCCTGCACGCGGGCTCGCTTCTGCGGGTTCTCGAGCTTGAAGCGCTTGACCAGCAGGCTGTAGATCTCGGAGGAACGGGCCTTGAGATAGCTGCCCTTGCCGTTCTCGGCGTCGAACTGGAGGCGCCCGGCGAGCTCGCCGGCGACCCCTCCCTCGATCTTGCCCGTGGCGAACAGGTGCAGGTAGCCAAGCATGTCACGGTACTCCAGATCGCCGTGGTAGCACTGGATCGCCTCGTCGAGCAGCGGCCACACCTTCCGGGACCTGCCGCGGTCGGTCGCGCCCCACGTGCAGAGCAGGCGGAACGCGGACAGGCGCAGGGTGGCGGAGTGCTCGTCGAACAGCGCGGCCTCTGCGCCGTCGTAGGCGGCGCCGACCTCCTTGGCGTGCGTCTCGACCAGGATCGAAAGGGCGTCGAGGATCTCCCAGCGCGTCTGGGCCTCAGGACGGTCCAGCGCATCGACCAGGTCCTCGATATAGGGGGCGAGCAGCTCGGGCTCGCGGTCCGCAAGCAGGCACACCACGTGGGCGGCGAGCTGACGGGACCGGCGGGTGCGACCGGAGAGCTCCTCGACGAGCGCCGCGAGGGCGTCGCGGTCCTTCTCGACCGCCGCCAAGCGCTCGGCCTCCTCGGGGGTCATCTCGTGCATCGTAGTCTCAGCCATCGGTTGCTACCTCGCCTTCCTTGCTTCGTTATCCTTCTTCACGGCATCCCCGGACACCGAGATCAGATCGGGGCCGGCCTCGCCGGACTTGCGGCGGCGGCGTCGCTCCTCGCCTACTCCCCGGTCGGCGACGTCGCGCTGGCCGCGGTTGACATTGAACATCTTATCGTGGGCACGCCAGATGCCCACCGACTCGCCGAATCCCATCTTGAGCCCGACGATGACGCCGGCGAGCAGGCCGATCACCACCGAGTACAGCAGGGGGAGCTGCGCGACGATGAACGCGAGCAGCACCGCGACGAGCACCGCGAGCGCGTTGAGCTTCCAGTAGTCCTTCGTGGACACCACGCGGCCGCCCAGCGTGTTGCCGACCAGAAAGCCGATGTAGACGCAGAACGCGAACAGGACGGCCGAAAGAATGAAGAACGCCATGCCACGCTACTCCGCGTGGTCGTGGCCGCAGGAGCACTCGTGACCGTGATCGTGACCGTGATCGTGACCGCACGTGCACTCGTGGTCGTCGCCGTGGCCGTGGCCGCACGCGCACTCGTGGTCCCCGTCGTGGCCGTGCTCGTGGCCGCAGTCGCAGCCGTCCTCGTGCTCGTGGCCGTGCTGGTAGAGCGACCAGTCGAGTCCGGCGGCGACGGCCTCCGCCTCCTCCTGGTAGAGCAGGGTGATGGCCTGCGTGCCCAGGGAGCCGCCGCCGATGGCGTCGAGCATGTCATAGAGCGTGAAGGCGGTGTCGGCGCCGGGGAGGGCGATCTCCTTCTCCTCGGCGAGCTGGAGCGCCAGGCCGATGTCCTTGAGGAAGTGCTGGACCATGAAGCCGGGCTTCCAGTCGCCCTCGAGCGCCTTGGGGGCGAGGTTCTCCATGGCGCCGGAGGCCCCGGTTCCGCCCAGGATCATCTCGCGCGTCTGGCCGAGGTCGAGCCCGCTCTGCTCCGCGAGGGAGAGGGCGTCCGCCATGCCGACCATGCAGGATGCCAGGGCGACCTGGTTGGCCAGCTTGGCCGCCTGGCCCTTGCCGGCCCCGCCGAAGCAGAAGATCGTGCGGGAGAAGGTCTCGAGGACGGGGCGGATCGGCTCGATGTCGCGCTCGGTCGCGCCGGCGATCAGCGTCAGCGTTCCGGCGATGGCGCCCGCCTCGCCGCCGGTGACCGGGATGTCGAAGGCGTGCTTGCCCATGGTCTCAGCGGCCTCGGCGATGTCACGCGCGAGCTCGGGCGAGCTCGTGGTGAGATCGACCAGGTACGCGCCGTCCTTGGCGGACGCGAGCAGCCCGTCGCCGGAAAGGTAGACCTCCTCCACCTCGGTGGGGAAGCCGACCATCGTGAACACGACGTCCGCGTCCGCCGCCGCGGCGGCGGGGCTTTCCGCCCAATGCGCCCCGCGCTCGACGAGCGCGGCGGCCTTCGCCTGCGTGCGGCTGTAGACGGTCACCTCGTAGCCGGCTTCCAGGATGTGGCCGGCGATGGGGGCTCCCATGATGCCGGTGCCGACGAAGGCGATCTTAAGGTTGCTGGTTGCCATATGCGTCTCCTTGCTCAAAGGGGTTCTACGGTATCGGCCCGCGGCGGGGCGCGCCGGGGCGGCTATGCGCGAAGCGGGCGCGCGTGCGCGCACCCGCCTGCGAATGGGCTATTCCCCGCCGCGAACGCGGCGCGCGATCCGGTCGGACAGCGAGATCTTCTCGGCGCGGTCGCCGCCCCAGAAGATGATCGCCACCATGCCCGGGCCGACGTGCGACCCGATGGTGGGCCCCACCGAGCCGCGGATGATGGATAGGTCGGAGCAGCCGTCCTCCTTGCGGATCGCGGCCTCAAGCCAGTCGGCGTCCTTCTCGGCATCCGCCGAGACGATCGTGACGGGCATCGACGGGTCGGGGACCCAGTTCTCCTTGAACGACTTGACGAGCGCCTTCAGCGCCTTCTTGCGCCCGCGGTTGACGCCGATGAGGGACAGCGCCCCCGCAAGGTCGAAGGAGAGCTCGGGCTTGATGTCGAGCTTGCTGGACAGCTGCGCGGCCGCGGGAGGGATGCGACCGCCCGCGCTCAGCGCGTCGAGGCTGTCAAGGGTGAAGTACCCGTGGACGTAGGTCTTCGCCTCGTTAGCCCATGCCGCCAGCTGCGCGGCGTCGAGCCCGGCCGCGCGCTGGCGCACGGCCTCCATGGCGAGCAGCTCGCCGCAGGAGCAGGGCAGGGCGTTGTCCACGACGTGGAGCTCGAAGCCGGGATGGGCGGCGCGGACCTGGTCGGCCGCGGTGCACGCCGTGCCGTAGCTGCTCGAGAGCGCGCTCGTGAAGCAGAGGTACACCGTGGGCGTGCCCTCCTGCGCGCACTGCTCGAAGAACTCAAGATAGCGCCCGAGCGATACCGCCGAGGTCGAGGCTGTGGACCCGGCGCGGAGCTTGTCGTAGAACTCCTTGGGCGTGATGCTCGTCCAGATGTCGTCCGTGTGCTCCTCGCCGTCCAGGATATAGGGGAATCCCAGGATGTCGACATCCAGCGACGCAGCGACCTCGGGGGTCAGATCGGCGCAGGTGTCGATGACGATCCGTACGCCCGAGGGGGCTTCGTGTGCGGAATGCGTTTCGGCCATATGCTCCCTTTCGCGCTTGACAGAAGAAGGCGGCCGCCCGCACGGGCGACCGCCTGCACTCGCTCATGCATGTGCATGTATTCTACTCGTCGAGCGTTTCGATTTTGGGCTTGATGATGCCGTATCCACCATTCTTACGGTGATAGACCACATTGATGAGGCCCGTCGTGGCGTTCTCGAAGACGTAGAAGTCATGCCCCAGAAGATCGGTCTGCACGAGCGCCTGCTCCTCGGTCATCGGCGTGATGTCGATGACCTTCTCGCGGACCAGCTGCTCGTCCTCCTCCGCCGGGATGAGCAGATCGGCCAGATCCTCGACAGAGGGCACCGGGGCGACCTCCGCCGCGGACGGGCCCTGCTGACGGTTATCCACCACGCGCGTCTTGAACTTGCGCAGCTGGCGCGTGACCTTGTCCGCCGAGAGGTCGATGGCGGAGTACATGTCCGCCCCGTGCTCGGCCACGCGGATCACCGAACCGCGCACGCGAACCGTGACCTCGACGATAGCCGGATTGGGATTCGAGGGGTTCTTCTCATAACGCAACACGACATCGACCGTCATGGGGTTGATATCGAATACCTTGAGGGCTTCGCCGATCTTCTCGTCGACGTGCGCACGCAGAGCATCGGTAACTGTGGTCTTGCGCCCAGAAACCTTGATATCCATACGTGGCTCCAATCTATCCGGGATTAGGACGTACCTCAGTTGTACCCACAATCCGCTTCAGGCGATTCATGAAACGTGAAGACGCCGCTGACGTATTCTTCGCCCCCATGCGCCGATTGGCCCTTGCGCCGGGCACGGCAAGCGGCAACGACGGGACCCGGGACGGGCCGCCGCACATGGGAAGCGCCCCGCCTCCCGCAGTCGGGAAAACGGGGCGCGCGACGGCCATCCATGCGGACCATAGGGTCCGACCTGCTAAAAGAACGGAGATCCTATCCCTGGAAGCTGTTTATGTCGTGGTCGATGGCGCCCTCGGCCTCCGAGGGGAACTCCCCTTGCGAGGCTTCGGCGTCATCCTCTCCGGACTCCGGGCCGTCCTCGTCGGGCCGGGCCGGCTTGAGCTCCACGCCGGACACGAGCGTCCCCGAGAGGCTGCCGGGCAGGGAGCCGAACCAGAACGTGCGGACGGAGTCGAGCGTGCCGTCCGCGGCGACGGAATCGAACGCCTCGGCCACGGCCTCGGCCAGCTCGGGGCTGGAGGACCTCACGCTCACCTGGAGCGTCGAGGGGGCATCCAGCGTCCCGGCGATGCGGACCCCGGCGTAGGCGCGCGCGAGGTAGGCGCCGGCGGCGGCGTTGCAGGCCACGTAGTCGGCGCGGCCCTCGGCCAGCGCCTCGAAGCACTCGTTGACGTTGGTGCAGACCTCCTGGCTCACCGAGATCCCGGCGGAGCTCAGGGCGTCCGCGGCGGCCGAGGAGCCCTGGACGGCGACCGTGGCGCCCGCCAGGGACGACGCGGAGACGGATGCCGCCTGGTCCTCCCGGCAGAAGAGCGCCGAGGCGTCCTCGAGGTAGGAGCCGACCGTCTCGACCTCGTCGTTCGATGCCGAGGGGGCGGCGCCGAGGAAGATGTCGGCCTCGCCGTCGGCGAGCGCGGAGATGCCGGCCGAGTCCACGAAGGCGACCGCGAGGCCGAGCTTCTCGGCGAGCTCGCGCGCGATATCGGCGGCATAGCCCGTCACGGTCCCGTCCGGGGCGAGCATGGCCTGCGGGGCGCTGCTCGTGTTGAGCGCGACGGTGAGCACGCCGTCCTCGACCAGTGCAGAAGAGCTCACCTGGGGTTCGACCGCCTCCGGGCGGACCTCCGCGCGCGAAGGGGTCGTCAGCGCGCAGCCCGACCCGCACAGCGCGACCGCGGCGGCGCAGGCCGCCGCGACGATACGGCGGGAAGCGCCCGATGATGCATGCAGCCTCATATGCGTTCGTCTCCATCCCATTCGACCCGGGCGCGGGGCGCACGGGGTCACATTCGATCGTTTCTCCCAGCTGACCTGGTCTTTGCCCCCACACCTGCGCACCGGGGCGTTTGCTCGGGGCACCGCGGTGCCCGTCACGACTGACCCGCTCGCCCGCGGGGCGTCATTGCCCCAAAAGACGTAGAACGGACGGTGCGGCTTACCTCTAGGACGCGCCATGATCGCGCCGCGCGCACGCGGTCGCTTACGTGGATCCCTTCGACCGCGTCTGTCTTGGACTGAGAAGGGCGCCGGGCGCCGGGGCGCCGGCCCTCCCGCAACCACAGCCTGGGAGAAACAAAACGGCATTATAGCAGGTCGCAGCTTTATTTGGGAGAAGCGCGCCCTGGGGTGGACCCCCGGCGGCAAAACGGGCGCGCGGGCGCGCGGGCCGACGCGGGCCCGCCGGCGGACAGCTCCCCGCCGGCGGACAGCTCCCCGCCGGGACGGGTCAGACGCCCCAGACGCGGGCGAGGGCGAGCGCGTCCACCTGCGCCGCACCCGCCCGGCGCAGGGCGGCGGCGGACGCGGCGAGGGTGGCGCCCGTCGTCACCACGTCGTCCACGAGCAGGACCCGCGCGCCCTCCATGCCGTGCACCGCCTCGTACAGGCCCTGGGCAGCGGCACGGCGCCCCGCGCGGCCGTACGCTCGCTGGTCGCGCGCGCCGTGCTTCAGCAGAGCGTCGTCGAGGGGCACGCCCGCCATCTCGGCCAGCGGGCGCGCGAGCCGCTCCATATGGTCGAAGCCGCGACGGCGGAACGCCGCGGCCGTCGCGGGGACGAAGCAGACGACGTCCGCGGCGCTGAGAACCCCGCCGT
>DBFEBE010000079.1:0-11277 GCA_048318985.1 Collinsella sp.
GCTGGAGGAGTACATAGCCCACTGGAACACGAGGAGGAGGCAGGTTAGACTGAAGGGACTGACCCCGGAGGAGTTCCGGAGTCAGTCCCTAGCGGCTTAGACCGTATCTATTGACCCGTCCAAGATTTGGGACGCAGTTCACATCCGCCCGCGGGGCCCTTTTGCATTCTCGAGGGTTCATCCGGTGAGCGCCCTGCGGTCTTGTCGTGGTTCGCAAGGGGGTGTTCCGGCCTCCGTGTCGGTCCTGCTCCGGCTCGGGTCCCATCGGCTTGTCGGGGAAGGAGGGCATGCTCGTGAAAGGATCGTTCTCATCGCTGCACCCAGCGGTTCTGTTCGCGCAGTTCCTCGTCGTGCTCGCCTGCTCGATGTTCATCCTGCATCCCGTGTTTCAGGCGATCTCGCTGGTCGGGGCATTCCTGTACTCGTGCCGTCTCTCGGGCGCGCGGGCGCGGCGGTTCAACTTGGCGCTCGGGCTCCCCGTCTTGGCGCTGTTCGCGCTCGTCAACCCGCTGGTTAATCCGGGAGGGACCACCGTCCTGTTCATGTTGGGAACCCGCCCGATCACCCTCGAGGCGCTCCTCTACGGGTGCTCCTCGGCTGTGATGTTCACGACGGTGGCCATCTGGTTCTCCTGCGTGAATGCGGTCATGACCTCCGACAAGCTCACGATGCTGTTCGGTCGCATCGCGCCTGCGACCTCGCTCGTCTTTTCCATGGTGCTGAGACTCGTCCCGCGCATCAAGGATCAGGTGCGCGCGGTCGCTGAGGCGCAGCGCACGCTGGGGAGGGACGCCTCCTCCGGGGACGTCATCGACCGGGCGCGGCACGGCATGGCGATCCTTTCCTCGGTGACCACGTGGACGCTCGAGGGCTCGATCGAGACGGCGGACTCCATGCGCGCCCGCGGCTACGGGCTCGAGGCGCGCTCGTCGTATCGCCCCGTGCGCTTCACGCGCCGCGACGGCGCCATCGCGGCCGTGCTTTGCCTCAGCACGGCGTTGCTGCTGGGGTCCTGCCTGCAGGGGGGTGCGGGCATGTCGTTTTTCCCCCGCATCTCGGTCTCGTACGTACCGGGGGCGAGTCCGTTGGCGTATGCCGCGTTTGGATCCATCTGTCTGCTGCCGGTGGCGTATGAAGCATGGGAGGGCCGCGCATGGGCGCGTTCGATATCGCGCATCTGACGTTTCGCTATCCGGGGGCCGCGGCCCCCGCCCTGGACGACGTGTGCCTGACGATCGAGGATGGCGCGTTCTGGGTGGTCTGCGGCCCCTCCGGGTGCGGCAAGACCACGCTGCTGCGCCAGCTCAAGCCCATCTTGTCGCCGCATGGCGAGCGTTCGGGGTCCATCATGCTCGACGGCGCGCCTATCGGGGGGCTGTCCTGTCGCGATCAGGCTGAGCGCGTGGGGTTCGTGCTGCAGGACCCGGATACCCAGATCGTCTGCGACAAGGTGTGGCACGAGCTCGCCTTCGGGCTGGAGAACCTGGGCCTGCCGAGCGACGCGATCCGCCTGCGCGTTGCGGAGATGGCGAGCTACTTCGGTATCGAGCATTGGTTCGAGCGTCCCGTCTGCGAGCTGTCCGGTGGGCAGAAGCAGCTGCTCAACCTGGCGGCCGTGATGGCGATGCAGCCGCGGGTGCTCGTGCTCGACGAGCCGACGGCGCAGCTCGACCCCCTCGCGGCGCGTGAGTTCCTCCAGACGCTGCGCGCTGTCAACCGCGACCTGGGGACGACGGTCGTCCTGTCCGAGCACCGCCTGGAGGATGCCCTGCCGATCGCCGACAACGTGGTCGTGCTGGATGCTGGGCGCATCGCTGCCGTGGGCGCGCCGCGCAGCGTCTGCGCGCAGCTCGATGCCGCCCATCACCCCATGCTCCGCGCCATGCCCACGCCGGCGCGCGCGTATCTCCAGGTCGAGCACGCCGCGGGGCACGCGGACTCGATTCCCCTCACGGTGCGGGAGGGGCGGGCCCACCTTGCCGCGCGCGCGGCGGACGGAGGGGTCGTCCCGGGGCAGGCCCTCTCGGGCGCCGCCTCGTCGCAGCGGGGCTCCGCCGGTATCGCCCTCGAGCTGCGCGACGTATGGTTTCGCTACGCGCGGGATGCCGAGGACGCCGTGCGCGACCTCACGCTGCTTGTCGAGGAGGGCAGCTGGCACTGCGTCCTGGGGGGCAACGGCGCGGGCAAGAGCACGGCGCTTGGCATCATGTCGCGCGCGCATGCCCCGTATCGCGGGAGCGTGCGGCTGCTCGGCCGCGACCTGCGGCGCATTCCCGCCGCTGAGCTCTTCTCGGGACTCCTTGGCGTCCTTCCCCAGGACCCTCAGGCGCTGTTCGTCCACGACACGGTGCGCGCGGACCTGGAGGACGTCGCGGGGTCGAACCTCGAAGCGCGGGGCCGCATCGAGCGGGTCGTCGCGCAGGTGGAGATCGGCCATTTGCTCGACCGGCACCCGTTCGACCTGTCGGGAGGGGAGAAGCAGCGCGCCGGCTTGGCAAAGGTCCTGCTTCTGCGCCCGCGCGTGCTGCTGCTCGATGAGCCCACAAAGGGGCTCGACGCCGCCTTCAAGGAGCGCCTCGCGCGCGTGCTCGGCCGTATCCGCGCGGACGGCATGACGATCGTGATGGTCTCGCACGACATAGAGTTCTGCGCGAGCCATGCGGACACCTGCACGCTGCTGTTCCGCGGAAGCGCCGTGTCTACGGCGCCCGCACGGGAGTTCTTCGCGGGCAACAGCTTTTACACCACGGCGGCGAACCGCATCGGGCGTGCCGTCCGCCCGGACGTCGTGGTCGAGGGGGACCTGGTCGAGCTCTGCGGAGGTGCCCGATGAGCGCGTCGAGGGGGAAGGGAGCGCCGTCGAGCGCCCGCCGGGTTGCGCGCCGCGTCGCGGTGCCCGCCGCAAGCCCGGCCGCGGTCGCGGCGGTCCTCGCCTTCGCGGCGCAGACGGGCGCGGGCTCCCTCGTTGTCGAGTTGTTCGGCCGTGCCGTCGAGCTGCGCCTCCACTACCTTGCATCGCTGTCGGTCCTGGGGCTCGCCTTTGTCGCCTTCTTTGCGTCGTTCGAGCGCAGGAGGCCGCAGGCGCGCGAGGTCGTGACGGTGGCGACCCTCTCCGCGCTCGCGGTCGCCGGCCGCGCGGCGTTCTTCTTCGTTCCGCAGTTCAAGCCGGTCTGCGCCATCGTCGCGGTCTCCGGCGTCGCCTTCGGGGGCCAGACCGGTTTTCTGGTAGGCGCCATCGCCGGGTTCGTGTCCAACTTCCTGTTCGGCCAGGGTCCCTACACCCCTTGGCAGATGACGGGCTTCGGCGTCGTGGGCCTCTGCTGCGGCATCCTGTTCGCTCCGGGCCGCCTTCCCCGAACGCGCGCCGCGCTGTGCGTCTTCGGCGCCCTGGCCACCTTCTTCCTCTATGGTGGCACGGTCAACATGGGGAGCGTCTTGTATTCCGGGATGCCCCTCACCCCCGAGACGTTTCTCGCCATGTGCGCCACCGCGGTCCCCTTCGATGCGGTGCACGCCGCGGCGTCGGCGTTCTTCCTGTTCGTGCTCGCCGACCCCATGCTCGCCAAGCTCGATCGGCTGAAGGCGAAATACGGCCTGGGTTCGTGATGCGCATCCAGCTGCTATGATGGGGTCTCGTGTTTGACCGCGCTCGGAGGGAGCTCTCGCATGTCCGTGAAACTCGTCGCGTTCGATATGGACGGAACCGTCCTCACCTCGGATAAGCGCCTTCCCGTCGGGCTGTTCGACGAGATGCGGCGCCTGCGCGCGGCGGGCATCTCCTGCGCCGCGGCGACGGGCCGCTTCTCGGGAACGGTGGGAGAGATGTTCGCCCCGGTCGCCGACATCATGTCCTATGTGGCGTGTAACGGCCACGAGATCGTCCGCGACGGGCGCGCGCTCGCTCGATCCGTGTTCCAGCCTGCGACCGTGCTCGCCTTGGGCGGTCTCGGGCGCGCGTGCGGCAGGATGGTGCCCGTGTTCTTCACGCCCTCGCGCGGCTTCGCCCTCGCACGCCCGGAGACCTGGCATCCGATCGCCGCTTCGGAGTACGGTCCGACCGACCTCCTCGACGAGCCTGACCTGTCGGAGGACGTCATCAAGGTGTCGTTCTTCAAGCCCGAGGGCATCGAGGCGTGCCTCGGGCCCCTTGAGGCGCACGCGGGCGAGCTCGCGCAGGACGTCGGTTTCGTGCAGACCTCGCCGTGGACGATCGATTGCTGCCTGGACGGCATGAACAAGGCGCGCGGCCTGTCGGTCCTCGCCCGCGACATGGGTATTGACATGGACGAGGTCATGGCCATCGGTGACCATATGAACGACTACGAGATGGTCGTCGAGTCCGGGTGCGGTGTCGCGGTGCGCAACGCCATCGACGAGCTCAAGGCGGTCGCCGACCGGGTGAGCCCCTACACCAACGACGAGTACGCCGTGCTTCGCGAGATGCAGGCGCTGTAGCCGCACCCGGAATCCCCCGGCTCGATGTCCCCGTAATCGAAGCGAGGCCCCGGCGCTGCGTGCCGGGGCCTCGCTTCGTGAAGCCAGAATCCTGAGGATGCGGTCGGCGTCCTGACGGCTACTCGGCCATCTGGGCCTGGACGGCGGTGATGGCGACGACGCCCACGATGTCATCGGCGGAGCAGCCGCGGGAGAGGTCATTCACCGGACGGGCGATGCCCTGGAGGATCGGGCCGTACGCCTCGGCGCCGCCGAAGCGCTGGACGAGCTTGTAGCCGATGTTGCCGCTCTCCAGGTCGGGGAAGACGAGGATGTTGGCGGAGCCGGCGACCTTGGACGCCGGCGCCTTGAGGTCGGCGACGGACTGGACGAGCGCGGCGTCGAGCTGCAGGTCGCCGTCGAGGGCGAGCTCGGGGTTCTTCTCGTTGGCGAGCTCGGTGGCCTGCTGGACCTTCGTGGGGACGTCGCCCTTGGCGGAGCCCATGGTGGAGAAGGAGAGCATGGCGACCTTGGGCTCGATGTCGCCCATGAAGGCCTTCCAGCTCTCGGCGGAGGCCAGCGCGATCTCGGAGAGCTCCTCGGCAGTCGGGTTGATGTTCAGGCCGCAGTCGGCGAACAGCAGGGTGCCGTCGGCGCCGTACTCGGGCGTCTTGGTGCACATGATGAAGAACGCGGAGACGAGCTTGGTGCCCGGGGCGGTCTTCAGGATCTGCAGGGCGGGGCGCAGCGTGTTGGCGGTGGAGTGGCAGGCTCCGGACACGAGGCCGTCGGCATCGCCCATCTTGACCATCATGGTTCCGAAGTAGGTGGCGTCGTTCATCTGCTCCATGGCCTCGGGCAGGGTAACGCCCTTCTTGGCGCGGAGCTCGGCGAACTTGGCGGCGTACTCGTCGTGCTTCTCGGCACAGCGGGGGTCGAGCACGGTCGCGCCGGGCACGTCGATCGTCGCGGGGTCGCCCAGGATGACCAGGTTCGCGAGGTCCTCCTCGACGATCTTCCTGGCAGCCTCGATGGTGCGGGGGTCCTCGCCCTCGGGCAGGACGATGGTCTTCTTGTCAGCCTTGGCAGCGGCCTTCATGCGGTTCAGGAAATCGCTCATGCTTCTCCTTTGATAGCAGCCCCTCGCGCGCCTGCGTGTTGAGCTTTCCTTGTGTTGCGTCGTTCATTATAGGATTTCGGCGCTATAATCCGTAGGCACATTTTGTGTCTCTCTTGTCCCGAGGGGCACGTGGACCCCGAGGAGTTGTGATGCAGATCACGTCCGGTCTTCCCGAGACCTTCAATCCCGATTCGTACGACATGATCGTCGTCGGAGCCGGCTACGCCGGCGCCGTCTGCGCCCGCCGTCTGGCCGAGACCTCCGGGTTCCGCGTTGCCGTCCTGGAGCGCCGCCCGCACATCGCGGGCAACGCCTACGATCGCTACGATGCGGACGGCATCCTCGTACATGAGTACGGCCCGCACATCTACCACACCTTCAGCGAGCGCGTGCACAGCTTCCTGTCTCGCTTCACCGAGTGGACCGATTACCAGCACAAGGTGCTTGCTAACATCCACGGCACGCTCATGCCCGTCCCCTTCAACCACCAGAGCCTGAAGCTCGCGTTCGGCGACGAGCGCGGCGAGGAGCTGTACCGCAAGCTGGTGGAGACCTTCGGCGAGAACGTGAAGGTGCCCATCCTCGAGCTCCGCGCCAAGAACGACCCCGAGCTCACCGAGATCGCCGATTACGTCTACGAGAACGTCTTCCTCCACTACACGATGAAGCAGTGGGGCCAGACGCCCGACCAGATCGACCCCTCGATCACCGGTCGCGTGCCCATCTTCATCGGCGATGACGACCGCTATTTCCCGCAGGCGCCGTATCAGGGCATGCCCAAGGACGGCTACACCGCCCTGTTCGAGCGCATGCTCGACCACGACCTTATCGACGTGTTCTGCGACGTCGACGCCCGCGACATCTTCGACATCGACGCCACCAACGTCCGCGTCTGCGGCAAGGTCTACGGCGGCGAGATCGTCTACACCGGCCCGCTCGACGAGCTGTTCGGTCTCGACCTCGGTGCCCTGCCGTACCGTACGCTCGACATGGTCTTCGAGACGCTCGACATGGACCGCTTCCAGCCCGTCGGCACCGTGAACTACACCACGAGCGAGGACTTCACGCGCATCACCGAGTTCAAGAACATGACCGGCCAGGTGGTGCCCGGCAAGACGGTCATCATGAAGGAGTACAGCCACGCCTTCGAGCCCGGCAGCGGCCAGACGCCGTACTACGCGATCCTCGAGCCCGAGAACCGCGCCCTGTACGAGCGCTATCTCGAGCGCGTCGTGAACCTCACCAACTTCCACCCGGTCGGGCGCCTCGCCGAGTACCGCTACTACGATATGGACGCGGTGACCGATTCCGCCCTCAACCTCTCGGACGAGATCATTGCCTGCCATGCTTAATCCCAGCGAACAGCATAAGGTCATCACCTTCGGCATCCCGTCGTACAACGCCGAAAAGGACATGGACCGGTGCATCTCCTCCATCCTCGAGGGCTCCTCGTATGCTTCGGACATCGAGGTCATCATCGTCGATGACGGCAGCGCCGACGGGACCGCGGCCAAGGCCGACGAATGGGAAGCGTCCTATCCGGGCATCGTCCGCGCCGTGCACCAGGAGAACGGCGGGCACGGCATCGCCGTGCTCTCCGGCCTGCGCGAAGCGCGCGGCACCTACTACAAGGTCGTCGACTCCGATGACTGGCTCGACGCCTCCGCGCTCTCCACGATGCTCTCCATCCTGCGCGGCTTCGAGGAGCGCGGGTGCCGTGTGGACCTCTTCATCTCGAACTACGTGTACGAGAAGGTCTACGAGGGCAAGCGCAACGTGGTCAGCTACCGCACCGCGCTACCGCGCAAGAAGGTCTTCGGCTGGGACGACATCGGGCATTTCCGTCCCGACCAGAACCTCCTCATGCACAGCCTGTGCTACCGCACGGACGTTCTGCGCGAGGCGAATCTGCCGATGCCGCCGCATACCTTCTACGTGGACAACATCTACGCCTACGTTCCGCTGCCGCTGTGCCGCACGCTGTACTACGCCGATATCGACCTGTACCGGTACTTCATCGGCCGCGAGGGCCAAAGCGTCAACGAGGCGACGATGGTCAAGCGGCTTGACCAGCAGTTCCGCATCACGCGCATCATGATGAACGCCTATCATCTGCATCGCGACGTCGAGAGCGCCCGCCTCCGCTCGTACATGGAGGGCTATTTTGCCATGATGCTCGCGATCTGCTCGGTGTTCTCCAAGCTCTCCGACGATCCCGAGGCCGAAGGCTGGCTCTCCAGCCTGTGGAGCGACCTCAAGGAGTACGACGAGCGCATGTACCGTCACGCACGCTACGGCGTCGTCGGCCTCTTCACCAACCTTCCCTCCAAGGCGGGCGAGAAGACGACGATCGGCCTGTACCGCCTCGCGAGCAAGATCTTCAAGTTCAATTAGACCGCTCGGTCCATCCGCGCGCCAAAAGGGACGTACCCTTTTGGCGCGCGATGCGGTGCGATCGACAGCGCCGAGGGCTGCGGGAACGCGGCGCGCGCACCCCATACGCACCCTAAGGGATATACCCTTTGGGTGCGTATGGGGTGCGCGCTTGAAACCGCGTGGTACAACAGGGCGAGCATCTATGCCTGCTGGTCCTGCTACCCCGAGATGAGAGACGGGTCCTTGACCACGAGCGCGACCATGACGGCCGCGACCACGAAGATGGCCGCCGCGACGAGGCGCTCGAGGGGGGAGAGGGCCCGTTCGCCCTGCTCCCGGGACGCCATCAGGTAGAAGACGATACCCGGCACATACGCGATGCAGCAGAGCATGAGCAGCTCCACGCCCGCGACGAGCACCGCGATTCCGAGAAACGCAACGGTAAAGAGGGCCAGTCCGAAGTCGATCGCCGTGATTCCCATCGCTGCGCGCCGCTCCTTCCGCCAGCCGAGCTTGACCATATACGCCGCGGCGAGGATCCAGCTGATGGCGATCGATGCGGTGCACAGGGAGTACGCGAACCTGTAGGCTTCCTGCGAGAATAGCATCAGGACGGAAAGCGCTTGAATCATGATGCCGGTGGTGAACAGGCATGCCGTGGGGGCGCTGTAGGTGTTGAGGCGCGCGAAGAAGCTCGGAAGCAGCTTCATCTGGGCCATGCCGCACATCGCCTCCGCAGCGAGAATGGTGAACGAGAGCCAGGCGCCGAGAACGGAGACGATGAGCCCCGCCGAAATGAAGGAGCCGCCCCAGGGTCCTACGACGCGTTCGAAGATGTAGGGCATGGAGGGCGAGCCGATCTGCGCGAGCTCCTCCCGGGGCAGATATCCGTAGGGGAGGATGGACGCTGCGACGTAGATCACGACGAGCGCCGTGCAGCCGAGTATCGTCGCGCGGCTGACGTCGGATTTGCGCTCGGCCCGATGCCCCAGCACGCTCGCTCCCTCCATTCCCACGAAGGTCCACATCATGACCATGAGGCAGGCGACGATCTGGTCCGGAACCGACCCTGCATGGGAATCCGCCGACATGTTCGCCGCGAGGGTCCCCCAGAAATCGGTTGTGAACACGTCGAAGCTGAACACGAAGAACATGGCGACGATGAACGCGCATATGGGGACGAGCTTGCACACCATGACGACGGCGTTGAGGAAGCTCGCCTCCTCGACGCCTCGGTTCACGAGCAGCACCATGAGCCAGTTGACGCAGGATATGAGCACGAGTCCCGGTAGCTGAAGCTGTCCGGAGAGCACCGGGACGAAGTAGCCGATGGCGCTGACGAGCATGACGCCGAAGGCGACGTTTCCGATCCAGATCGACAGCCAGTAGCCCCAGCCCGACACAAAGCCCACGAAGCGGCCGAAGCCCGCGCGGGCATAGCCGACCACGCCGTCGATATCCGGGGCGATGATGGAAAGGCGTCCGAGGGTCGTGGCGAGCCCCATGAACCCGATGCCCGTGACGAGCCAGGCGATGAGCGCGGGGCCGGGAGCGGAGGCGGACGCGATGTCGGACGAGAGCGCGAAGACGCCCGAACCGATGGCGGAGCTGATCACGAGCGCGATGAGCCCCATGAGGTTGATTCCGCGACGCGGGCGGGAAGCGCAGGGTGCGGGTTCGTGCGTTGATTCGGACATGGATGCTCCTCGTCGGATGGGCGCGTTGCGGAAGGAAGCGCCGCGCCGCCCTGGGGCGGTCGCGGCGCGATGGGTCCGTCTATCGAGTGTAGCGTGAACACCCGCCCGAGGGGCCGGGGCTCCCGTTAACGGTTCGGGGAGCGGCCTGCGCGCGGGAGCTCCCCGAACGCTATGCGAGGTCGCGGTGGGCGGGCAGGCCGCCTGCGTTCTCGGCCTCCGTGCATCCGGCGACGATGGCGGCCTCGAGGGCGCGGGTCGCGGCGAGACCGATCAGGTCGATGGGCAGCGACGCGGACGCCTCGGCGTCAAGGTCCCCGCTTGCGAGCACGTAGATGGTGTCGCCGTCGTTGGAGGTGTGCGTCGGGCGGATGGCGTGCGCGTAGGCGTCTGCGGCCATCTGCGCGACCTTGGTCGCCTGCGCCTTGGTGAGGCGCGCGTTGGTGACGATGCACGAGATGGTGGTGTTGGTCCTGTCGAGCGGCATCGTGACCTGCTCTGCCGCCGCGAGCATGGCCCCCTCCATGTCGATGATCGTCGTGCCGTCGGCTGTCGCGCGCATGCCGGCGATGGGCTCCTGCGTCGCGGGGTCGATGACGTTGCCCACGGCGTTGACGGCGCAGACGGCTCCGACCATGAGGGGCCCGATCCGGAACGCGCGCGCACCGAGACCGGATTTCATGCAGCATTCAGGTCCGTTGAGCTTGCCGACGGTCGCGCCCGTCCCCGCGCCGACGTTGCCCTCGTCAAGAGCCGAGCCGGGTTCGCGGGAGACCGCGTCGCGGACGGCGAGGATGCCGGCGGCACTCGTCGGTCGCACGTCGGCGCGCCCGAAAGCGAGGTCGAACAGGCAGCTCGAGCACACGATGGGGACGCGGGCGACGCCGACGTCCAGGCCGATGCCGCGCTCCTCGAGCTCGCGGGCGGCACCGCCCGCAGCCTCCAGCCCGAAGGCGGACCCCCCCGACAGGATGACGGCATGCACCTCATCGACGGTGTTCTCGGGGCGAAGCAGGTCGGTCTCGCGTGAAGCCGGCGCGGCCCCGCGCACGTCGACGCCCCCGACGGCCCCTGCGGGGGCGATGACGGCGGTGCAGCCCGTCCCGGCGTCCGGGTCGGTGTAGTGGCCGAATCGGAATCCGGGAATCGAGGTGAGGGGGATGGGTTCGAATGCGGACATGGTCGCTCCTTAGATTTCGAGTTCGCGGACGAGGCGCGCTATGGGAAGGCCCACGACATTGTAGAAGTCGCCGTCGATGCGCTTCACGAGCATGCGTCCGCGCGCGCCCTGGATGCCGTACGCACCCGCCTTGTCCATGGGCTCGCCGCTCGCCACGTACGCTTCGATCTCGTCGTCCTCGAGCTCGTAGAACGTGACGTCGGTCACCTCGACGAACGAGGTGAGCACGGGGCCGCGCGCGATGCATACGCCCGTGGCGACCTGATGCGTCCGGCCCGAGAGGGCGCGGAGCATGCGCTGGGCGTCCGCCCGGTCGGACGGCTTGCCCAAGATCGCGCCGTCCAGGACGACGATCGTATCGGCTGCGACGATCGTCTCGTCGCCCGAGCGCGCGGCTTCCCGCGAGGCGGAGGCCTTCGCCCGCGCGAGGCGCTCGACGAGCGCGAGGGGCGGCTCTCCGGGCTGCGGCGACT
>DBFEBE010000080.1:0-29089 GCA_048318985.1 Collinsella sp.
ACCCGAACCCGAGCCCGAGCCGGAGACGCCCGCGCCCAACCCGTCGCCCGCGCCTTCCGCGTAGACGCCCCGGATCGACATCCGATACGGCCACGACCGAGCCCCAGGCAGGTCGCGGCCGTTTTCATGCGCACCCGAGCCGTGCGCCCAGGCGGCTCGCCGGCGCGCGCCGCGACCCGGCCGCCCAACTCCCGCCGGCGGCCGCAACACGCAAGCGCCCCCCGGGTCCGCCATGGACCCGGGGGCGCTCGTCACATCGATGCGCTCCGCTGAAGCGGGCGCGGGATTCCCGATCGGCCCCGCCGAGGCCTTTCGGAAGCGCAGGGAGGCTCCCTACCGACGGGGGCTGCGCAGCTTGTCGATCATCTGCTCGAGGCGCTCGCCGTCGGCAGCGGTCTGGGTGATGACGAGGATGGTATCGTTGCCCGCCAGCGACCCGAGGACGTCGGGGAGCTCGGCGGCGTCGATCGCGGCGGCGATGCCGGATGCGGTGCCGGGCTGGGCCTTCACGAGCACGAGGTTGTCGGCGCGGTTCACGTCGCACACGAGCTCGGAGACCATGCGCTGCAGATGCTGGTCCTCCGCCAGCACGTACACGCCCTCGGGAAGCTTGCGCAGCCCCATGTCGGCGATGTCGCGCGAGACGGTCGCCTGGGTGCAGTCGTAGCCCGCGGCCTTGAGCGCGTCGACGAGCATCCGCTGCGTCCGCACGTCGCGGTTGCGCACGATCTCGCGAATCGCGTCCTGTCTTCCGTTGCGCTTCTTGGCCATTCGCCTCGCCTGCCTCCATGCATATATCCACAGCTTGCCATGGACTACACTCTACTCATACATTGTCGAGAACGGCCGCTCGACACCCACAATTTAACACGTATGACTCAAACGAGCTAAATCCTCGTTATTCTCAGATACGGAGTGCATAGTTTTGTACCGATTCACTAGAACTTCGCATACGTTGATCGACGATGTCGATTTGGCATAGTGCCTTCCTATGCGCAGGGCAATCCAATCTATGCAAGATGAGGCAATGAGGCGAAATCGAACATGAGCTTGAGGATCTTCCCGCGGGACGCCGCGCGAAAGGGGCCCGCACCTCAAACCCCGGCAAGAAGGCCTGATATCGAAATGCACCGCCAAGCAGACCGTATGCCCCTTCCCCGTCGGCGCATTCCGGCGACTGCATCGCGCTCGAGAGGAGGACCGTCGACGTCATATCAGGCGGATTCACCGATGGGAAATTCCTCGGCCCCTGGGCGATATGCAAATCGGATCCGCTTAAGCGGCATTCTATGCACCTCTTCTCATTAATGATTGGAGAAGGTGGGTTATATATTAATGATGCTTGCCCCAGCTGGTCAAAAAACGCGTCGAGTCGGCATTTGAGGGCACCGGATGCCGATCGACATCGACGAATCATGCGTTGCCGATGCGACTCAATCATCCGATCCGCCAAAATTCGCGCCTATAGACCCGAATGCCTTTGCAAAAAACAGTATGTATAGGCTTTCAAACCTTTTCAAATACTGCCTCGACGCGTTTTTTGACCAGTCTTAAACATGGCGGTGCGACGGCAGCGCAAAATGGCCCGGATCGGGCACGCACGGGCGCGCAGCGAGTGACGTATGGGCACTTGAGCATCGGAACCGGGAGCACAATGGAAATGAGGGGAACGAGGCGAACGGCTCGCGGACGGCGGCCGCGCGCCGCAGGGAACCAGGGGCGCCCCCGGGCGAACGCTAGAGCACGGGTGCCATGGGAACGTGGCTCGCACGGCCCAGCTCGCGCAGGCGACAGAACATCGCGCACGCCACCGCGTTACCTCCCAGCATAGGGCGGTACATGAGGCCGAAATCGCGCGCAGCGCCCGATACGGCATGCAGCGACTCGACGACCGCCGGCGCGGCGAGCATCGAACCAATCCGCGCGATGCGCTCGGCAGACGGCAGCCTGCCCGACCCGACGCTCATGTTGTCGATGCACCCGATGCACCCGATGACATGCCGGTAATGGACCGCCTGCAAGGCGGTGGAGTCTGCCGCCACCCCCCATGAGCAGCAAAGCGACAGGACGCTCGCGTGCTCGCGCTCGAGGCACGCGAAGCGCCCGAGCTCGCACGGGATCGCCGCGGGCGGGCATCCGTAGAAGCTATGGTAGGGGGCGCAGTCGAGCACGCCGACCCGGCGGACGTCGCGCAGGCACTCGACCATGTACTCAACCGGGCTCGCCAAGTTCTTGAAGGACCGCGCAGCGGCAAGCGCGAGAGATCGCCTCATGAGCGCGCCGAACGCCCCCTCGAGCAGCCCGAGTCCGTACAGCGCGGCGACGGCCTCGCGCGCCTCGTCGAGCTCCTGCCCCCCGTCGTCGGGCGCGCCGGGCCCCCAGCACTCCGTCGGAAGGGACAGTGCACGGCAGCGCGGAGGCTCGCCCTTGCGAAGGCACAGGTCCTTGGAGCGCGCGGGAACCGCAAGATCGAGATCGTTGTCCCCGGCGAAAGCGGAAAGCTCGGACAGCATGCCCGGGGCGAGCCAATCGTTCTGCCCCATGATCAGGACGCGCTCGCCGCGCGCCGAGGCGAGGGCGGAGGCGAGGGCGTGCGGCACCGAGGGCGCGTCGAGGCGGACCGTCTCGACGCGGATGTCGCGCTCGTGGAAACGGTCGATGAGCGCGGCGACCCTGCCGGTCGTGGCGCAATCGGCGATGACGAGCTCGAAATCGGCCTTCTGGGACAGGACGCTCTCGACGGCGCGCTCAAGATGCAGCTCGTCGTCGCAGGCCGCCAGCACGACGGACGTGCGCGGAAGCCGTGCCCCTCGATGCGCCATTCCGATTCCTCTCCCCGATTGGCCACAAAATCGATTGCATCTTATCACCCCTCAGGCACCCGCGGCGCCCCTTCCTGCGCACGTGCGCGAGGAGTACAGACGATATTCAAATGGGCTTCAAATTTGGCCCCGAGGCCCGCGCGAAGGTGGGGATGGACCGTGTTTGACCGACGGCGCGCCCGTGGTCGTCCCACCGTTTGAGATGCCAGGATGATGGGACGCCGGGACGGGCGGATGCTCGGACACGGAGACGCTACCTGCTCCAACCTCCCATTGGGGAAGACTGGAGACGTCTCTCGCCGGGATGATGGGCCCCACGTGCCCCATCGTGGAATGAGAGAAGCTTAAAGCCGCTTTTCGACGGGATTATGGACCCTGCCTTCCCCATCGCGATATTGGATAAGGTGGCGCCCGGTGCGGCAAGCGGCCAACGGCGCGCTCGGCCCATCCCGCGCCCTACAGCAGCGACGTGAGGGCGCCCTCGTCGTACTCGACGTCCATGAAGCACAGCCCGCACGCAGGCGCCGTGGGGCCCGCCGCCGCGCGGTCGCAGGCCGCCAGTACCTCGTCCACCCATGCGGGCTCGCGCCGATGCGTCCCCACCTCGACGAGCGTCCCCACGATGGTGCGCACCATGGAGTGCAGGAAGGCGTTGCCCCGGATCGTGAAGGCGATGCACTCCTCGCCCAGGTTGCGCTCGCGCGCGAAGGAGACCCCCATCACGTTGCGGCATGTGGGCTTCCCCTCCGCCGAAGAGGTCTTGCAAAAGCTCTTGAAATCCCGCTCGCCGAGCATGCGGCGCGCGGCGTCCTCCATGGCGTCGACGTCCAAGTCGAAGCGGTGCCACCAGGTGACATGGCGCGTGAGCAGCGGCGGGGCGTCGCCGGTCGCGATGCGGTAGGTGTAGGTGCGGGAACGCGCGTCGAAGCGCGCGGAGAACCCGGGCGCGGCATGGAACACGCCCTTGGCGGCGATGTCGCGCGGCAGCAAGGCGGCCAGGGCGCGCATCCAGCGCCTCCCCGTGACCTCGAGCTCGTCTGCCGTGACCGGAAGGCTCACGTACTGGGCGACGGCGTGCACGCCCGCATCCGTGCGCCCGGCGCAGGTGAGGTCGACCTCGCGGCGCAGGAAGGTCTCGAGCGCGCGGCGGACCTCGCCGGCAACGGTGCGCTGGCCCGGCTGCTCGGCGAACCCGGAGAACGCGGCGCCGTCGTAGGCGATCTTGAAGACGAGGGTCCCGTCAAGCGGGTCGGGCTCACAGAACACGGTATCGGCCATGGCGGCTCCCCTTTCGGGCGCGAAACATCTCGATGCGGGTCTCCGGCCCCCGGGGGCCGGGCTGGGCGGTCGCCAGCACTCGGTAGCTTACAACAACGCGCCGGCGCAGGTGAGGGCGGCGCAAGCAGCCAAGCCGAGCACGAGGACCGCGGCGTCGCGGCGCGTCAGCGCGCGCGCAGGCCAGCTCACCGCCGCACCGTCGGTGTAGCAGCGCGCCGCCATGGACTCACCGAGACGGTCGGCCCGGCGAAACAGGGACACCACGAGGGGCGTGAGCACGCTCGCCCACGCCCGCACGCGGTCCACGACGCCCCCTTCGTCGAAGCGGACGCCCCGGGCGCGCTGGGCGAGCCGTATGCGGGAGAGCTCCTCGCTCACGATGGGGATGAAGCGCAGCGCGAGGGACAGCACGAGGCCGATATCGGCCACCGGCACGCCGAGCCGCGCCAGGGGCCGCATGAGGCGCACCACGCCCGAAGAGAGGTCGGGCGGCGTCGTCGAGACCGAGACGACCAGCGCGGCGCCCACAAGCGCGACGATGCGGAGCACCGCCATCGCCCCGCGTAGCGCGCCCGCGGTATCGATGCCGACGGGGCCGACGAGCACCACGTCGCCGTGGCCGTCGAGCGCGAGGGCGTTAGCCGCGAGGGTGAACACCAGGATGAGCGCGACGGGCCGGATGAGCCGCCCGATCGCGCGCAGGTCGACGCGAGCGGCGCGTAGGGCGAGCGCGAGCAGAGCGTACCAGCATGCGAGCTGAAGCATGCTGCCCGCGGAGAACACGCCCACGGTCGCGGCGAGGAGGAGCACAAGCTTGACCCGCGCGTCGGTACGCGCGGCGGCGGTGTCGGCCGAGACGAACGACCCGAGCACGGAGGACGCCCTCATCGGGCGCCACCCCCCAGCGCGCGGCGGAGCGACGCGGCGAGGAGGGGCGCGCACGGCGCCTCGAGGCCGCACGCCTCGAAGGCCCCCGGCTCGCCCCCGAGGTCGGATGCGGCGCCCTCCCTCGCGACGCGGCCGTCCGCGACGAGCGCGACGCGGTCGACGACGTCGATCCACTCCTCGATATCATGGCTGATGACGACGACGGGCATCCCCTCGTCGGCGAGCGCGCGCACGAGGGCATGGGCGTCGGCCCGCCCGCTGGCGTCGAGTCCCGCCGTGGGCTCATCGAGCACGAGCGCGGCCGGGTCGAGCGAGAGCACCGAAGCGATCGCGACCCGGCGCGCCTGCCCGCCCGAGAGGTCCAACGGATAGCGGTCGAGCATATCGCTCCCAACGCCGGCGAGCGCGCACGCCCGCTCGACGCGGCGGGAGACCTCGTCCTCCGCGCAGCCGGCGTTCCGCGGGGCGAAGGCGACCTCGTCGGCCACCGTGTCCAGGAACAGCTGGTCTTCAGGGCGCTGGAACGCGAGCGCGACGTCTCCGGGGCGCACCGCGGCCCCCGAGCACCGGACCTCTCCGGAGTCCGGCTCGTACAGGCCGGCCGACACGCAGGCGAGCGTCGACTTTCCGGACCCCGACCTTCCGGCGACCAGCAGGACCTCTCCCCGCCGGACGTCGAGATCGACATGCGAGAGCACCGGCCGCGCCGGCTCGTAGGCAAACGACGCATCCGAGACGGAGAGGCCGGCGCCCGCCGCGGCCGCGGCAGGGGCCGTGCGCACGTGCGCGGCCCGCGACGGGGCGGACAGGAGATCGAGCACTTCGCGCGCGATGTCGAGATCGGTCGTTCCAGACGCCACAGAGGCCGTGAAGGACTCGAGAGCGGCTCTCGGATCCATGACCCCGACCGTCTCCGGGCAGGCCCGCAAAACGGCTCTCAAGGCCTCTATCGCAGGATGCGCCACAAACGTCCTGTCCCACAGGGCGGCGTGATCGCAAAGCAGGCTGCGCGGGCATCCGTCCCACGCTATGCGGCCGCGCTCCAGAACCGCAACGCGATCCGCCGCGAGGGCCTCGACCGGGTCGTGGCTGATGAGGACGACGCCCACGGAGCGCTCGCTCGCCAACCGCCGCACGAGCGCGCGCAGGGCGGGGCGCGCCGCCGCGTCGAGCATGGACGTGACCTCATCGAGCACGAGGTAGCGCGGATGCATCGCGAGGACGCCCGCGAGCGCGACGCGCTGCTGCTCGCCGCCGGAAAGGGCCGCGGTTGACCGACCGCGAAGATGGGTGATCTCGAGGGCCGCCAGGGCCTCGTCCACCCGGGAGTCGACCTCGTCGCCATCGAGCCCCAAATTGCGCGGGCCGAAGGCGACCTCATCGTCCACAAGCGTCGAGACAAGCTGGTCGTACGGGTTCTGCCGCACGAAGCCCACCAGGCGCCGAACCTCCCGGCGCTCCCCGGGACCGGCCGCCGGGTCGTACCCGTCCACGAGGATGCGCCCGCTCGTCTCCTGCGGGGCCGCGCCGCCGGGCCCCGGCTCGCCGAGGGCATTCGTTGAGGCGAGCGTCCGCATGCCGCACATGAGGCTCGCGAGGGTGGATTTGCCCGACCCGTTCGCGCCGGCGAGAACGACCGTCTCCCCCGGCGCAACCGAGAGGTCAACACCGCGCAGCACCGGCCCGTCGCCAGTCGTATAGCCCATTCGGGTCCCTTGCACCTCGAGCACTCCGCCCTCCTTTCCTCTTACGCGTTCCGAAGGCTCCCCCGAAAGGGAGGTCCCCAAAAGCGCGTGCGGCCTTCTGCCACGGCGTCGGGGAGCATGCCCTTCAGCCCGCCGCGCCGTTTTCCAAAGCCCATTCAACCAAAAAAGGGACGCGCCACAGGGCGCGTCCCTTGATGAAACAGCGAAAGCGCATCGCAGCGAATGCTACTCAGCGGCCTCCTCGGTCTCGGCCTCAGCCTCGACGGCCTCCTCCACGGAGGCCTCCTCGACCTTCTCGACCTTCTTGGCGGCAGCCTTGGCGGGAGCAGCCTTCTTGGCCTTCGGGGTGCAGGGCTCGGTGACGAGCTCGATGATGCACATCTCGGCGTTGTCGCCCTTGCGGGTGCCGAGCTTCATGATGCGGGTGTAGCCGCCGTTGCGGTCGGCCCACATGCCCTGAGCGGCCTTGTCGAACACCTCGGCCACGAGGTCCTTGTCGCCGAGCTTGGCGATGGCCAGGCGACGGGAGTGGATGTCGCCCTTCTTGGCCCAGGTGACAATGGGCTCAGCGTAGGAGCGGAGCGCCTTCGCACGCGGGAGCGTGGTCTTGATGCGGTCGTTCTCGAACAGAGCCTTGGCGAGGCTCTTCTTAATGGCCTTGGTGTGCGAAGCGTCGGTACCGAGCTTCAGGCCCTTCTTCCTGTTGTGGCGCATAGTAGCGTATCTCCTCTATTACACGGTCCCTTAAGCCTTGAGGCTCAGGCCCATGGACTCAAGCTTGTCCTTGACTTCCTCAATGGACTTCACACCGAAGTTGCGAATATTGAGCAGGTCGTTCTCCGAGAACTCCACGAGCTGACGCACGGAGTGGATGCTCGCGCGCTTCAGGCAGTTGTAGGAACGCACGGAGAGATCGAGGTCCTCGATCTGCTTGTCGAGCTCAGCGTTGTCGCTGGTGGTCTCAGGGGCGAAGATCGAGATCTCCTCCTCTTCCTCCGGAGCGTCGGCGAGGTTCATGAAGGCCGCCATATGCTGGTTGATGATATTGGCAGCCTGCACGACGGCATCGCGCGGGGACACGGCGCCGTTGGTCTCGATCTCGAGGACCAGGCGGTCGTAGTCGGTGTGCTGGCCGACGCGGCACGCCTCGACGAGCTTGGCGCAGCGACGCACGGGAGAGTAGAGCGAGTCGACGTGGATGACACCGATCGGGTCGTTCTCGCGCTTGTTGGCCTCATAGGAGACGTAACCGCGACCGTACCCGATGCGCATGCTCATCGTGAGGTGACCGCCCTCGTTGAGCGTGGCGATGTGCTGCTCAGGGTTGACGAGCTCGAACTCCGACGGGATGAAGAAGTCGGCACCGGTGACCTCGCAGGGACCGTCCACCGAGATGGTGGCGGTACCCTCGTCGGTGGTGCCGAGCGACGTGAACACCAGACCCTTGACGTTCAGGACGATGTCCGTGACATCCTCAACCATGTTGGGGATGGTCATGAACTCGTGCTGCGCACCGTCGATCTGGATAGCCTCGACAGCGGCGCCCTCCAGGGAGGAGAGCAGGACGCGGCGGAGCGAGTTGCCCAGCGTGTCGCCGTAGCCGCGCTCGAGCGGCTCGACGGACACGCGGGCGGACGTCTCGTTGATCTCTTCGACCTGAACCTGGGGCCTAATGAATTCTGACATGTATTACCTCCAGCTTCAGCAGCCCGGATGGACTACTTAGAGTAGAGCTCGACGATGAGCTGCTCGTTGATATCACCGCTGATCTGCTCACGGCTCGGCAGGGAGAGCACGTTGCCGGACAGCTTCTCGATATCAACCTCGAGCCAGCCGGGGACCTCGAAGCGCTCGGAGGAGATGAGGGCCTCCTTGATGGGGAGAAGATCGCGGAACTTCTCGCCCACGGCGACGACGTCGCCGGGCTTGACGAGGTAGGACGGGATGTCGACGCGCTTGCCGTTCACGGTGAAGTGGCCGTGGCGCACGGACTGACGCGCCTCCTTGCGGGTGCGGGCGAAGCCGAGGCGGAAGACCACGTTGTCGAGACGGCTCTCGAGGAGAACCATGAGGTTCTCGCCGGTGACGCCGTTCATCTTGCGGGCGCGGACGAAGTAGCTGTGGAACTGCTTCTCCAGAACGCCGTAGATGAACTTGACCTTCTGCTTCTCGCGCAGCTGCATGCCGTACTCGGATTCCTTGCGACGTCGCTTGGGCTGACGGATAGATTCCTGCTTGCTGCTGTAACCGAGCTCAGCGGGATCGATCCCGAGCTGACGGCAGCGCTTGAGAACCGGAGTCCTATCGATTGCCATAGTTTATCGATCCTTTCAGAATTACACGCGGCGACGCTTCTTGGGGCGGCAGCCGTTGTGCGGGATGGGGGTCTTGTCCTGGATGCTCGAGACCTCGAGGCCGGCGGCCTGGAGGGAGCGGATGGCGGTCTCGCGACCGGAGCCCGGGCCCTTCACGAAGACGGCGACCTTGTGCATGCCGTGCTCCATGGCGATCTTGGCGCAGGCCTCGGCGGCCATCTGAGCGGCGAACGGGGTGGACTTACGGGAGCCCTTGAAACCCACGGTGCCGGCAGACTTCCAGGCGATGACGTTGCCCTGGGCGTCGGTGATCGAAACGATGGTGTTGTTGAACGTGGAACGGATGTGAGCCTGGCCCACGGAGATGTTCTTGCGGTCGGAACGCTTGATGCGGGTAGCGGCGCCGCGCTTGTTCTTAGCAGTTGCCATTATGCGTCAAACTCCCTACTTCTTCTTCTTAGCACCGATCTGACGCTTCGGACCCTTGCGGGTGCGAGCGTTGGTGTGGGTGCGCTGGCCGCGGACCGGAAGGCCCTTGCGGTGACGGAGGCCGCGGTTGCAGCCGATGTCCATGAGGCGCTTGACGTTCTGGTTGCGCTCGCGGCGGAGGTCGCCCTCGACCATGAGCTGCTGCTCGTCGATATACTTACGAATCGCATCGATCTCGTCGTCCGTGAGGTCGCGGACGCGGGTGTCAACGTTGATGTTGCACTCGTTGCAGATCTTGGTAGCGGTAGTGCGGCCGATGCCGTAGATGTAGGTCAGACCGATCTCGACGCGCTTCTCGCGCGGAAGGTCGACACCGTTAATACGGGCCACTTGGATCTCCTCTCTTAGCCCTGGCGCTGCTTGTGGCGCGGGTTCTCGCAGATGACGAGGACCTTGCCGTGGCGGCGGATGATCTTGCACTTATCGCACATCTTCTTGACCGAAGGACGTACCTTCATCGTTCTTCCTTTCGGTAGTGCTCAAACTACAATACAGCGGAATGTTATCTACTCGCCCAGCCGCAGGCGTTAATACTGAAGGCTGGCCATACGCATGCGAACGCGACCGCGGGCTGAGCACTCCCGCGATCGTGTACGGAGCGGTATGGATGCGTCGCTACTTGTAGCGATAGGTGATGCGACCGCGCGTGAGGTCGTACGGAGAGAGCTCCACCACGACCTTATCGCCCGGAAGGATACGGATGTAGTTCATGCGGATCTTGCCCGAGATGGAGCAGAGGACCGAATGACCGTTCTCGAGCTCAACGCGGAACATGGCGTTGGGCAGGGGCTCGGTGACCGTGCCCTCGAGTTCGATGGCGTCTTCCTTCTTCACGGCATCATCTTTCTCTCAAAAACGACAGCAACAGCGAATGATAGCAAAGATCATTCGCTTGGAGGGTGAATTGATATTCACTCCACAATTTATAAATGCGAAGCCCTCCGCCCGCCCCGGGTGCGCCCGAGACGAGCGGATGGCGATACGCTACATGGACCCGCCGGAAAGCGGGCACCAGGCGCCGCGCTCGTCGAAGGTGAGGATCACGGGGCCGTCCTCGGTGATGGCGACCGTGTTCTCGTAGTGGGCGGCGGGCAGGCGGTCGTTCGTCGAGACGACCCAGCCGTCGGAACCGACCGTGACGTGGTTGGTCCCCAGCGTGATCATCGGCTCGATGGCGATGACCATCCCCGCCTCGAGGCGGACGCCCCTCCCCTTCTTGCCGTAGTTCGGCACGTTGGGATCCTCGTGCATGTCGCGGCCGATGCCGTGACCGACGTAGTCGCGCAGGACGCCGTACCCGTGGGACTCGGCGAGGCTCTGCACCGCATGGCCGATGTCGCCGAGACGGTTGCCGGGCACCGCCTGCTCGATGCCCGCTTTGAGGCAGTCGAGCGTGACCTCGCACAAGGCCTTGGCCTCAGGCGAGGGGGTGCCGCAGAAGAACGTCCAGGCGTTATCCCCCACCCATCCGTCGACGATGGCGCCCGTGTCGATGGAGATGATGTCTCCGTCGCGAAGGATCACGTCGGGGTTGGGAATGCCGTGGACGACCTGCTCGTTCAGCGACGCGCAGATCGATCCGGGGAAGCCGCCGTAGCCCTTGAAGGCCGGGATGCCGCCGTGCATGCGGATGATCTGCTCGGCGAGCTGGTCGAGCTCGAAGGTGGAGACGCCGGGGCGAACCATGGCGCCAACGCGGCGGAGCGCCATCTTGGACAGCGCTCCAGCCTTCTTCATCTGCTCGATCTCTTGTGCAGACTTGATCTTGATCATAGACCGAGGACTTCCTTCGTCTCAGCGTAGACCTCGTCGGCGGCGCGGTCGCCGTCGACGATCTTCAGGATGCCCTGGCCGCGATAGTACTCGACGAGCGGAGCGGTGTTCTTCTCGTACACGTCGAGACGGTTCTTGATGGTCTCGGGCTTGTCGTCGTCGCGCTGGTACATCTCGCCTGCGCAGCTGGGGCACGTCTCGTCGGAGGCGGTGCCGGTGTAGCCGCAGGCGCGGCAGGTGCGGCGGGAGGACAGGCGGCCGATGATGACCTCGGCCGGCACGTCGACCAGAAGCGCGCAATCCAGCTCGCGACCCATGGCGGACAGCTCGGAGTCGAGCGTCACGGCCTGCATGGTGTTGCGGGGGAACCCGTCGAGAATGAAGCCCTTCTGGGCGTCATCGGCGGCGAGGCGCTCCTTGACGAGGTCGATGACGAGCTGGTCGGGGACGAGCTCGCCGGCGTCCATGTACTTCTTGGCCGCGACGCCGAGCTCGGACTGAGCGGCGACGGCGGCGCGGAGCAGGTCGCCCGTGGAGATGTGGGCGACGCCGAACTCGGCGACGAGACGCTGGGCCTGCGTGCCCTTGCCGGCACCCGGGGCTCCCAAAAGAACGAGGTTCATACGTGACTCCTTACAGAGTTGCCTACTTGAAGAAACCGTCGTAGTCGTACATCTTGAGCTGGCTCTCCACCTTGGAGATGGTGTCCAGCACGACGCCCACCATGATCAGGACGGAGGTGCCGCCGAAGGCCTGGACCAGCGTGTTGCCCGTGAAGGAGAACACGATGGAGGGCACGATGGCGACCAGCGCCAGGAACACGGCGGAGGGAAGGGTGATCTTGTTGAGGGCGTTCTTGATGTAGAGGGCCGTGTTGCGGCCGGGGCGAACGCCGGGGATGAAGCCACCCTGCTTCTTGAGGTTCTCGGCCGTGTCATCCGGGTTGAACACCATGGAGGTGTAGAAGTACGCGAAGAACACGATGAGGACCACGTTGAGGATCCAGTTGAGCCAACCGCTCGAAAGGGCGCCGGCAACGGCCTGGACCCAGCCCACGCCGGGGAAGAAGACCGCGATCTGCGCCGGGAAGTACAGCAGCGCGCTGGCGAAGATGATGGGGATCACGCCGGCGGTGTTGACCTTGATCGGCAGGTAGGTGGACTGACCGCCCATGATGCGACGACCCACGACGCGCTTGGCGTAGGACACCGGGATGCGGCGCTGGCCGCGCTCGATGAACACGATCAGCGGGATGATCGCCAGGATGATGACGAAGATGACCGCCGTGAGGATCGCGTCGCCGGTGTTGCCGCCCGCAACGGAGGAGAAGATCGCCTGGGGAAGGCCCGCCATGATGTTGGCGAAGATGATCAGGCTCATGCCGTTGCCGATGCCGCGCTGCGTGATGAGCTCACCAATCCACATGATGAGCATCGCGCCCGCGACGAGCGTGCCGACGATCATGATGTCGAAGATGATCTCGGGTACGCCGGCGCCGTTGAAGTCGATGCCGAAGCTCTTGAACAGGAACAGGTAGCCGATGCCGTTGAGGATGGCAAGGGCGAGCGTGAGGTAACGCGAGTACTGGGTGATCTTCTGCTGGCCGACCTCGCCCTCGCGCGCGAGCTCATGCAGGCTGGGCACGACGGCCTGGAGCATCTGCAGGATGATCGAGCTCGTGATGTAGGGCATGATGCCGAGCGAGAACACCGAGACGTACGAAAGAGCACCGCCGGAGAAGAGGTTCAGCAGCGCCATGGCCCCCGAGGCGACCTCGTTGGAGGTTGCCTCGAAAAGGCCCAGCATCCCCTGGAAGGGAATGCCGGGCACAGGTACGTGCGCACCGATGCGGTACAGCACGAGCATGGCGATGGTAAACATGATCTTGCCGCGCAGCTCCTTGATACGGAATGCGTTTTTAAGACCAGTTAGCACGGAAGCTCGACCTTTCCGCCGGCGGCCTCAATCTTGGCCTGCGCGGAAGCGGAGACCTTGTCGACCTGGACCGTAAGCTTCTTGGTGAGCTCGCCGTCGCCGAGAACCTTGACGGGCGCGAACTCGCTCTTGATGATGCGAGCGGCCTTGAGGCTCTCGCCGTTGACGACGGCGCCGTCCTCGAACTTGGCCTCGAGGGTGGCGACGTTGACGGCGGTGTACTCGATGCGGCGGGGGTTGCGGAAGCCGGGGAGCTTAGGCAGGCGCATCGCGAGCGGGGTCTGGCCGCCCTCGAAGCCGGCGCCCTTGGTGCCGCCGGAGCGGGAGCCCTGGCCGTTCAGGCCGCGACCGGCATAGGTGCCGCCCTTGCCGGAGTTGCCGCGGCCGACGCGCTTACGGCTGTGGGTGGAACCCTGAGCGGGGGTAAGATCGTGAAGCTGCATTGCTACTCCTCTACAATCTCGACAAGGTGCTTGACCTTGAAGATCATGCCGCGGACGCTCTCGTTGTCGGCGATCTCGCGAACCTCACGGATGCGATGCAGACCGAGGGCGCGGACGGTCCTCTTCTGGTCCTCCTTGCAGCCGTTGATGCTGCGGACCTGCTGAATCTTGATGGTCTTAGCCATGCCTACTGCTCCTTCCCGACAAACATCTGGGAAACGGTGAGGCCACGGCGAGCCGCGACGTCCTCAGGGCTGGAAAGCTCCTTGAGGCCCTCGGCAGCGGCCTTGATGATGTTGAGGCCGTTGTCGGTACCCAGGGACTTGGACAGGACGTTCTTGATGCCGGCGAGCTCGAAGAGCGGACGGACGGCACCGCCGGCGATGACGCCGGTACCCTCGACAGCGGGCTTGATGATGATGCGACCGGCACCGAAGTGACCGATGACCTCGTGCGGGATGGTGCCCTCTTCGGTCACCGGCACGTGGAACATGTTCTTCTTGGCGTCGATGGTAGCCTTGGAGATGGCCAGGGGCACCTCGGCGGACTTGCCCATGCCGAGACCGACGTTGCCCTTGCCGTCGCCGACGACGACGAGAGCCACGAGGGACATGCGGCGACCGCCCTTGACGGTCTTGGCGACGCGGTTGATGAAGACGACGCGCTCCTCGAACTCGGAGGCCTCGCGCTGCTGTTTTTGGTTACGAGCCATGTGCTACATACCTCCTAGAACTTCAGACCGGCGGCACGGGCGCCGTCGGCGAGGGCCTTGACGCGGCCATGATAGATGCGGCCGCCACGGTCGAAGGAGACGGCCTCGATGCCGGCCTCGATGGCGCGCTTGCCTACGAGCTCGCCGACCTTCTGGGCAGCGTCCTTGTTGGACGTCGTGGTGCCCTCGAACTCCTTCTCGAGCGTCGAGGCGGAAACCAGGGTGATGCCCTTGGTGTCGTCGACGATCATGGCGTAGATGTTGGCGTTGGAACGGACGACGCGGAGACGCGGGCGCTCGGCGGTGCCGAAGATCTTGCCGCGGACGCGACGCTGACGACGCTTGAGGCCTTCCCTCTTCGCCTTCTGCTTATTCATGCGAAACTCCTTAGAAGTTTGTGCCATCACCTAACGGGGTGGTGGACTTGAGATGACGCGAGAGACCTCGACTACTTGGCGGCCTTACCGAGCTTGCGACGGATGTGCTCGCCGACGTAGTGGATACCCTTGCCCTTGTAGGGCTCGGGCGGACGCTTGGCGCGAATCTCAGCGGCGACCTGGCCGACCTGCTGCTTGTTGATGCCCTTGACGTTGATGTGCGTGTTGTCGGGCACCTCGAAGGTGATGCCCTCGGGGGCCTCGTACACCACGGGGTGGGAGTAGCCGAGGGAGAGGTCGAGCGCGGTGCCCTTGAGGGCGACGCGGTAGCCGACGCCGGCCAGCTCGAGGGCCTTGGTGTAGCCCTCGGAGACGCCCTCGACCATGTTGGCGATGAGCGCGCGGCAGAGGCCGTGCTGGGCGCGGGTCTCACGGTCGTCATCCGGGCGGGAGACGGTCAGAACGCCGTCGGCCACGGAGATGGTGAGCTTCTCATAGAACGTGTGCTCAAGGTTGCCCTTGGGGCCCTTGACGGCAACGTGGGTGCCGTTGACTGCCACTTCGACTCCGGCGGGAATCTGGACAGGCTTATTACCGATACGAGACACGGGTGTATCCTTTCCTTCTACGCGCCGAACGTACTACCAGACGAGAGCGACGACCTCGCCGCCGATGCCCTTCTTGCGAGCATCGCGGTCGGCCATAACGCCCTGGCTGGTGGAGACGATCGCGGTACCGAGGCCGCCGCGGACGCGGGGAAGGTCGGCAACGCCGGCGTACTTGCGCAGGCCGGGCTTGGAATAACGCTTGATGCCGTTGATGACCTTGGCCTTCTTGGGACCGTACTTAAGGGTGATGTGAAGGGTCTTCTGGGGCGCGGTGTCCTCCACCTCGTAGCCCTCGATGTAACCCTCCTCGTAGATGACGCGGGCGATCTCCACGAGCTTCTTGCTGCTCGGCATGGAGACCGTGGCCTTGTTCGCAGAGTTCGCGTTACGAATACGCGTAAGCATGTCTGCGATCGGGTCGGTGACGTTCATGCAGATTCTCCTTCGTTCTTGATGAACCGGTGCCCGTGGGTTCTCGTCCGCCCGTAGCGGCCGAGCCTAACTTGGCACCACTTCCGTGCGTGGCGGCGCGCTCTCGCGCGTCCCGCACGCGCTGGCAGTGACTTACCAGCTGGCCTTCTTGATGCCGGGAAGTTCGCCCTTGAGTGCGAGCTCGCGGAAGCAGACACGGCACAGGCCGAACTTGCGGTACACAGAGTGCGGACGGCCGCAGCGCTGGCAGCGCGTGTACTCGCGGGTCGAGAACTTCTGCTTGCGATTGCACTTGACGATCATCGATGTCTTAGCCACTTATTCCTCCTCACATAGCTTTCTATGTTCGCTCCGCGCGGGCGGAGCCCCCATTGGGCGCCACCCGCGTGACCGGAGCTGTGATACCTATTTCTTGAACGGGAAGCCGAAGGCGTCGAGAAGGGCCTTGGCCTCTTCGTCGGTCTTGGCGGTGGTGACGATGGTGATGTCCATGCCGCGGGTGCGGTCAACGGAGTCGAAGTCGACCTCGGGGAAGATGAGCTGCTCGGTGACGCCCATGGAGAAGTTGCCACGGCCGTCGAAGCTCTTGGCGGAGATGCCGCGGAAGTCGCGGATACGGGGGATCGCGACGGAGGTCAGGCGATCGAAGAACTCCCACATGCGGTCGCCGCGCAGGGTGACCTTGGCGCCGATCGGCATGCCGGCGCGCAGGTGGAAGGTAGCGATGGACTTGCGGGCGCGGGTCACCATGGGCTGCTGGCCGGTGATGACGCGGAGGTCGCGCACGGCGCCCTCGATGGCCTTGGAATCGGTGGCGGCCTCGCCGACACCCATGTTCACGACGATCTTCTCCATCTTCGGGATCATCATGACGTTCTCGTACTGGAACTTGTCCTGAAGCTGCTGCTTGACCGTCTCGTTGTACTTGGTCTTGAGACGGGGCACGTACTTCTCCTCTGCCATGTTCACTCCTTCTTGGGGTTTTAAGCACGGGGCGGGGGCGCTACCGCACATGGGCCGAATGCCTTGGCCGCGCAGCGCGCTGTCCTCGTGCCTCCTGTCGCGACCATGCCGATAATGGCGAATCGACATGACGATGTACCGACAGGAGCCGGGCAATACGAGTCGGTATGATACGCGCAACTCGCGCAAGATGCTAGAAGAAGGTTGGATGCTGCGGAAATCCACATTTCGTGGAGGCGGATGCAATCGAGCGGGCCCGCTCTGGCGGCCGCATAGAGAGCCTCCCATCCCCTGCACCCTATCGGGCGCGGGGGACGGGAGGCGAAATCGACCTGAAGGCGCGCGCCCGTCTCGTATCCGCGATGCGGGCGCGCGCCGAAGCGGGCTCTTGGTGGCGTTAGCGGCCGAGGACCTCGTGGACGCGGGCGACGATGCCGTCGGCGTCGAGGCCGAACTTGGCGAGCAGCTCGGCGGCGCTTCCGGACTCGCCGAAGCCGGTCATGCCGAGACGGCTCACGCGGACCGGGTGCTTCTCGGACAGCAGCTCGGCCACGGCCGAACCCATGCCGCCGTGCACGCTGTGCTCCTCGACGGTCACCACGCAGCCGGTCTTGGCGGCAGACGCCACGATGACGTCCTCGCCCAGGGGCTTCACGCTCATGATGTCGACGACCTCGGCGGAGATGCCCGCCTCGGCGAGCTTGTCGGCGGCCGCGAGCGCATGGGCGACCTCGACGCCGCACGCCATGATGGAGACGTCGGTTCCCTCGCGCAGCACGCGGGCGAAGCCCTCCTCGACCTCGAGGCCCTCCTCGTACACCTCGGGCAGCGGCTCGCGGCCCATGCGGACGTAGAACGGGCCCGGGGTCTTGGCCGCGAGGCGGATCGCCGCCTTGGCGGAGGCGAAGTCGGCCGGAACGAGCACGCGCATGCCGGGGAGCGTGCGCATGAGGGCGATGTCCTCGAGCGCCTGATGGGTCTCGCCGTCGGGGCCCACGGTGATGCCGGCGTGCGTCGGGCAGACCTTGACGTCGAGGTGCGAGGTGCACACGGTATTACGGATCTGCTCCCAGCAGCGGCCCGCGCCGAAGACGGCGAAGGAGCCGGTGAACACGGTGCGGCCGGTGAGGGCGAGGCCCGAGGCCACGCCGATCATGTTCTGCTCGGCGATGCCCACGTCGACCAGGCGGTCGGGATAGGCCTTGCCGAGCTTGGCGGTGGTGGTGGAACCGGCGAGGTCGGCGTCGACCGCCATGATGTCCATGCCCTCGTCGACAAGCTCGACGAGGGTCTCGCCGAATGCGGCACGCGTTGCCTTTGCCATAGCTCTTACGCCTCCTTCACGGCGGCGAGAAGCTCCTCGCGGGCCGCATCGATCTCTGCACACGCGGCGGCCGCCTGCTCGGCGGACGGAGCGTTGCCGTGCCAGCTGGCGAGGTTCTCCATGAAGGAGACGCCCTTGCCCTTGACCGTCTTGGCGACGATCGCCACCGGGGCGCCCTCGAAGGCCACGGCGGCCTCGAGCGCGGCGCGGACGGACGCGACGTCGTGGCCGTCGCACGCGATGGCGTGCCAGCCGAAGGCCTCGAACTTGGCGGCAACGGGCGAGACGTCGCACACATCGGTCACGAAGCCGTCGATCTGGAGGTTGTTGTTGTCCACGATGACGACGAGGTTATCGAGCTTGCGGTGGGCGGCGAACATGATCGCCTCCCAGTTCTGGCCCTCCTGCAGCTCGCCGTCGCCGGTAAGGGCGAACACGCGGCCGCATGCGGCGCCGTCGGCGGCGTCGAGCTTCGCGCCGAGCGCGAGGCCCGCGGCGATGGAGAGGCCCTGGCCGAGGGAGCCGGTGCAGACCTCGACGCCCGGGCAGAGGTTGCAATCCGGGTGGCCCTGGAGGCGGCTGCCGAGCTTACGCAGGGTTGCGAGCTCCTCGACGGGCAGGTACCCGACCTCGGCGAGCACGGCGTAGAGCGCCGGGGCGATATGGCCCTTGGAGAGCACGAAGCGGTCGCGCTCGGCGCACTCCGGGTCGGACGGGTCGTAGCCCATCACGCCGGAGAAGTAGAGGGTGGCCATGATGTCCGCAGCGGACAGCGAGCCGCCCGGATGGCCGGTGCCGGAAGCCTCGAGCATGGTGATGATGTTGCGGCGCATGCTGTTGGCGATGAGGGCGATCTCGCCGTCAGGGCGTGCGCACGCGCTCCTGAGCTGATCTCGTGTCATGAACGGTCCTTCCTTAAGGAATGTGACGGTACCGCTCCACTATAGCAGCCGCCGTGGGCGCATATTCGGCGAAGGAGTGCCGAACGACCCCCGCTCGCGGGCGAACGGCCCAGCTCACGCTGTCGAATAAACGCTTTAGCACGCACGTCGGCCGGTTTGTAAAATGCACACGACTCGATCTCGGATGGCAGACGGCCGCAAGGCGCGCGAAGGCACGGGCAACCGGACCCCGGGCGCGAGGTGAACGGCGGCCGGGTTTCGGGTGCGAGGCGAAAGCAGCATGTTCTAGCGGACGCATCCGCTGGCGTCTCCCGTCGAGACCGTGGGCGCCACGTGCCCCCTTGCGACGTCGGGGAAGCTTTGGGCCGCTTCCCGTCGAGAAAACGGGCGGCACGTGCCCCAACTCGAAACTGGAGAAGCTTAGGGCCGTTTGCCGCCTTGATTCAGGGCGTTGCTTTCCCCGTGCTTCAGATGGGGAAGCTTAAGGCCGTCTCATATCTAGATAATGGGCGCTCCGCTCCCCAACGCGCAACTGGGGATCCTTACGGCCGCTTTCCGTCGGAAACACAGGCGCTACCTTCCCCATATTTTAAATGGGAAAACTAAGGCCGCCTCCCGCCATGCGTGCGCACGGGACCACGGGAGCCGAGCCGCCCGCGGTGGGGCGAGGCGCGGGCATAGGCACAGGGCCATCCCATACCCGCTCCCCCACATGCGCCAAAACCCAGGGGACATCCCGTCCGCGGCAGGCGGCACCGACGGCCCGCGTCGAAGCGGACTCGCCCCCCCTATTCGTGTGCCAGGGTGCCGGAGATCGCGAGCTGCTCGTCGGAGGCAGAGCCGAACAGGAAGGCGGGGCGCGTGTAGTCAACCGTCGCGTCCACGACAAGGGTGCCGTCCAGGCCGATGGCCCCCTCGATCGCGGAGGAGCCGGTGCCTCCCGAGCTCGTGCCCTCGCCCGTGAACGCATAGACATAGCCGTCGGGCTGGCGCAACGAGCTGTCGCCGTCCCGCTCGATCGTGAAGGAGCACTCGATGACGCCCGTCACGGTCTGCGGGGCGAGGCCGCCGCTTGACGCCTTGTACTCGATGGTGAACGTCCCGGCCGCCGCGTCCACGCCGCGCACCGTGAAGGTCGAGAAGGCCCCCGCGCCCGAACCGCTCGCCGCGTACGCGCCGGCAAGGGCCTCCGCGTCCATCGCGAACGAGGACGACGCGTCGCCCGCGGAGCGCGACCAGGACTCCCCGTTGAAGGAATACGTGTAGAGCACGGTCGTCGTGCGCACGCCGAACCACAGCTCGTCGGCCGTCGCGTCCTCAAAGGAGCACGTCTGCGCGTCGGCGTCGAACGTCACATCGAGGCCCTGCGGGAAATCGGGGTCGGACGTGACGGGCGCGATGGCGCGCGTGGTGGCCGAGCTCTGGACGACAGCACCGACCCACGTCTCGCCCTCGGCGCGCTGAGCGCCCGCAAGATCGGGGATGCGGTCGGCGTCCCGGGCGCGCGCGAACTTGAGGATCACCAGGCAGTCGCTCGAGAAGCTCTCGTTCTCGAGGGTCGCCGTCGCATCGACCACCACCGCCCCGTCCGCGTCCGTCTGGGTCTGGGTGATGCGCACGTCGGACAGCTCGTACTCGGACGGGACAACGTAGTCGTTCGACGCGAACCCGTCCATGGAGGAAGGGTCGGCCGCGAGAACCCGCTCGACGTCGGATTCGGACACCTGCGAGAACAGCGCGGGGCCGCCGAAGGCGAAGAACGCGCCCACGGCGCAGGCGACGAGCGCGACGACGGCGAGGACGAACGCGGTGCGCCGGGACACGCGCGGGCGCCGCGGCGCGGGGTCGTCGGCGGATCTGGGCGGATCCGCTTCGGGAACGCGCGGCATGGCCTGCGTGGAGCCGTCTCGGCCCGCACGGTAGAGCGGCGCGTCCTGGCTCGGCAGGACGGACGTGAGCGAGGTCATCGCAAGGTTGTGCTCGAGCAGGTCCTGGAGCGCCTCGGAGGCCTGCGCGCAGGCGTCGGCGTACGCCGGGGTCGCGGTCGCGGCGAAGTCGATCCGCGCCGTCGCCTCCTCATCCGCAGGCGAGCCGTCGGCAGGCTCATCCTCCCGAAGCGGGGCGGCCGAGGGCGAAGCGGCAGCTTCCCCGTCCGCGCCGGCATCGCGCTCGGAAGGCGTCTCGCGCTCGTCCTCGGTGTCTTTTACCGAAGCGGGAGACATGTCGACACGCCCGCGCGCCGTCGCGCTGCAGCCGGCGTCGTCGATGCGGCAGTCCTCGATCGGCCCCGCGCTCTCGGAACACGGCGTCTCGGCCCCCTCGGCCTCGAGCCTATCGTCTTTGCTGATATCCATGTGTCGCTCCCGGCGGTCGTTGGCGTTCGCCCTATGATACCCGCTGCCGGGAGCCATCGGGCGCTAGGCCCCCAGCTCCTTGAAGCCCTCGCCGATCGCCTCCGTCACGTCGGTGAAGAACATGATCGCCTCGGGGTCGTGCTCGGCCACGATCGTCTTCAGGATGGAGACCTCGCGCTTGCCGAGGATGATGAGAAGCATCGGGCGGTCCTTGCCGCTCCAAACGCCGCGGGCCGCGAGCTCGGTGACGCCGCGCCCCATCTCGTACATCACGTCGTCCGCGATCGCCGCGTGCTCCTCGCTGATCACGAAGGCGGCGCGCTGGCGGTCGGCGCCGTCGACCACCATGTCGACCACGTAGCCCATGACCACCATCGAAAGAGCCGCGTACAAGGCGTTCTCGAACGAGAAGACGGGGGCGGATGCGGCGCAGACGGCGACGTCGATGGCCATGACCGTCGACCCCACGGGCAACGAGGTCTTGCGCGAGATGATCTGGGCGATCGTGTCGGAGCCGCCGGTGTTCACGCCGCAGCGGAACACCAGGCCGTAGCCGAGGCCCGAGATGATGCCGCCCCAGAGCGCGGGCAGCATGAGGTCGCTGTCCGCCAGGGGCACCACGAACGGAGCGAACAGGTCGGTGAAGAAGCCGAAGAGCACGAAGCCCATGATGGTCTGGACGGCGTAGAGGGCCCCGCCGGTCCTGATGACGAACAGCAGCAGGATGGCATTCATGACGATCGTCTGCAGGCCGACCGGCAGGCTGAACCCGGAGCGGGCGGCAAGCTCCTGGAAGATGGTCGCGAGGCCCGTGAGGCCGCCGGCGGCAAGGCCGTGGGGCACCATGAACATATCGACGGCGAACGCGGCGACGGCGCATCCGAACATGACCATCGGGATGTCGCGCACCAGCTGCGACTGGATGATCTTCCTGATCTCGATTCTCTTGGACACGCCCGGCTTCCTTCCCCGTCTCGTAGCGAATGTGCGCACAGGCCGACATTATCTCACAGCCGGTCGGGCCCGCCCGCCCCGCCGAGCGTGCCAAAAGGGACGTACCCTAATGGCGCGCTGAACGTTTAGCTGTGCCGTTAGGGTACGTCCCTCTTGACAAGGGCCTGTCCCTTTTGGCACAGGCGTCCCCGCGGGACCGACAGGCGCTGCGGCAGGCGGCCCGGTTACTCGGCCAGCTCGGCGTCGGCGTTGCCGGTGGCCCAGCGATGGTAGGCGACGATGAACGGATCGAGGTCTCCGTCCTCCAGAACGGCGTCGACGTTGCTCGTCTCGTGGCCGCAGCGCAGGTCCTTCACCATCTGGTACGGATACAGCACGTAGCTTCGGATCTGGTTGCCGAACCCGATCTCGGTCTTGGGACCGCGGATCTCGTCGAGCGTCTCCGCGCGCTTCTGGAGCTCGAGCTCGTAGAGGCGCGCCTTCAGAATCTGCATGCACGCGGCCTTGTTCTGAATCTGGGAGCGCTCGTTTTGGCAGGTGACGACGATGCCCGTGGGAAGGTGCGTCACGCGCACCGCGGAGTCCGTCGTGTTGACGCCCTGGCCGCCCGGACCGCTCGCATGGTAGACGTCCACGCGGATATCGTCGGAGGAGACCTCGATGTCGATGTCGTCGGGCAGCACGGGGATGACCTCGACGCCGGCGAACGTGGTCTGGCGGCGCTTCTTCGCATCCGTGGGCGAGATGCGCACCAGGCGGTGCACGCCGGCCTCGGCGCGGAGCATGCCGAACGCGTCGGCGCCCTCGACGGTGAAGGTGGCGCGATCGATGCCGATGCCCTCGGCGGCGGGGCAGTCGTTGACGGTGACCTTCCACCCGCGGCGGGCGCAGTACTTCATGTACATCTTGAACAGCATGAAGGTCCAGTCCTGGGCCTCCAGGCCGCCCTGCCCCGGCTTGATGGTGACGATGGCGTCGCCGTGGTCGAACTCGCCCGTGAACCAGCTGGAGAGCTCCATCTCGTCGATGGCGCGGGCCACGCGCGCGGCCGCCTGGGCCGCCTCCCCGACAAGTTCCTCGTCCCCACCCAGCTCGTCGGAGAGCTCGAGTGCGGCGCGGGCGTCGGAGAGCTCCGTGCGCGCGCCCTCGAACGTCTGGACGTCGCCGCGGCAGCGCGACAGCTCGGCGAGCAGCTCGCGCGCCGCGTCGCCGTCGTCCCAGAAGCCGGGCTCGGCGCTCCTGCGCTCGAGGTCCGCCGCGCGCTCGCGCTTCTCGTCCAGATGGAGATAGGCCTCGACCTGCTCAAGGCGCTCGGCGAGCGCGTCGAGCTCTTCGGGGGTCGTCGTCAGAAGCTCGGCCATTAGCGGTTCCTGCCGTGGCAGTTCTTGAACTTCTTGCCGCTGCCGCACGGGCAGGGGTCGTTGCGGCCCACGTTGGCGTACGGGTCGCCGCTCTCGGACTTGCGGTAGGTGCGCACGCCGGCGCCGGCGTTGCCCGCGGTGCCCTGGGGCGCGGCGCCCGCCGCGTTGGCGGCCTGGCTCGCCGCCTGCTGGCGCAACGTGGAGGAGCCGTCGGCCTCGGACGGGCCGGAGTAGGTCGCCCCGGCGAGCGCGGCGTCGTGCTCGGGCGCCGGCGCGGGCGCGTGCTTGACCTCCACGCGCAGGACGGTGCGCAGGTAGTCCTCGTACATGGTCGAGACGAGCGTGCGGAACGCGGCGAAGGCCTCGGTCTTGTACTCGACGAGCGGGTCGCGCTGGCCGAAGCCGCGCAGGCCGATGCCCTGCTTGAGGTAGTCCATCTCCTGCAGGTAGTTCATCCAGCGCGTATCGATGACGCGCAGCATGACCTGGCAGTTGAGGTCGCGCATGATGTCCTCGCCCAGGCGCTCGGCCTTGGCGTCGTAGCAGGACTGGACGAACGCGAGCACGCGCTCGCCGATCTCGTCGGAGGTGTCGCCGTCGATCGCGGGGGCGTCCGGGCGGCCGGTGAGCTCGACGAGCCACTTGTGCAGGCCCTCGAGGTCGCGCTCACCCTCGCGGGCATCCTTGGGGCAGAACTCGGCCACGCAGCGCTCGACCGTCTCGGCGATGACCTCGCTCGTGTGCTCGGCGAGGTCCTTGCCGTCGAGGATCTTGTTGCGCTCGGCGTAGATCACCTGGCGCTGCTTGTTCATGACGTCGTCGTACTCCAGGACGCTCTTGCGCATGGAGAAGTTGATGTTCTCGACCTTGCGCTGGGCGCTCTCAACCGCCTTGGAGACGATCTTGTGCTGAATGGGCATGTCATCGGGCATGTCGGCGGAGATCATCATGTTGGAGACCTTCTCCATGCGCTCGCCGCCGAACAGGCGCATGAGATCATCCTCGAGCGAGAGGTAGAACTGCGTGGCGCCCGGGTCGCCCTGACGGCCGGCGCGGCCGCGGAGCTGGTTGTCGATACGGCGGGACTCGTGGCGCTCGGTGCCGATAACGGCAAGTCCGCCCGCGGCGCGCACCTGCTCGCGCTGCTCGGCGCACTCCGCGCGCGCCTCCTCGCGCAGCCGGCCGTACTCGCGCACGATCGCCGCGAGCACCTCGGGCTCCACCTCGATGTGGCGCTCGGCCAGCAACTCGACGCTGAGGCGCTCGGGTTCGCCCTCCTGCAGGATGCGCTCCACGAGCTCGGGCTCGATGCCGAAGTCGAGGGTCAGCAGCTCCTCGCGGGCGAGCTCGTCGGCGTTGCCGCCGAGCAGGATGTCCGTGCCGCGGCCGGCCATGTTGGTGGCGATGGTCACCGCGCCCAGGCGGCCCGCCTGCGCGACGATGTGCGCCTCGCGCTCGTGGAACTTGGCGTTCAGGACCTCGTGGTCGATGCCGCGCTTGGCGAGCAGGCGCGACAGCTTCTCGGAGCTCTCGATGGAGACGGTGCCCACCAGCACCGGCTGGCCGTTCGCATGGCGCTCGGCGACGTCGTCGGCGACGGCGTTGAACTTCGCCTCGACGGTGCGGTAGACGAGGTCGTCGTTGTCCTTGCGGGCGACGGGACGGTTGGGCGGGATGACCTGGACGGGCAGCTTGTAGATCTCGCGGAACTCGGCGTCCTCGGTGAGGGCGGTACCGGTCATGCCGGAGAGCTTGTCGTACAGGCGGAAGTAGTTTTGCAGGGTGATGGTCGCGAGGGTCTGGTTCTCCTCGCGGACGAGCACGCCTTCCTTGGCCTCGATGGCCTGGTGCAGGCCCTCGGAGTAGCGGCGGCCCTCCATGATGCGGCCCGTGAACTCGTCGACGATCTTGACCTCGCCGCCGGTGACCACGTACTGCTTGTCGCGATGGAACATGTACTGCGCCTTGAGGGCCTGCTGCAGGTGGTTGACGAGCTGGCCGGAGAGGTCGGCGTAGATGTCCTTGATGCCCAGGCGGTCCTCGATCTTCTTGAGGCCGCGCTCGGTCGCGGCGATGGTGTGCTTGGCCTCGTCCATCACGAAGTCGCCCGTCGGCTCGGCGCCCTCGTTGCCGGAGAGCATGTCGTAGACGACCTCCTCGCCGCGCTCGAGTCCGCGGACCGCGCGGGCGAAGTCCTTGTAGATGCCGGCGGACTTGGTGCCGGCGCCCGAGATGATGAGGGGCGTGCGCGCCTCGTCGATGAGGATGGAGGCGACCTCGTCGACGATGGCGAAGGCGTGGCCGCGCTGGACGCGCTGCTGCGGGCGGACGACCATGTTGTCGCGCAGGTAGTCGAAGCCGAACTCGGAGTTCGTGCCGTAGGTGACGTCGGCGGCGTAGGCGGGGCGCTTCTGGTCGAGCGGCATGCCGTTCTGGAGCAGGCCCACGCTCATCCCCAGGAACCGGTAGATGCGGCCCATCCACTCGGAGTCGCGCTTGGCGAGGTAGTCGTTCACGGTGACGATGTGCACGCCCTTGCCCGCGAGCGCGTTGAGGTAGCCGGCGAGCGTGGAGACGAGGGTCTTGCCCTCGCCCGTCTTCATCTCCGCGATCTGGCCCTCGTGCAGGGCCATGCCGCCGATGAGCTGCACGTCGAAGTGGCGCATCCCGGTGACGCGGCGCGACGCCTCGCGCACGACCGCGAAGGCCTCGGGCAGCAGGTCGTCCAGGCTCTCGCCGGCCTCGAGGCGGCCGCGGAACAGCTCGGTCTGCTGGCGCAGCTCCTCATCCGACATGGCGGTGTAGGTCGGTTCGAGGTCGTTGATCTTGACGACCGTCTTCTGATAGCGCTTCAGCTCCTTGTCGGCGCCGAACGAGAGCAGTTTAGAAACGAATCCCATATGGTTCTTCCTCTTGGACGTGCGCTCCGCATGCGGCCGCGCAGACACAGTTGCTGAACACTCTATCCAATCAGCCAGGAAGCGATGTGCAGGTTGCGCGCCGCCACATGGAAACCATGCCGCCGCGCGTGCCAAAAGGGACAGGCCCTCGCCAAGAGGGACATACCCTAACGGCACGCCGAACGTTCAGCCGTGCCGTTAGGGTACGTCCCTTTTGGCACGCTGCCTTTTGGCACGCCGGGAACGCAAACGGGGCGCCCCCGAACGGAGGCGCCCCGCGGCTCAGCGTATGTCTTGCGCGCATGCAGGCGAGAAGCCTACTCCTCGACGAGCTCGAACTGGTCCGGACCGACGCCGCACAGCGGGCAGACGTAATCCTCGGGCAGCTCGGGGGTGTCGACCTCGACCTCGTAGCCGCAAACGACGCACACGAACTTGTAGGTCTTCTCAGCCATGGCAGGCTCCTTTCACAGGCGATAAACGATGGCTCTAGTATAGCGGCAAGCATTCGGCAGCCGCGCGAGAGCGCTCGGGAATATCTCCCATCTCAAATAAGACACATTATTGATAGCATTTCATAAGGACGGCCCGCCTCTGCCGGAGCGCCGACGGCGGCCCTACTCCCCCAGAAGCTCGCGCGCGTGCGCGATCGCGTCGTCGATGTTCGCGCGGAAATGCTCGCGCCCCACGCGGTCAACGAAGCCGGCACGCTCCATCGTGCGCAGAGGCTGCTCGTTCGCATGGGAGATGATCAGCCGCACCCCGTGCTCGGCGCAGTCCGCGCGCAGGTCCTCGAGCGCCTTCATGGCGGAGGAGTCCAGCGACGGCACGCCGCGCATCCGGATGATGAGGCAGCGCGTGAAGTCCTTCACCGAGATGTCCATCAGCCGGTCGGTCATGCCGAAGAACATCGGGCCGTTGATCTCGTACACGCGGACGCTGCGCGGCAGCTCGCGCATGTGCGTCACCTCGGAGTCCATGTCGCCGAAGTAGCGCCAGCCGCGGACCTCGGTTTCCTCGGCGAGCATCTTCATGAACAGCACCATCGTGATGAGCATCCCGGCCCCGATGGCGGTGACCAGGTCGAACGCCACGGTGAGGCCGAGGGTGACGAGCATGACGGCGACGGCGCCGCGCGACGCGGTGCGGCAGACGTGGAGCACGTTGCGCCAGCCCGACATGTTGTAGGCGACCTGCAGCAGGATCGCCGCGATGGTGGGCATGGGGATGAGCGCGGCGTACGGCATGAGGAAGACGAGCACGAGCAGCAGGACCACGGCGTGCACCATCCCGGCGACCGGCGTGCGGCCGCCGCTCTTGACGTTGGCGGCGGTGCGCGCGATGGCGCCCGTGGCGGGGATGCCGCCGAACAGCGCGGAGGCGATGTTTCCGGCGCCCTGCGCCACGAGCTCCATGTTGGCGCGGTGGTGGGAGCTGATCATCGAGTCGGCGACCACGCACGAGAGCAGCGACTCGATCGCCGCCAGGACCGCGATGGTGAGGCCGTTGGGGAGCTCGGCGCGGATGAGGTCGAACGTGAGGTTCGGGACGTGGAGCGCGGGCAGGCCGGGGTTGATGGTGTAGAGGTCGCCGATGGTGTTGACGGGAAGGTCGAGGCCCTCCACGAGCGCGATGCCCGCGACCACCGCGACGAGCGACGCCGGGACGCGCTCGCTCACGCGCGGCCAGACGACGAGCGCGGCAAGGCACGCCAGCCCCACCATCAGGGCGCTCATGTTGAGCGTGCCCATGTTGGCCGTGACGGCGGCGAGCTTGTCCATGCTCTCGATGGGCGCCGTGCCGGCGGGGTACGTGAGGCCGAGCAGGTCCTTGAGCTGGCCGATCACGATGGTGACCGCGATGCCCGCGGTGAACCCGGTCGTGATGGTGTGGGGCACGAAGCGGATGAGCGTGCCCAGGCGCAGCGCGCCCATGATGATGAGCAGCGCACCGGCGATGACGGTCGCCGCGATGAGCCCGTCCATGCCGTCGGTCGCGACGATGCCCGCGACGATGGTGGCGAACGCCGCCGTGGGACCCGAGATCTGGACGGGGCTGCCGCCCAGCAGCGCGATGACGAAGCCGGCGACGATGGCGGTATAGAGGCCCTGCTCGGGGCCGACGCCCGAGGCGATGGCGAGCGCGATGGAGAGCGGCAGCGCCACGACGGCGACCACGATGCCCGCCACGATGTCGCGCGGGATCTGCGTACGCAGCTCTTCGGGGCTGGAGTGCTTGACGATGCTGAACAGAATGGGTTTGAGCTTGTCGCGCTTCATGCCGAGGTGTCGTTCCTTTCCTTCGGTGGACCGAGACGGTGGGCGACCGGGTCGGCACGCAGCCGATCCGGTGACGCTAGCGGATGGAGGGTTGTGAGAATTTGCGCACGGGGCGCACATAATATATAGCACGGACCCGGCGCTCCGCACGGCGCGAAGCCCCGCACGGAGCACCGAAAGTGCAGGGACGGAGCGCGCAGAGGTCCGCTGGGGTTCACGGCCCCAAGGGCCCGGTCTCCTTGGGACGCCAGGCAGCAGGAGCGCCTCGCAGGGC